>NZ_JAQCSY010000016.1:26931-74670 GCF_027686195.1 Coprococcus sp. AF102-57 | reverse complement strand
TGTTTCATGTTTGTCAACAACTTTTTTTAAATTATTTTTTTGTCGCTTTTTATTTTTATCAGCGACAACCTCTATATAATATCATGTGTATTTTGTTTTGTCAACACATTTTTTGAGGTTTTTATTTTTATTTTCAAAGGCTACCTTACATCCCTTATTATAAATAAAAATCCATCACTTTTCCGTGACAGATTTTTATAATACCATTATCAGTTTCTATTGTCAAGCCTTTTATCTCAACATTGTTGCAATTTTCATAATTATATTATTATCATATAAAAAACTAAGGATCTGATCTTCTCTGATCATTCCCATTGCCTGCTTTCCTATCGTTGTTGTATACAGAAGCGTAATTACAATAAACAGGATCCCTACTATAATAAATGAAATCGTCGACCCTACCAGAACTCCTGCCAGCCTGTTCAGAATTCCCAGAACCGGAAGTGCTGTCACAAAATCAAGCGCAAACACAACTGCTCTTATCACAATGGTTGCAAACAGGAATGTTACCAGAAACGCGACAATCTCGATAACCAGCTTTGCAAAATATTTGCTTACATATTCCGCAAATGTCGTTACCCCAAGCTTCTGATAAACTTCACTGTTATTATTTTCCAGAAGAAGATTCTTAAATACATCCGGAAGATCTGCCCCCTCGATTGCCACTATCTGCATTTGCTTTGGAACCTCAGCCTCCATGATCGACTGCTCTGCCTCTTCCGTTGACACATGTCCATCGAAGATATCGGGTGAAATTCCATACTGCTGCAGCATCTCATCTGACACATTACCATTTACAATATCTTCCACGGTAATTCCTGCTGCTTCCAATGTCTGCTCAGATACACCTGCCGCCGAGAGGATTCCCCGTACCTGCTCTTCCGTAAATCCCGAATTTGTATCCGCTTCTCCCGTGAAGGCTTTTGTCATCGTTTTTATACACTGCTGTTCTACCATCTCATCAATCGGTGTAAGCGAATAAATTGCCTTGCTGACATACGGCGTTGCAAAATACACAACCGCCAGTGTAAGGATCGTCGCCCCAAGCGATACAGCAATCCTGACAGCACCTTTGGCAAATCCTACAATGGCTCCTATTGCTATAATGCCCCCGACAATTACCAATAAAATATTTACTTCCATACTCTACTCCTATTTTACAAGCCGTACCTCTGCAAGTCCGTCTGCATTCATCACCAGGTACTTATTGATTCCGAAAACCGGAATTACTTCTTTTATCTCATATTCTGTCGTTCCTTCAAATTGCTTCACACCAAGCTTGGAATAAATCAGGCAAGAAGTCCCATCATACATGATAACATTTCCATCTGCAATCTTTACATTTCCATATTCCCCGGTAAATGTTTTAGATAATTTCTGATTTCCTTCCATATCATACAGGCGAAGCTCATATTCTCCGCTTTCTTCTTTCAGTATGAACCCAAGATATTCATCGTCATGGAAAAAGCTTTTAATCTGCTTATCCAGCTTTACTGTTTTAGAAAGCTTCGGCTTGTCCGTTTCCTTATAGATCATAAACGACTGATCTCCGACCAGTACAGACTTCTTCTCATCTATAAAAAACGAAGTCGGAACAATTGTGTTTTTGTAAACATCATCAGCAACCTGATATTCTTTGTTTGCTTCTTCTGTATTATCAAAATTCAGGTATCCGACTCTTGTTGCCTCGACACCATCCGCTACACACAAATATGAAATCTGAAGTCTCGTTCCGTTCGGCGAAAGTGCGATTCCAATCGGGTATCCGGTTCCGGTAAGTGAAGCTCTGTGCTCTACCAGTACATTTCCTGTCGCATCATAGCACACAACCATTGGTGAATTTTCGTTATTTAAAATCGTACTGACAATTCCATTTTCCGCAACAGCTATCTTCTCGATCGGATAATTCGTATGGATTTCTCCCTTCGCGCCTTTTTCATCCATAACATAAATATCATTTCCACCGCGCTCTGCGACCGCCATCGCTTTTCCCGACACATTGATAACCGGATCCTTAATCTGATAAGACTGGTTCCACTGCTCTACACCTTTTTTATTGATATACGCAATTCCATCCCGTCCATATTTGAGCATTCCGTCTGCATATTGCAAATATTTCAGATCACTTGATTCTGTCTCTTTATTTTTATAGCTTTGCAGAGTCCGTAAGCTTGTATATGTCTGCAATTTCACAAGCAGATAGCTGCTGATCAGTGCAAACACAAACGCCAAAATCGTTACCGCCGTCTTTATTCTCTTTTTTACTTTGTACGCCTTTATCTTCTCTTCCAGGTTTTCGTCCGGATCACGTACCTTTACTATCACATCCATAACCTGTCCTTTTCCTGTCGTTAGTTTGTTGTTAGTATACCACAGTTTTTATTCATATGTACAGAAAACTACGGCAGAATCAATTTCTGTCCGATAAAAATCAGGTTTCCGTCCGACAACCCGTTCATTCTGCAGATCGCATCTACATGTCCACTATCCCCGTATACTTTCTTGCTGATTTTGGCTAGCGTATCGCCTTTTTCTACAATATAAATATCTTCACTCATTTCCTGCATTGCGCTCATCGAAGAATCATCGACCTTTTCTTCCTCTGTCGAAGCAGAATCAGAGCCCTCTCCCTGCTGTGGCATCGGATCCTGCTGTTCCTCTGTCTGCGGATCATTCGTCTGCTCTGACTGAACGGTATTCTCATTTTGTTGCTCATTTGCTTCTTTTACTGTGCCACTGGTTTTCTGCGTTTTTTCTTCGCCCTGCTTCATGATCGAATTACGTATAAATTCCAGGGATGACTGGACACTTTTCATTTTCCCATAATTGTTCAGGGTTGTCACGCCCATAATCAGAACCACAATTACCAGAAACACGCTCGCCACGTATGTCAGCCTGGAAGTTTTCTTCTGCTCCTGCGCCTCAAATCTTTCTTTTACAAGGTTGCGAAAATCTTTTGCAGCCTTATCTTCCACAACTTCGCTGGGTGTCACGCCAATCTTTTTCCGTGCCGTAATCATATAACTCTGCATTGCAGCATTTTTTTCATAATAAACATAATGCCCGCCAATCTGCATCAGCTCTTTATATTTGTAACAATAATACTGTTCTTCCACCTCTGCATTATCTTTTAATATAAAAATAGTATTTCTTTCGGAAAAATATTTTTCATGGGTATTGAATATCTTCGTATCTATCACCATTCGCGCGCCCGGTCTGCAGAGCATCCAGCCAATCATCGTACCCTCTTCAAAATATTCCTTTTTCTCCTGCTCTGCTTTTTCAAAATTCTCCTGTGAAATGATTTCATTTTCATCATCGGAAAATTCCATGCAGATCGCGCCAAAAATATAGAGACACTCCTGACCTTCTGTTACTTCTTTTTTACCGACCAGAAATGCACCTGCCTGTTCCTTATCTGCTTTATCACAAATCTGATTCAGAAATGTATCTACATAATCTTCCACGTAAATCTTCGGAGTATCACTCACATTTCCTATCTGACGTACATTTTTTGGAAATTTGTTTTCCATAATACTCTCACCTCATTCTGCATATTTTGTAGTTTAGGCTATCGTATCATATAGAAAGCACACTTTTTATCGCTTTGTGTCTACTAAATAGGAAAATCGTTCGACAATCCTGTCCATTCCCCGTTTTTTCTTTACCGGATCGCTCTCCTTCCGCTGTGCAGTCTCAAAACTGCCGCAATACTTGTCAGCAAGTGTCGTAATCCATCCTTCTTTTGTCCGTGGCACAGAAAAAAGTGTGACCGGCCACATATGGTTGATGATAATATCCCGTTCGATGCTATTCAGATCAAAAAATTTCTCTGCGTTCATGAGCGCTCTTTTCGGATGCGTCATCCCATGAAAATGATCCCCTGTCCGCTTTGCATGGGTATGCCAGTCGTACAAAAACAAATCATGCAGCATTCCCGCACGCGCTGCTGACCTTGCATCCAGTCCAAGTGCCTTACACCAGATATAATTATAGTAAGAAACATGAAGACAGTGCTGATAACAGTTTGTCACTCCATGATGCGGATAAAGCTTCATTCTCAGCACTACCGGATGGGTTGCAATATCTTTGATGCATTCATAAAACTGTTCAAATTCTTCATCCTGCTCCTCCGGTGTTTTATTTTTCTTTTTTAATTTATCATTTAATTCAGTTATCGTTTTCTGTAATTTTTCCATTCTGGTTCCCCTCTTTTTTCTGCCGTGTTCCTTTTCCCGGCATACTTTAAGTATACCAAAATTTCTTTTGTTCCACCTCATTCTTTTCTAAAGAATTCCTTATGATTTTGTGATGTTTCTGTGATTCATATTGTTTCTTTCAAATTCCTGGTATAAAATAGGGCGAAACAAAAATGAGGAGGCTGATTGTAACATGAAACAGATTTATGAAGACCTGTCAGACGATACTGACTTTGATATCATTGATCTGGATGACGTACCGGATCGGGATACCGTAAAAAGGCGTAAAAAGAAATCTCAAAGAGATGTAAATAAAACCAACAAAAGCGAGGAAGTAAAAAAGAAGGAACACTCTTCCACCGAAGATCCTTCAGAGAATTCACGAAAGGAGCGGTCTAAAAAAGCCCGGAAACGTACTTCCGGAAACTCTGGAAACGGCAGTTCAAAAGCTTCGGGGAAAAAGCGTTCCACTCCATCCGCTTCGATCATCACCACTCCGGTGAAAAAGACCGTGCAGACCGGCGCAAAAATAACCGGCAAACTCCTGCAGACCGGAGCCCGTGGCGTAACGCTTCTGATGATCGCCGTAATTGCATTTAATATTTTCAAGAATTTCTGGAGCTGTTATCCGGTATATGGTTCACTTGCCACAGCGGTAAATGCCAAGAATTATACGCTCGGTGCCTTCCTTGGCGTCGCAGCATTTCTGCTGATTATGGAGATTATTTTCTTCCTGTGGGCGCTGACCGGACCATGTGCTTATGGAGGCAGGGGAACAAAGCGTGTCGATACCGGACGGGGGCTTTTCTCTTTCCTGTTCATCGGTATAACTGTAATTGCTGCCGGAATGTTCTGGAATCTGATTCCTTCTTCTCCATCACCACTGACCGGTCTTGCCGGCGGTCTGCAGCTGTATGGAAGTCTGAAAGGAATCCTTCTTCCATTATGCGGAATTGGACTTGTAAGCTGTATTATACGGAAAATATTTTCCTAGAACGGGAAATATGCCACTCTCAAAATATAACTGGTTATAGTGCCACTGGTCTGGTGCTGTATCCTTCTCACTCCCACAGCGGATCAAGAACTTTCATCCATAACAAAAATGCCAGTCCCGATTTACACCGGTTCTGGCATTTTTATTATAGATTCTCAGAATCCTTTTTTATTATTTTACAAATGCTTTTACTTTTTCGCAGATGCTGTCTGCATCAAGTCCGTATTTCTTGATCAGTTCAACTGCCGGACCAGATTCCCCGAACGTATCCATAACACCAATCTTCAGAACAGGTGTAGGAAGTTTTTCAGAAAGCACATCACATACAGCACTTCCAAGTCCACCGATGACAGAATGTTCTTCTACGGTAACAACTTTTCCTGTCTCTTTTGCTGCTGCAACAATAAGTTCTTCATCAATAGGTTTGATCGTATGGATATTGATTACTTTCGCATCGATTCCGTCTGCTGCAAGCTTTTCAGCTGCTGCAAGAGATTCGCTCACTTCAAGTCCTGTTGCAACGATTGTTACATCTTTACCTTCGCGAAGTACGATTCCTTTTCCGATCTCGAACTTATAATCCGGATTATCATTGATTACCGGCACTGCAAGTCTTCCGAAACGCATATATACCGGTCCCTGATGTTCATATGCTGCAAATACAGCTGCTCTTGCTTCTACATCATCTGCCGGGCTGATCACTACCATACCTGGGATTGTTCTCATAAGAGCGATATCTTCGTTGCACTGATGGGTAGCACCATCTTCACCAACGGAAATACCTGCATGTGTAGCACCGATCTTAACATTGTTCTTCGGATATCCGACAGAGTTACGAACCTGTTCGAATGCACGTCCTGCTGCGAACATTGCAAATGTACTTGCAAACGGAACTTTGCCTGTTGTAGCGATACCAGCTGCAACTCCGATCATGTTGCCTTCTGCGATACCACAGTCGATAAATCTTTCCGGGAATGCTTTCTTAAACATTCCTGTCTTTGTAGCTCCGGCAAGGTCAGCATCAAGTACTACTACATCATCATGCAGTTTCCCAAGTTCAACTAAAGCATTACCATAGCTTTCTCTTGTTGCGATTTTCTTTACTTCTGACATAATGCTTCACCTGCTTTCTCTAAATCTTCCATAGCGATCTTGTATTCTTCATCATTCGGAGCTTTTCCATGCCATCCAGCCTGGTCTTCCATGAAAGAAACACCTTTACCTTTTATGGTCTTGGCAATAATAGCTGTCGGCATTCCTTTTGTTTCTTTTGCTTCTTTGAAAGCAGCTGCAATCTGATCAAAATCATGTCCATCGATATTGATTACGTGGAAGTTAAATGCTTCAAATTTCTTGTCGATCGGGTATGGTGAGTTAACTTCATCAATACGTCCGTCAATCTGAAGGTTGTTATTATCTACAATTACTACCAGATTGTCCAGTTTTCTGAAGCCTGCTAACATAGAAGCTTCCCAAACCTGTCCTTCCTGAATTTCTCCATCTCCGAGAAGTGTGTATACACGATAGTCATCATTACTCAATTTTGCAGAAATAGCCATACCTACTGCTGCTGAGATTCCCTGTCCCAGAGATCCGCTTGACATATCAACACCCGGGATGTGCTTCATATCCGGATGTCCCTGAAGGTAAGATCCTGTATGACGAAGTGTCTTGAGGTCTTCTACAGGGAAGAATCCTCTGTGTGCCAGTGCAGAATAATATCCCGGAGCTGTATGTCCTTTGGAAAGAACGAAACGGTCGCGGTCTGCTTTCTTAGGATCCTTAGGATCGATATTTAACTCTTCAAAATATAAATATGTGTAGATGTCTGCTGCTGACAGAGATCCGCCCGGATGTCCGGATTTGGCAGCGTGTACTGCTGTCACGATGCTCTTACGGATTTCATTTGCAGTTTTCATAAGTTCTGACTTGTTCATGAAAATATGCCTCCTGAAATAGTTTATTTTTAGTCACTTTGTCGGAAGCGCAGATTGGTGCTCTTCCGACAGTAAATTATTCCGATTGTAAATTTTATTCTCCGAATACTGCTTTGTAATCAGCCTGGAATTTTGCGATACCAGCATCTGTAAGCGGATGATGTGTCATCTGTTCAATTACTTTGTAAGGAACAGTTGCAATATCAGCACCTGCAAGTGCACATTCTGTAACGTGCATTGGGTTACGGACGCTCGCGCAGATGATCTGTGTCTTAATATCTCCGGCCGCTGCAAACATCTCAGCGATTTCTTCGATCAGTTCTGTTCCACGTACAGAAATATCATCCAGACGTCCAAGGAACGGCGATACATATGTAGCCCCTGCTCTTGCTGCAAGAAGTGCCTGGTTTGCTGTAAATACTAGTGTTACATTTGTCTTGATTCCTTCAGTTGTAAGAGCTTTACAAGCTTTCAGTCCTTCTACAGTCATCGGAATTTTAACTACCATGTTCGGATGGATCTTAGCGATTTCTCTACCTTCTGCAATCATACCTTCTGCATCAGTAGTTGTTGCTTTTACTTCTCCACTGATCGGTCCGTCTACGATAGATGCGATCTCTGCGATAACTTCTTTAAAATCACGTCCCTCTTTTGCGATCAGTGACGGATTTGTTGTAACTCCGCAGATAACTCCCATATCGTTAGCTTTTTTAATGTCTTCCACATTTGCTGTGTCGATGAAAAATCTCATTTCGTTTTCCTCCTTATGAACATGAAAATTCGTATTTCCCGTTATCAGGAATCTCTCTTTTTATCTGATTGCCTGACTTGGTTAAATTATATCGCAATTTACTCTGACAGGTCAATAGCCATATGTTTTTATTAGTAATTTTTCACGTTAATATTAACTATTTTATTAGTAATTTTTTGATACCGTTTTTGGATAATTCTTTATTTTATAGCGTTTTCAGAGACATAAACTATGAAATATTACTAATATTTTTTGAATTTAAACTAATTTTTCCCTTTTTTTGTTTTCGCATAAGACGTCGTTCCACGAACGATCAGACGAGGTTCATATTCTACATGGTAGGTGCTGATCGGCTGGATCTCTGAATACTGGCTGTTCTGAGAAAGAATCTTTTTCATAATGATATCACAGGCATCCCGCCCTTTGAAAACGACAAAATGCTCGATCGTTGTCAGCGACACCTTATGCATCTTCGCAAACAGTGTATTATCACATCCCATTACGGAAATATCTGCCGGAACTTTATATTTTTCTTCGTGAAGTGCATCCAGGATTCCAAATGCGATCATATCATTTAATCCGACGATCGCAGTAATATCATTATGCTCTCTCAAAAGCTCTTTCGTCAGATCATATCCGATCTTATACTCCGAATCGATATTCGGGATGCTCATATCGATCGACTCATTTGCTGCCTTGATGATCACATTGCCTTTTAATCCAACAGCATCAAATTCTTTCAGAAATCCTTCCACCCTTTTGGATCGCTGCTTCTGTCTGGTTGTAAGAGGTGGCGCAATATACGCTACTTTCCGATGCCCCAGATCCAGAAGATGCTTTGCCATCATCCTTCCGAGTTTGGAATTATCCAGTTCCACTGCATCTACATTCAGATGCTCATTCTGGTTATTGATAATTACGATCGGAATTTTTTCTGCCAACTCTTCTATCGTATCCATAAAACAATGGCTTGGATTGCAGGTATAGATAATGCCAAGCGGTTTCAGCTCATGCATCATCCTGAGATACCGCTCCTCCATCTTCAGATCCCTCTGGGTATTGCACACAAACAGTCCATATCCCTGCTCCTTTGCACGGGATTCAATCCCCTGAAGCAACATAACATAATAAGGGTTCGTGAGGTTGGAACAAAATACGACAATCAGTTTTTCTTTCCTGCTTTCTCTGCGTGTCTTTCTTTTCGGTACTTCGTATCCCATCTCTTCTGCGATCTGTTCCACTTTACGGATCGTTTCTTTTGAAAATGATACATTATATTTTTTATTCAGGATCATGGATACCGTTGCCTGCGACACACCTGCCGCATGTGCGATATCCGAAGAGGTTACTTTCTTCTTTCTCATATCTTTACTTCTTTCAAATGCATACGTTTCCGGCACTCCTCGCAGTCCTTAAGTTACGTTAAGTCACCTAAAGTGCTGTACGTCCTTCCAGTGCACGCAGAAGCGTCACTTCATCAATATATTCCAGATCGCCGCCGACCGGCACGCCACTTGCGATCCGGCTGACCTTGATTCCTGTCGGCTTGATCAGTTTGCTGATATACATCGCAGTAGTCTCCCCTTCCAGGCTGGAATTGGTTGCGATGATCACTTCATCCACATCCCCCTGAAGACGCTCCATCAGCTCTTTTAGCCGGATATCTCCAGGTCCGATCCCAAGCATCGGGGAAATTGCGCCATGAAGTACATGGTACACACCGTTATATTTTCCAGTCTTTTCATAAGCTGCAAGATCTCGGGAATTTTCCACAACCATGATCGTCTTATGATCCCGCTCCTCGCTGGCACAGATTGGGCATAATTCTTTGTCAGTAAGCGTGCAGCATTGCTTGCAGTATCTTACATTATTTCTTGCATCTACCAGTGTCGCTGCAAGCTGTTCTACCTGTTCCTTCGGCATATTAATGATATGAAAAGCCAGCCTTCCGGCTGACTTTGCTCCGATACCAGGCAGTCTTGATAATTCTTCGATCAGTTTACTGATCTGACTGCTGTAATAATCCATCTTTTACACTCCCGTTCTAGAACATTCCCGGCATTCCGCCAAGTCCGCCAGTCAGCTTGCTCATAGCGGAAGTATTTGCCTCATCGACCTGACGAAGTGCTTCATTGACTGCTGCCATGATCAGGTCTTCCAGCATCTCTACATCATCCGGATCCACAACTTCTTCCTGAAGTTTTACTTTCTGGACTTCTTTTTTACCGCTTACGGTCACTTCTACAGCTCCGCCGCCTGCAGTTGCTGTAAAACTTTTCTCTTCCATCTCTTTTGCCTGCTCTTCCATCTGCTTCTGCATCTTCTGAGCCTGCTTCATTAAATTTGCCATATTTCCCGGCATTCCGCCTCCTGGAAATCCTCCTCTTTTTGCCATAACTATAAATCCTCCTAATTATTATTCATCTTCAATCGTGATCTCCATATTGATCACTTTTTCTATATCCACAAAACTGTCTTCAAAATGGCGTCCGTTCTCCAGCTGACGCACATCAATCTCCACAGTCTTGCCGATTTTTTTCTCAATCAGATCTTTTAATTCCTGCTTATGTTCTTCGCTTCCTACCACGCTGGCGCTGATCTCATCCGGCAGAACGATCAGAAGTCTGTCCTGATTGTCCACGCTGAGTCTTGCTTGCTTCAGATAGCCTCTAAGCATTCCTGATGCTTCGTTTGCAATCTTCCGGAAATTGGATGTCACCTGCTTTACATCTTCCTTCAGTGCTTTCGGAAGCTGCGGTTTTGACTGTGGCTTCGGTGCTTCACCATTTACATAAACAACCCTCTCCTGCGGCTGCGCAACTGCAAAACTTCCTTCTTCTACCTGTTTTTCCAGTGCACGGATCCGGTCCAGAAGACTATCCTTCGTACTCTCCATCTGCGGTTTGCAAAGCTTGATCAGTGTTACTTCCAGAAGCACTCTTTTCTGTGTTGCGTATTTGAGCTGATTTGTCAGCTCGGAAAAAATACGGATATACCGGAGCAGCACCCCGGATTCGATCATCTGTGCTTCCTCTTTCAGCTGCGCCAGATTCTCCGTCGATACATCCAGCACATCTTCCATATTATCCGAAGTCTTCACCAGAAGAAGGTTGCGCAGATACCAGGTAAAATCTGCCGCAAGCTGCGTCAGTTCTCTTCCCTGCATCACAAGCTCTTCTACGGTAGCAAGTACCTTTCCCACATCCTGGCTGATGATCTGTCTGAGAAGCCGGCTGAACACATCCGTATCCACCGCGCCAAGAACCTCAAGAACATGATCGTAGGTCAGCTTCTGTCCGAGGTAAAACGCAATGCACTGATCCAGAAGACTTAGGGCATCTCGCATGGATCCGTCCGCCGCTTTCGCAATATAGCGGATTGCTTTTTCTTCCACCTCAACTTGTTCTTTTTTCATCAGTTCATCCAACCGCGCTGCGATCGTATCGATCGTAATACGCTTGAAATCGTAGCGCTGGCATCTGGATAAAATCGTGATCGGAATCTTATGTGCCTCTGTCGTTGCAAGGATAAAGATTACATATTCTGGGGGTTCCTCCAAAGTCTTTAACAGAGCATTAAATGCACCTATTGAAAGCATATGCACCTCATCGATGATATACACCTTATATCTTCCCTCCGTCGGACGGTAGGATACCTCTTCCCTGATCTCACGGATATTGTCCACACCGTTGTTGGAAGCCGCATCGATCTCAATGACGTTCATGGAAGTACCGGCTGCAATATTTTTGCACATGGTACATTCCCCACAGGGACTTCCGTCTACCGGATGCTCGCAATTGACTGCCTTTGCAAAAATCTTCGCTACTGTTGTCTTTCCGGTTCCTCTTGTGCCACAGAACAGATATGCATGTCCGATTCTGTCCGCCTTTATCTGATTCTTCAGCGTTGTGATAATATGATCTTGTCCTTTTACGTCTTCAAATTCCGCAGGACGGAATTTACGATACAGGGCAGTATATGACATGTTAAATTACTCCTTTACTCATCACCAAAACTGATTCCGACAATCTTGGCTTCTTTGATGATATCCGCTTTCGGATCTACCATCTTCAGCTTTCCGGCAACCTCTCCAAGCGGAACCTTGCGGATGTTGCCGTTCTTGATTCCTACCATATATCCGTAGTCCTCTTTTAAGATCAGGTCTGCTGCTGCTGCTCCAAGTCTGGTTGCAAGCACACGGTCATACGGACACGGGCTTCCACCTCTCTGCGTATGTCCCGGCACTGTGATACGAACCTCCTGATCCATACGGTTCTGGATCTTCTCTGCAAGCTCATATGCCACAGACGGATAGCCCTTCTTTTCCTGTTTTTCTTTTAATTTTTTCTTCGGAAGGGCTGCATCTTCTTTTGTGATCGCGCCTTCTGCAACCGCGATGATCGTAAAATGCTTTCCTGCCTCTGTACGGCTCTTGATCGCACGCACTACGTTATCCACATCATACGGGATCTCCGGGAGAAGAATAATATCTGCTCCGCCTGCGATTCCGGCATGAAGTGTTACCCATCCTACTTTATGCCCCATAACCTCTACAATAAATACACGGCTGTGTGAAGTTGCAGTTGTATGGATTCTGTCAATTGCTTCCGTTGCGATATCTACCGCACTCTGAAAGCCAAATGTCATATCTGTTCCCCACAGATCGTTGTCGATCGTCTTCGGAAGTGTAATCACATTCAGTCCTTCTTCTCTTAACAGATTCGCAGTCTTATGTGTTCCATTTCCTCCCAGTACTACCAGGCAGTTCAGGTTCAACTTGTGATAAGTATGCTTCATCGCTTCGACCTTATCGATCCCATCCGGTCCAGGTACGCGCATCAGTTTAAACGGCTGTCTGGATGTTCCGAGGATTGTTCCACCCATCGTCAGTATTCCCGAAAAATCCTTGGATGTCAGCATATCAAAATTTGAATATATCAGTCCCTTATAACCATCTTGAAATCCATAAATTTCCACATCGTTTCGTTTTGAACAAAGTCCTTTTACAACACCTCGCATGGCTGCGTTCAGTGCCTGACAATCCCCACCACTGGTAAGCATTCCAATTCTAAACATAATTGTCCATCCTTTCCCTGTTCATCTTTTCCAGATCAGTCTGTTATTTTCAGTTATAATCCCTTTGTATTATAACCGATTCCCGAGTCCTATACAAGCAATAGTTCTGCTTCAAAACCGATACATACCGCATCCTGGTCTGTCATTTTGAATCACATCTGGCGAAATGCACAGCACAGATTGACTTTTTGTTCCGGAATGGATATATTATAGAAGTGAAACAGTTAGTGCAGGCATACATCTGATTTTTTGTGATCACATCAGACTCTGCACGTAAAAATTTATAAAAGAAAGTCAGGTATTCTCATGGAAAGAAATGAATTGTGCTGGTGTGGCAGCGGAAAAAAATACAAAAAATGCCATCTTATGATCGAAGAAAAGATCGCATATCATGCAGATAAAGGAGAAATCGTTCCGACAAGAGATATGCTCAAGACCATTCCTCAGATTGAAGGAATCCAGAAAAGTGCAGATCTCAATACTGCCGTACTTGATCATGTAGCTGCCCATATCCACGCAGGCATGAGTACAGCCGAAATTGATAAATTAGTTTATGACTATACAACCGAACACGGCGGAATCCCGGCACCGCTTAATTATCAGGGATTCCCAAAGAGTGTGTGTACTTCTATTAACAACGAGATCTGCCATGGTATTCCGGATGAAAATATTATTCTGGAAGAAGGCGATATCATCAATGTGGATGTATCTACCATTCTGGACGGATATTTCTCAGATGCATCCCGTATGTTTATGATCGGCAAGGTCAGCGAACGTGCCGAAAAACTGGTTCGTGTCACGCAGGAATGTGTCGAACTTGGACTTGCGCAGGCAAAACCATGGAACCATCTCGGAGACATTGCAGATGCGATCAATTCACATGCAAAAGCAAATGGCTATTCTGTTGTAGAGGAAATCGGCGGACATGGTGTTGGTCTTGAATTCCACGAAGAACCTTGGGTAAGCTATGTTACACCAAAGGGAAGCGAAATGCTTCTGGTTCCGGGTATGATCTTTACCATCGAACCAATGATCAACGAAGGCAGTCCGGAATTCTTTGTTGATGAAGACAATGACTGGACGGTTTATACCGAAGATGACGGACTTTCTGCTCAGATAGAATACATGGTCCGCATTACGGATGATGGCGCTGTCGTTATGACAAAATAATTTTCTATTACAAAAAGGACCGGATGGCGAACTGCCATCCGATCCTTTTACTATTACTATTTATCTTATATTTCTAATTCTGTTTTGCGTTTTTTCTACGTTCATCCAGTTCTTTTCTGACTGTCGGATATACCTTATCGATTCCCATAAATAAATACCAGATGATTAAAACAACGACTGTGATAGCCAGTGGCAGATATAAGAACAGACTCTTAATTGCAAAGATCGCACTGTCCGGCTGAACAGCTGCCGTTCCATTATAATTTCCTGCCGCAAGGATCCATCCAAGTGCTGCTGTCCCAAGACCTGTTCCGATTTTCTGTCCAAAGCTGGTTACACTGTAAGTAAGTCCTTCTTCTCGGATTCCGTCTTTCCATTCACTGTAATCCACTACGTCTCCAACAATTGCGAACAGGCAGGAATACAATGCCGCATGACCAATTCCCTGTAAAACCAGTCCTCCATAAATCATCGGAAGATTGACCGGTCCTGCAATTTCAAGAATAAGTCCTGCTCCATAGAACAGGAAGCCCACAAATAATGCTTTGATCTTTCCAAATTTTTTTGCAAAAATAGGGATCAGCATGATCGTAAGGATCGTTGGGATATAGTTAAATAATGTCATTGTACTGTTGATCATCTCATTGCCAAGTACATATTTTGCATAATAAATTCTTGATCCACCGGTAAGTCCGAGTGATGTATAAATAATTGCAAATGCTAATGTGATCAGAATAAAGTATTTATTGCTGCAAAGAATTTTAATAGTCTTAATCGGATGTTTTTTCTTCTTTTCAGTCACTTCCGGTTTGATCGGTTTATATCTTTCTTTTGTTCCGGCAAATGTTGTAATAAACATTCCAAGTGCTACGATCGCATAAATAATACTCATGCAGGTCCAGCCCTTCTGGCCGTTTCCAAGGAAATGTACCAGCGGAATCGTAATCACATTGATTACCAGCTGTGCGATCATTGTAAATTCAAACCGGATTGTATTCATTACATTTCGGTCATGCTGCTCGGTTGTTACCAGCGAAAGCATGGTATTGTAAGAAAGATTTGATGCAGTAAAACAAACTGCTGCAAGGAAAATATATACAAGCAGCATATAAATTGCTTTTCCGTTTGCTCCGATATTCGGAACTGTAAAAATCATAATCAGACTGACAACAAGCGGAGGTGCACTCCATAATACCCACGGACGAGCCTTTCCCCATCTGGTATTTGTCTTATCGATAATAACACCCATAAAAAGATCGGATACTCCATCAAACAATCTTGCGATCAGCATCAGGGTTCCGACTACTCCTGCTGCAATTCCTGCCACATCTGTACAGTAAATCGTCAGGAATGAAGCTACCGTTGTCCACACAAGGTTTGCTCCGATATCACCAACTCCGTAACAGACTTTTTCTCTGGTGGAAACCCGCATACCTTCTGCTTCTTTTTTGACTGCTTTACTTTTTGTTTTTTCTTTAATTACTCCGACGGAAATTTTTTCGACTGCTTCCATCTTACTTCCTCCTCTTCTCAATTTCTGAACCTACTATAGCAAATTCAGATTTTTAAAAAGGAGAAATTTTTTATAAAAAGAGGAATTTTACAAACTGATTATGTATTCATCCTCCGATATTCGTTCGGAAGCATCCCTACTTCCTGTTTAAACACCTTACTCATGTACTTGGGATCCGAAAAACCTGCCATTGAAGCAATCTGATTCAACTTTAATTCCGTATCCAGAAGTAATTGTTTTACATGTGCGATTTTATATCGCCTTATGATCTCCGTAAAAGAAGAGCCTGTTTCTTTTTTTAACTGTGTACCCAGATACTGTTCGGTAACATGCAGTCTCCTGGCTGTTTCCTCCAGATTGATTCCGTCACTGTAGCATTCTTTAATAATAGAAAGAGCTTTCTGTACCAGAAGCTCTGCCGAAGTCTGTTTTTTTTCATCATTTTCTATGCAGACAAATAATTCCAGCATTGCATCCATGATTTCTTCCCAGAAAACAGCATTTAAAATCGTATGTAATATTTTTTGGACAAGCAGATCTTCATCCCGTAATGTTCCACACTCTTTTGCAGTATTGATCACAGCGTAAGCAAAACGGATACAAACCTCTCTGATTTCCTGCGGGCTGTGGACTTCACGTAATCCTGCCTCCATAAATTGCTGAAAGCACCGGGTAAACGCAGGATAATCCAGATGGATTACCGCACTCCTTGCCTGATTCTCCAGATCTGCCGGATAAGTAAAACGCTTTGTCCTCAGTTGCGCGATTTTTTTGCACTTGATCAATACCCGGTTGCCAAGTATTAAATGCCATCCGCATGCTTCGGTCAGCGCATTTTCAATCTCCGCCAGTTCTCCCAGCCCTTGACACTCTTTTCCCGCAAATGCCCCATGATCATGGATTCTCATAGAAAAAGCCGGTACTACCGATTGCTTCAAATACTGTATAAAATTTTTTTTTGCTTTCACATCATAAAAACAGATAAAAACAGACTGCCTCTTCTCTCTCCATAACCAGCACATTTTTTTGTCCGGATTATGTTCCCGGAATTCTTCTAAAAAAAGCTCTGCTTCTTTTTGTTCGGAATCATAATACTTTCCCATAAAAAGATACATACAGTAAATTTGTTTTCTGCCGGAGAAACCATATTTCTCCAAAAGCATCTCCTCTAACCTAGAATCCTCTTCATACTCGCCTTCTAACGCATCTTTTATGACCGTTTCAAGTGAAAGAGAATTTTTCCCTCTCTGTTCTACGAATATCTCTTCCTTGATTTTAGAAAGGGTGTTCTTCAGTTCCGTAAGATTAACCGGCTTTAGCAGATAATTTTCTATTCCGAGTGCAATTGCCTTTTTTGCATAATCAAAGTCAGAGTATGCCGTAAGAATCACAACCTTAGTCATACTTCCTCTTTCTCTTGCTTCTTTTAACATCTGCAGACCGTTCATATCCGGCATCTGGATATCAAGCAGGATCAGATCCGGATCCTGTTCTTCAAGAAGAATTAAACCTTCTCGCCCATTTTCCGCGCTTCCTACCACCTGGTATTCCGGACTGATTTTATTCAAAATATGTACAAGCCCCTCACGAATCGGTCTCTCGTCTTCAATGACTGCTATCCGCATCGTCATTTCCTCCCTATATCGGAATAAATAAATGTACTTTCACGCCACCCGAAAGAATATTTTCAAAATAAACTGCTGTATCTTCTCCGTAATAGAGTTCCAACCGCTTTCTCACATTGGAAATTCCGAGATGATTCTTTATCTTCGTTCCTTCATTGAGTTCTTTTAATCTGACTTTCTCAATACACTGCCCATTATTTACAATGATTAGATGTAATTGTTCTTCTGCCTTCGCAGCTTCGATGGTAAGCCGGTGTTCGCCCTTACATCCGCGAAAACTGTACTTGATCGCATTTTCCACAAAAGGCTGAAGCAGCATTTTATGAATTTTATAAGTTTTCAATTCCTCCGGTATTTTAAATATCAGCTCGATTTTTTCTCCTAATTTTTCCTGCTGCAGAAGAATATACTTTTCCAGCCATACCTTTTCCGCTTCGATCGTTGTCAGTTCCCCTGCATCATTAATGGCATAACGCAGGATTTCGGCAAGCGCCACTAACATCTCACTGATTTCATACTGCTCATTTTCAATGGCTTTCCAGTTGATGGTATCCAGGATATTATATAGAAAATGAGGATCGATCTGTGCCTCCAACGCTGAGATTTCTGCATTCTTCTGCTCCAATGCAGATTGTTTCACCTGACCGATCAAATGATAGATCCGTTCAGTCATATCATTGAAGCCTTCCGATATCTTCTGTATTTCTATACTGTCATTTTCTTTGATTGCAAGCTTCTCCCTGAAATTATCTTTCTCCAGATTTTTCATCGCATCTACAATCTCATTTACCGATACCATGACCGGTTCTGTAACTTTATAGATCAGAAATACAAAAACAAGCAACACTGCCACTGCCAGCAGCAGCCAGAATACGATCTGTTCTCTGATTGCTCTCTGATATTCACTCAGCGACTGGCACAATACGATTTTCCAGCCGCTCCGGGTATTTGTAATGGATTTTTGACTGACCCTTTTCGTCTCTAAAACATCTTCCGTCCTGCCCAGTAATTTTTCATTTTCCGCTCCGACGATCCTTCCGTCATCTATCAGATATATTTCCGATCCTTTTCCAACATCCAGCACGGAACTCAGTTCATCTGCATCAACTGACAGAATCACTTCTCCCAGATCTTCACTGATATCCCAGTAATTTACTACCTTACGGCTGATATGAAACATCCTTTCCGGATTTTCATTCTCTTGATCCATCGTATAAGACAGCATCTCTTCTGTCTCCGGAACTGCAACCTTTTCAATCCAGGAACTGTTCACCGAAGAAGAAGAAAGCCTGTCATAAAAGATTCTTTTTCTATCTGCCAATACCAGCTGAATCCCGTCCACACCCTGATTTCTGTTACAGATATGTGAAAATTCACTTCGCATATTATAGGCATCTGTCTCCATAATATCAGCAGATTCTTTCGCGGTAACCGCAAGATTTAAAAAGTCTTCAGCCGTAGTGATATCATACAGAATCGTCTCATACTTATCCAATGTCATATTCAGACACTGATTTGACTTCTGAAGATCTGCCTCTGCCTGATTGTTCATATTATCAAGGGTGCTTTTTTTCAGACGTGCCTGCGATATCACTGTAAAAATAGTGATCGGAATGCATGCCGTAATAATAAATGCAGGAATCAGAATTTGTCTCAGATTTTTCTTTTTCATTTCTCTGCTCCGATTTTCTCTATCTTTTCTGCACTTTTATTCAATATTGTCTGCGGATCCTCTTCCTCCACCAGTATCTGTCTCAGAGTATCGGAAAGTGTCAGGGAAATCCGTGGCCATTCCGGAGAAATCTCACGAATCCCGGCAGCCTTATACATTTTTATAAATGTTCTCTTTTCCGGATCTTCGGCAAATTGTTGTTCCATAATATCCTGACGCGGTGCAAGAAAACCAAATGCATCAATATATTCTTTCATTCGGTCTTTATCTGCCAGAAACTTTAAAAAACGGATTGCATACTCTTTCTTTTCATTCTCCGCTACTGCCAGAATTTCTCCTCCGGCTACCGAAACCGATGTCTCTCCTCCCGGAATCGGTGCAACACCGAATTCCAGATCCGGGTTTCCTTCCCTGATACTGTCAATCGCCATAGAGGAATTGAACATGATCCCAATTTTTCCTTTTAGAAACTGATTTGTCAGATCTCCCATGGTAAGAGAAATGCTCTGCAGACTCAGACTTCCTTCTTTTTCCATCTGATCCAGCAGAAGAAATGCCTTTTTACTGTTTTCTTCTGCAATTCTATACACGTCCCCTCCCATTGACCATAAGATCGGCAGAAATTCATACATACTTTCTTCTGTCTGTAAAGCAGTGATCGCAAACCCTTTTACATCTTCATTGCTGATCTTCGCCGCTGTCTCTTGAAATTCTTCCCAGCTTTCCGGAACTTCGCATCCATTTTCTTCCAGGAGTTTTTTATTATAGAACATCCCTGTACAGTTCACACCAAAAGGCTGCCCATAAATTCTTCCATCTATCGTACATGGTTCCAATGCTTTTTCGTTATATTCCTTTAATTCCGGAATAGCATCTGTAAGATCAGCAAACGCTTTCATATGATGTAGAAATTGAAAGTCCGAGGAGTCCACTACGGCAATATCCGGCATCTTTTCTTCCGACATCGCCAGGGCAAGCTGTTTTTTAAAATCTTCATCCGGAATATAAGATACTTCTATCTCAATATCCTCCTGCATCTTATTAAACTGCTCTACCAGCTCTTCCAGATGTCTCTGATTATCCGGTATATCCCAGTAATGCCATAATTCAATGGTTTCTTTCTCTTTCGCTTTTGTTTCTTCCTTTTTCCGGCATCCTGCACAGCTGCATAAACTAACTGTCATGACAACACATAAAGCGCATGCAAAAATCTTTTTCACTCTATTCCAACTCCCCTTCACGGTATGCACGGAGCAGCATTTTAAGTGCCTCAATATCCTCCTTGATCTTCTTTCCGCTATCTGTATCCCGCACCATCAAACGTTCTTTTTCGGTCTCGACCAGTTCTGATTTTGACTCGATATCCTTGTTTTCCGTAAGTGCCGCATACACACTCAGGAAAGGCTGGTGGGATTTGATCCGGATACCATGGGAATTGAAGATCAGTGTATACCCGGCAATTCCGGTAGTCTTATGGTAGCTCTTGCAGAAACCTCCATCAATGACCATTAATTTTCCATTCGCACGGACCGGATGCTCTCCTTTTGAAGTTCTGACCGGTGTATGCCCATTAATGATATGAGCACGCTCGGAATAAAGGCCAAACTCATGCAGAATCATATTGCAGACCTTTTCTTCTTCGTAAAATTTATAATATGGATTTGATTCTTCATACCATGTCGACTCATCCAGCACATAAGTACGCTCAAAGGTTTTCGTATTTCTTCCGGAAAGTGGAGACTTTCTTCCGCACCACAGATACCACATAAAGTCTCTGTCTTTTTCTTTCGCCTCCTTCGACCAGGCTCTTCTGGCAACATGCTCTGCATAGTCCAGATATTCTCTTCCTCGATAGCATCTCTTCCCAAATACAACGCCGTCAAAGTTTCCGCTCTCATCCAGCGGCACACAGCCGTGATACAGAAGATTATCGTTGAAGATCCGGTACATACTTCCTTTTTTATACAGGAAATCTATATGCTGTCGCAGACGGATACTGTTCACAAAAGCCATCTGAAGACCTTCCATTACATTTTCTTCCTCTTCGGTCAGCTGATAGACTTCTTCCACACTTTCAGCTGAAAAACTTACAGTTGGAAATTCTTCCTTCTTGATCTTATATTCTTTTCCGCCAATTTCAACAACCTGACGTTTCACATCCACTTTATGAAGCAGCAATTTATCTTCCATCTTGTAATCCGGATTACGCAGGATCACCTGGCCTTCCAGCTTAAAAAGAAGTACAGAAATTGCTTTCAGTGCCGCTTCCATCGGATCGATCTGCGGGTATATCTTTTCTGCAAATAAGGTCAGATTTCGCAGACTGATCCCATAGCTATTCTCCATGATCTTCATATTATCATATTTCAGATTGTTACGGATAACTGTTGCGATGCAGGCTCTGCTTCCTGCCGCTGCCCCCATCCACAGGATATCATGATTTCCCCATTCAATATCAATGGAGTGATAAGTCGTAAGCAAATCCATGATCCGGTCTGCACAAGGACCTCTGTCAAAAATATCTCCGACAATATGTAGATGATCGACTGCCAGCCGTTTAATCAATCCGGCAAGCACCTCGATAAATTCATCTGCATTCTGTAGTTCAAGGAGCGTATTCAGGATATTGCGGTGATACACCAGCTGATTATCATCTTCATCCTTCTGTACATGGATCAGTTCATCCAGAATATAGGCATATTCCTTCGGCATCGCTTTTCTTACTTTTGAGCGGGTGTATTTGGATGAAAATAATCTTGCGATATCGATTAGTTCTCCTAAGATCGCACGATACCACTCTTCATTATTTTTTCCTTCCTTTTTTATCATTGCAAGCTTTTCAACTGGATAATAGATCAGCGTACAGATTTCTTCCCGGTCCAGATCTGATAAAGTATCTTCAAACAACAGATCTACTTTTTCCCGGATCACACCGGAGCAGTTATTTAATATATGACAAAATGCTTCATATTCTCCGTGCAGGTCACTCATGAAATGCTCGGTTCCCTTCGGCAGACTTAAGATTGCCTTCAGGTTGATGATCTCCCGGCACACAGCCTGCTCTGTCGGGTACTTTTCTGCCAGAAGTTCTAAATATTTCTCGTCTCTCATTTGCGTCCTCCAAATTTATTTTACATAACCAAAAAATACATTTCCGCTGCCGCTTACCATTTGCGCCATCTCTTCAGGCGTAGCCGAATGACGTTCTCCGTCTGCCGGATCCAGATAAGCATACTTCGCATCCGTGTATCCGATGACCAGTACCGCGTGATCCACACTGAGCATTGCGATCACCGGTGTCTCATGGCTGATCGTATAGCGGATTTCTTCCGGTGTACATCCGGTCAGATCAAACCCTTCTCCACCGGTTGCTTCTGTCAGGATTTCTGCCGGCGACTTTCCGTTTTCCAGCTCTGTTGATGCATTTATATCTTCTGCGCCTTCTAGCTTCAGGATCCGGTTCAGGCACGCTGCAAGTGTACTCTCACCTTCTCCTGTCCGGAACTCATCCATATTATTTACTTCATAAATATCCGGCGTATTTCCGGACTCCCATACATATTCCTGTGATGAAGAAATGACCACACCTTTTATCTTCTCCGCTTCCTGGATCGCATAAGATGCTTTTTCATACACCCCCTGCAGACTGCCAAGTGCATATACATAATACTGATTCTTTACCTTCGGTTTATCAAAGCTGACAACCATCGGTTTATCAAACAATACCTGCTTTGGTTTTAAAATTTTTGCTTTGCTGTCTTTGATCCCATTTTCATAAGTAAGACGAACCAGAGTTCCCCGCAGATCATCATTGTAGGTCTCAACTGTGATATTACTCTCTTCCTTCTCCTGATTGTTGGTAATATAATCTGCCGTTGTCGAAATATAGGTATTCTCATTTCTGTTTACCCGATTAAGTGTCATCATATTGTCTGCCACATAGCCATCCAGAATGTAAAAATCCTGTACCTCATAGGTCTTGGCTATCTCCTGTTTCTGCGTGATGATATCCACTTTATACATCGGGTACACACTCTGTCCGGATATATTGGTTCCTGCATCGCTTCCACGCAGCGTGCCATAGGCAAAATCATTCCGGATAAATCCGATCGGTTTGACATATTCGTCTCCTTCGGATGTAATATCAAAGGATTTGCCCGTCTTCAGATTCAGCACGATAATCTTCTGCGACTCATTGATCTTTCCGCCCTCACTCTGGTAAGCAAGCAGATGTCCGTCTGGTGAAACCTGATACTGCCCTTCCTCCAGATCTTTCACCAGCACCTCTCTGGTGTTGTCCTTCAGATTCACAAGATACAATGTACCATCTATCATTACATAAAGATTTTCATCAGAATTGCTGTAATATACAAATTTACCCAGATCCTCTTTCATCAGATAATATCCGTCTTCGCTAGGGACAAATGCTTTTTCCGTAACGGAATTTTTTTCTGCGTCAAAATAATAGACTGCTACACCTACCTGCCCTTCATGTACACCGCGATTCATATAACCCACTACAGTAAATGTGGTATTGCCTTTTTCATCTACTGAAATCAGGCGGATATCATGCAGGTCGCATAATGTACGCACATCCATGTTTTCCGCATCTGCGAAGCCGAATACCAGTGACATTTCATCCTCTTTTTTATCATAATTCCAGAGCTGGTTATCCTCTATAAATGCTACAATGGTTCCATCTGTATTAGTCTCATACTCCAGGTCCGTCGGCGCAATCCCAACAAGAACACCTTTCTGGTTCAGCGCAGTTGTCTTACCATCAAATCTCTGATTCATCGTGCGATCATAATCAAGCAGATACTGTTGTGCATCTTCCCCGGTGCGGATCCGGAAGAATTCCTTTACACTGTAAAGCCGATCAGCATAATCAGTATCCCCGGTGCACTTTACCTGGTATTTGAGGACAAGTGATGTGTAATTCTCATTGCATTCCTTAATTTCCCAGTATACATTTCCCGATACCTGCGGTGCAAGCGAACCCCATGTCACCTGTGACTGTGTCGATGCAAGTGTAACCTCCTGATAGGTGGAGCTGTCCTCACTGGAATCTGTTTCCAAATAGCTTTCGACCTTATCACCCTGATTTTCGAGTGCCGCATTGTGGAAATCATTTGCGAAATCCAGGCTTTTCTTATAGTTGCAATCTGCCGAATTCTTGATCCTGGTATAAAAATAAATATTTTGATTATCCAGGTACAAGGTTACTTTCAAAATCCTCTCTTCTTTCAGGATCTTCGTATTCTTGAAATTTAAAGTTACTGTATCCTGAACATCTTTAATGGTTCCCTCCTGAATACATTTTTTCCCATTCAGTGTATATACCTGCCAGTAAACCTTCTGGATCTGGTTATCATATTTTGCAATGTTCATATCCAGCTGGTTATTTGTAACGAGTGTCAGTGTATCACGCATTGAAGTAAGCGTCATATCGCTTTTATATCCCGGCAGTGAGTTCACTTCATATCCTTCTGTCATAAAGGATATTCTTGGCAGTGTCGCACCTCCCATATCTGCACTCATATCAGTGTTGCCTCTGTTCGTCACATAACTGGATACGATAACTGCAAGAATAAATACAGTAGTCAGTACCCCTGTCTTTATTGCTATCTTTTTAAACATTGTAATTATAGTCCCCTTTATCTTAATCTGCTAAATTTATACTCCTTTTTCTCCCTCTTCATTCTGCTGATCCAATAATCTCCCCAGCATTGGATCGATGTGAAGCATTTCTTCACATGTGCGGATTGCCTCTGCATTTTTCCCTTTATTTCCCGTGTAAATGGCCCGTATCAAAATATTCTTCGGTGTATGCTCCATATCGATAAACTCCAGGATCTGTGTGTCATATCCCTCCCTCTTGAGATATTCTGCACGCATAGCATCCGTGACAAGAGCTGCCATTCGCTCTTTGATCAGTCCGTAAGAAAACAGCGGTGCAAGTGTTTCATTTGCAATCTGACGGTTCACTTCATGCTGACAGCACGGAACCGAAAGAATGACCTTCGCTTTCCAGCCAACTGCTTTTGCAAGTGCAAAATCGGTAGCGGTATCGCAGGCATGCAGCGTCACGACCATATCCACTTCATCAGAGCCGGTATAATCTGCAATATTTCCTTCCATAAACTTCAATTTTCTATAGCCATATTTTTTTGCAAGCTGGTTGCATGCATAAATGACATCCGTCTTCAGATCCAGTCCGATGATCCGGATATCATAACCTTTTAACTCATGCAAATAATAATAAATTGCAAATGTCAGATAGGATTTACCGCATCCAAAATCCAGAATCGTTACTTCCCTGTCCTTCGGGAGCTCCGGAAGAACATCCTCGATAAACTCCAGAAAACGGTTGATCTGGCGGAACTTATCAAACTTTGTCCGCACGATTTCCCCTTCTTTTGTCATAACTCCCAGATCCTGTAAAAATGGAACTGCTTTTCCTTCCTCCAGGATATAATGCTTCTTCCGGTTGTGTGACAGATCAATCTCTTTGAACCTCCCGGTCTGAAGCCGTCTCTGAATCGTCATTTTCCCTTTTTTGCTGACCAGAACCTGATAGCGGAATTTCCTGGTCTCCATCTGCATCTGTTTGAATTCCTGCATGGCATTTTCAATATATCCTGCTGCTTCTTCTTCATTCAGATTGTGGTGAAATACCTGGTTGTTCCGGTGTTCTTCGCACTGGTACAAAATATTGTCTTTATGCTCCACAGGGCGGATCTTAATCTTTACAATTCCGTCTTTTTCACGTGGATTGCTGATTATTGCTGATAAAAATTCTTTATTTAAACTCTTTTTTAAGATATTATTCAATGATTCCATTTTAATTTCCCCTTACATTTTAGGTTATATGTACGAATCCAGTTTTTATTGTAAAGCGAAATAAAATAGAGCGCAAGGGAAATTTCCCTTACGCCCCATATTTACCTGTTACTGTTCGACTTCCTGATAGACATCTTCCGTTTCTTTTGGAACCGGGAAACGGATCAGTACCTTGAACAGATCTCCGTCGAGATATAACTCGAATTTTCCCCCTTGAAGCTTTGTCAGATTCTGTGCAATCGAAAGACCAAGCCCGCTTCCTTCCGTGCTTCTGGATACATCTCCGCGGATAAATCTTTCTGTCAGTTCATCTGCCGAAATATTCAGCGGCTGCTCTGATACATTCTTGATCGTAAGCTGTACTTCCTCACCTGTCTGAACCAGATCCACGTATACACGGCTTCCCTCCATTGCATATTTTGCCACATTGTTAAATACATTTGCAAGAACTCTCCACATTCGTCTGCCGTCTGCATAGATTGTTGCCGGTTCGGTTGGAAGATTCATGATCATTTTCAGATTCCTTGCCTCAAATTTTTCTTCAAACTCTGCACTGGTCTGGTTAACCAGCTCAACCAGATTAAGATTCATCATTTCCAGGCTGATATTGCCACTGCTTACCTTGGAAGCTTCTACCACATCCTCGGTAAGTGTCTTCAGACGATATGCTTTTTCTTCCAGAACCTGAAGATAATTCCGGATCTTCGGATCCTCAAAATCCTCTCTCTTTAAAAGGTCCACATAATTAATGATTGATGTAAGCGGCGTTTTGATATCATGGGATACATTTGTGATCAGATCCGTTTTGAGGCGTTCATTTTTTACGCTCTCTTCTACCGCCCGGTCCAGTCCATCTCCGATCTTATTGATGCTGACTGCTGCTTCAAGCTGTCCGCCTTTGAGTCCATTTAACGGAATCTGATAATCAACCTGACCGTCTGCGATTGCTTTTACCCCTTTGATGATCCGCGCTCTTCCGATGGCTCTGCGCATCAGGCAGAAAAATGCCCCCGCCTCTGCCGCAAGCATTACGAACAGCCAGATTCCCGGCTCCCACATAGCGATCGCGATCCAGTGAACTACAACCAGTACTCCAAACAAAATCGCAGCTTTCCAGACCTCCCCCAGATGCCGGATCCCAATCCGGACGTATTTGATGATCAGACATAAAATACTGTTCTTCCACAAAGTCTTTGCCTTGATCCTTCTTACCATTCCAAGCCAGAAAGTAAGTCCTGTCATGCAAACGCTTACCGCAACAATCCCTGCAAAAATCAGTACCGATGTGCCATTGAAACCATCTCCGCTAAACCAGACTCCGTTCAGCAGACTGTAACTTAAACTGATTTCCCCATAAATACATATCACCATAACTGCAGCCAACAAAAGAATAAAGATTTCTGTCTTCATTTTATCGACCCGATTTAACACAATGCCTTCTTCCCGGTTTGATCTGCCTGCAACAATTGTCAGCCATGCCAGAATTACAAGCATTGCAAATCCGGTTGCAATCGCAATCCAGAAGGTAAATCTTACCTGCGGTGCATACTCCTGATAAATCTTGCTCTCCTGATAAAAGTCATCCTGGATTGGATAGGAAGTATCTACCGCGAACACGCATTCGTAATTATCCATCCACATATTGCCACCGATCAGTGATTTCCACTGTGATCCGTCCATATCAATATCACTCTGGTACTCAGTAAGCTTTGGTGTGGCAACCGCATATACTCCCAGCTTTTTCATACTTTCCAGATTCTTTTCCCATTCATCAAATCTCTGATATGCAAGACGGTTGGTATAAACTTTTTTATTGTCCAGATCTACAATCATATATGCAAGATTGGTATTACCTTCTTTATATTCTTCCGTTACATACTGCCACGTCAAAAATTCATCCCGTACACTGTCCACAGTATTTCCAAGCATGGACATCGCATCACTTAACTTGCCGTTCCATCTGGAATCCTTGTTCACAACTTCCAGAAGATTCTTCGCGCCCACCGGTGCACAGTTTTCGGAAACTTTTTCTCCGTCATACCGCCAGCACTTTGTGTAGACCTGGCGATTTTCACTGTCCAGAATATTGCGGTAAATACTTGCGGAGTTCTCGATCCAGTCATTGATCAGAGAATCGATCACTTCTCCGGTGCTTTCCAGTGAATATTCATCTTTTGCCTCATCCATATTACCAAACTGAAGGTTCCCGTTTTTAAATTCCCGACGAAATTCTTTTTCATAGTAATAATGGTAGGTTCCGTCATCCTTCTGGCAGACGATGATCTCATCATCATTGTCTCCATCTGCCATCTTGGTCCCGTCTGCGTAGTACATCTCCTGATCGTTTTCCCAGTAATTCACAAGATCACCAAGACGGTATGCAAGCCCATTTACATTTTCATTTGAAATCTTACGATCTGAATCATATTCTTTCAGATCTACAATTCTGTTTTCATCATATTTTCCTTCTGTTTCAAAATTGCTGTCGTATCCTTCCGCAGCCGTAATATCATTTGCAGCACTCATCAGCTTGTCGGTAAACCCTTTTGACTGATCATACTTCTTATGTGGCTTTTCAAACAGGATTCCTGCCAGATTATCGCCCGGATAACTGAATGTAAAAACCAGACATGTGATCATCACCACCGCTAAAATATGCTCCAGTACGATCAGGATTCCTTTACATGGTGCGCTCTGATACCATTTGTTATTCATAAGACCTCCTAACCGATCTTCTCTACCTTATATCCGACACCCCATACTACCTTCAGGTAACGTGGCTCTTTCGGATTGATTTCGATTTTCTCCCGGATATGGCGGATATGTACGGCAACGGTATTGTCCGCTCCGATTGCTTCTTCATTCCAGATATTTTCGTAAATCTGATTGATAGAGAACACCTTTCCCTGATTTTTAACGAGTAACAATAATATATTGTATTCAATCGGTGTCAACTTCACTTTTTCGCCGTCCACAGTCACTTCTTTCAGATCATCCCTGATCACAAGTCCCCCGGTCCGGAACTCACTCTGGTTGTCAGATCTCGCCGTACTTCCAAGCTGGGTGTAACGTCTGAGCTGGGATTTTACCCTTGCTACCAGCTCCAACGGATTGAACGGTTTGGTTATGTAATCATCTGCACCGATATTCAGTCCTAAAATCTTGTCCGCATCCTCTGATTTGGCGGATAAAATAATAATCGGGAGGCTCATGTTTTCCCGGATCTTGAGTGTCGCCCGGATTCCGTCCAGCCGCGGCATCATCACATCCATGATCAGAAGATCAACTTCATTACTTTTCAATACCTTGATCGCTTCATCGCCATCATACGCCTTCAGAACTTCGTATCCTTCCTGCGTCAGGTAAATATCTATTGCTTCTACAATGTCTTTATCATCATCACATACTAATATTTTCGCCATCTTTTTCACCTCCTCTATACTATACAAGATTAGCAGAGATTTTTTAAGAGATAGGGCGGGATTTTCTTAAGAATTTTTTGAGATTTGAAAATGTGGTGCGAGATGATCTATATTTGTCAGATACAGATTCTTGTGCAAGCACCAATCTGCACCTGACTCATCATATACGCAAAAAAACTCCCGGCAAGTTTTACTTTACCGGAAGTTTTCTCTTGTGAGGTAATATTTATGATTTCTACTTTTCGTCTTCTCTGTGATCTGCTTTTATATTGCGGTATCCTGCGATCAGTCCAAACCCGATCAGTCCAACACCAACTATCAGAAACAGAATCGTCGCCACGATCATAACAAGCTGTTCATTACCATGACTTGTGGAAATCGCCCTGAACATCTGGTATGCCAGTGTCAGCAGATAAAACCCGGCCATTGCATAAATCGCCAGTCTTGCATTTTTCTTCCATCCGTCATTCTCCGGCATCTTATTCTCGTCCATAACATTTCCCAGCCTTTTCTTTTTATTTTCTTACCAGATATTTTCTCATATCAATTGCACATGCGATCAGAATAATCAGACCTTTGATCACATACTGCATATTCTGACTTACTGCCAGGAACTGCAGTGCAACGAAGATGATTCTCAGAATGAACACCCCTAAAACAACGCCGCTGATCTTACCGGTACCACCTACAAAAGATACACCACCGATTACACAGGCAGCAATCGCATCACACTCGTAGTTCAGACCTGTATTTGCCTGGTTGGAACCGATACGTGCAGATTCAATGAATCCAGTGATACCATACATGCATCCTGCAAGTGTATGTACCAGAATGGTTGTTCTCATAACATTTACACCAGATACATTAGCAGCTTCCGGGTTGGAACCAACTGCGAACATATTCTTTCCAAATGTTGTCTTATTCCACATGAACCACATGAATACAACTACGACACAAGCGTACCATACATAGTTCGGGATCGGAACGCCACGGATCTTTAAGAAACTTCCTGTTACAAAATTCTTAAAGGATTTGTCCAGTCCGGAAAGTGGCTGTCCGTTGTTACCGTTCAGCATAATGTACATCAGAAGAATTCCGTATACGATCAGCTGTGTTGCCAGTGTTACAATGAATGGATGTAAGTGGAATTTCGCTACGAAGAATCCATTTACCCATCCAACAATACCTCCGACTACGATTACGATCAGAATAACCAGTGGTATCGGAAGAACCGGAAGATCCGGGAAAATTTTGGTTGCATAAGTTACTGACTGCAAAAGTGATGCAGAAATACATGCTGTAAGACCTACAACACGTCCTGCTGAAAGGTCTGTACCGGTAAGTACGATCGTTCCTGCAATACCACACGCGATCGGAATGTTCGCTGCAGACAGCGAGATAATGTTAACAATAGATGCCACGCTCAGAAATCTGCTGTTCTGTGTGTAAGTGTAAATAACTGCGATAATGATCAGAAGATAAATCGCATTATTGATAAGTCCTTCTTTCCACGCTTTTGCCTTGTCTGCGGAATCCAGTGCTTTGTATTCTGCATAGCGTGATTTTATATTTGCAAATGCTTTCATCTGGGAAGCCTCCTTCTTTTTGTTTGAAAATTACACATACTTTGCTGCGTAAGTCATGATCAGTTCCTGCGTCGCCTCTTCAGCGTTAATCTCTCCGGCAAGTCTTCCACCGGACATAACCATGATACGGTCACAGATTCCGAGAAGCTCCGGCATTTCTGAAGAAACTACAATAACTACTTTGCCGCGGTTCGCAAGATCGATGATGAGCTGATAGATCTCATACTTTGCACCGACATCGATTCCTCTTGTCGGCTCATCCAGAAGCAGTACTTCCGGATCGGTAAGAAGCCATCTTCCAAGGATAACCTTCTGTTGGTTTCCACCGGAAAGTGCACGGATCTTTGTCTCCTGCGACGGTGTCTTTGTCCGCAGCGCATCAATATATTTCTGCGTATCTTCTTTCATGGATTTTTCACTCAGATAAAATCCTTTTTTGTGTCTCTTTAAGCTGGAGATAACGGTATTTTCACGAATGTTCAGGATGCCGAAGATACCGGTTGCTCTTCTCTCTTCTGTCAGAAGTGCAAATCCGTTTTTGATCGAATCCTGTGCATTCTTATTGCTGACTTGTTTTCCGTCAAGTTTTATCGTTCCTGATTTCCTGGTTGCAATTCCAAAAATTGTCTCCAGAGTTTCTGTACGTCCACTTCCGTCAAGTCCGGCAATTCCAAGAATTTCTCCTTTTCTTGCTTTGAAGGAAACATCATTCAGGATCGAATACATTCCGGAAAGGTGTTCCACTTCAAGCGCTACATCGCCCGGTTTATTTGTCTTTGGCGGGAACTGATTGGTAAGCTCACGTCCAACCATCAGACGGATGATATCGTCCATCTCCAGATCATCTGCTTTCTCTGTTGCTACCCAGGTTCCGTCACGCATGATCGTGATCTCATCTGAAATCCTTTTGATCTCTGCCATTTTATGTGAAATGTAAATGATTCCGCATCCTCTCTTTTTCAGCATCTCAATGATATCAAACAGATGCTCTACTTCCTGCTCTGTAAGGGAAGAAGTCGGCTCATCAAATACGATGATTTTTGCATTCACAGATACTGCTTTTGCGATCTCTACCATCTGTCTCTGTGATACCGGCATCGTACTCATGATCCTTTTCGGATCTACATCAATTTTCAATTCTTCAAATACTTTTTTTGTGTCGTCATAGATTTTTTTCTCATTTACCATGACGCCGCCCACCTTCGGGTAACGTCCGAGCCAGAGATTATCCATGACGTTTCTTTTGAGCGCCTGGTTCAGTTCCTGGTGAACCATTGCAACTCCATTTTCAAGAGCTTCTTTCGAATTCTTGAAATTAATCTCTTTTCCCTCCAGCTCAATCTTGCCACTGTCTTTGTCATAAATTCCGAAAAGGCATTTCATCAGTGTTGACTTTCCGGCTCCATTTTCACCCATCAGTGCATGGACAGTGCCTGCTTTAACTGTCAGGGACACATGATCTAATGCTTTTACGCCCGGAAATTCTTTACAGATATCCGTCATCTGCAGTAAAACATCCTGTTTCATAGCTGTCCTCCTGTCTCTCATCTTCTAATCTCGCATACCTTTCGAACCTGCCACTATGCAGTTCCATCCGGCTGCGTCACAACTTTAGAAAAGGTGGCTGGCCAACCACCTGGCCGCCACCTTTATTTTTTACATTTTTATTTTCCTGAGTATTCCTGGTAAGGAATGAAGATCTTGTTGCTTACTTTATCAGAAATGTTGTAAGAATCTGTTCCATCCATCAGATCTTTTCCATCTGCTGCATTCTTAGCAAGATCTGCGATACAAGCTGCCATACCATCTGCATCCTGTTTAACAGTTGCTGTCATCTTGCCATCTCCGATCAGCTGTTTTGCTGCATCTGTAGCATCAACACCAAATACCGGAATCATCTTTCCGTCTTTGCCTGTTCCAAGGTTGTATCCCTTATCATTCAGAGCAGAGATTGCGCCTTCTGCCATACCGTCGTTGTTGCAGATAACAAGCTCGATCATGTTATTGCTTCCTTCGTTGTACTGGGAAAGGTTGGTTGTCATATAGTTGTTTGCTGCTGTTGCACTCCAGTTACCATCCTGGTCAACCTGGTATTTGTCACTGTTAGAAGCATCGAAATATTCCAGTGCCGGTTTGCCAGCTTCTGTGATGATCTTGTCTGCATCTTCTACAGCAAACTGTGTACGGTAAATAGCTTCTGCATTTCCAAGCTGTCCCATAAACATTGCGTAAGAGATTTTTCCATCTCCGTTGAGATCCATTTCATCAAAATGTTCTACTACATAGTTACCGATCATTTCGCCCTGCATATGTCCTGCTTCCGGAGCGTCTGTTCCTACGAATGCACACTTGTCATAGCTTCCAAGTACATCTCCTTCTGTTTTGTCATCTTCGACTGCACGGTTAAAGAAGATAACCGGGATTCCTGCTGCTTCTGCTTTTTCAACGATCTGTGAAGAAGCATCTACAGAACCGGATGTAACGATGTTAACGATCAGTGCTGTAGCACCTGTCTGGATCGCTGTATCAATCTGTTCGTTCTGTGTTGTCTGGTTACTGTTTCCATCATAGTCCTGATATTCAACGCCCATCTCGTCAAGTTTTGCATCGAGTGCTGTACGGACAGATGCGATGTAAGTATCAGAATAGGTATAGTAGAATACTGCGATATTAGCGTCTGATGATTTCTTATCACTGCTTCCACCATCACTGTCACTCTTACCGGAGCCCCCGCATCCTGCAAGCATTCCAAGTGCCATCACACCTGCGAGCATCGCTGCTACAATTCTTCTTTTCATAATTTCGTTCCTCCTTGTATAACGTTTACTTGATGATACGAGTATAACAAGAAGAAAATAAAATACCCATGTGAAAAACTACGAGGGGTTTGTGAATTTCAACGTTTATATAAATTTTTACTTAATTTCGTCCATAAATGTTTCAAATGCCCAATTCTTTAAAAAGCTGTAGTCCAAATATTTTTCAGACTACAGCTTCTATACTTCCGAGCAGCTACAAACATTCCACCCGTTACTTTTCTTCAAATGAAAACAGCGCCTTCTGGCTCTTATCATCATACATATTTTCTCTTGTCACCAAAATACTGCTGGTTGCCGTCTCTTTCTTTTCCGGCTTCTGACCATTCAGTAGTGTATTGATCTGCTCAATCCCCAGGTATCCCATCGCATATGGGTTTTGGACGATCAGCGCATCTACATTTCCTTTTTCCAGCATCCCAATAGATTTTACGTTACTGTCAAACGCAACAACCTGCGTCCGCTCTCCGGCGCCAAGTGCTTCTACCGCATCCCCGACTCCAAGTGTTGTCCATTCATTAAATGTCACGATCACATTGATCTGCGGATTGTCAAGCAACATCCTCTCGGTGCCCTCTCTTGCGTCGGTGATCGTAGACTTCACATTGATGGACGCCGTAATATTTGCACGGTCATCATTAAGAACCGTATCCCGGAATCCCTTTTCACGAAGCTGCCCGTTCTCCGTACTCTTATCAAAATTTACGATTCCGATATTTAGATTTTCCGCCGGATTACCAAGCACTTCTTCTCCTGCCATACATCCGGCTTCATAATTGTCTGTACCAATATAGCATTCCACAGCCTCACTGTTTACCGGACTGTCCACAACCACAATTCTGATTCCTGCCTTTGCCGCGCGGTCGATTGCTTCCGCATTCTTTTCAAAATCAATGGCAGAGAACAGAAGTGCATCTACCTGTTCCCGGATTGCCCGGTCTATCATTTCATTCTGCGCCTCATAATCTTCCTCACCGTCTCCATCCGGTCCTTCGCACACCAGATCCAGATTATATTCCGCACTTGCCGCACCGGCTCCCGCATATGCGGACTGCCAGAAAGAAGAATCCATGGATTTTGTCAGAAACACTACTTTTTTCTTCTCGATGACGCTATTTGTACTGCCTTCTTTTCCTTCCCAAAGTCCGTCACCCGTCAGGACAAAAAACAGAATTGCAAGTAGGATCACACCTGCACCAATTGCAATAAATGGTTTTCTTCTACTTTTTCTCATATTCTTCCTCCCTGACCTTCGGCATATGGATCGTCACACAGGTCCCTTCATCCAGCTCACTTGTGATATTCAGTCCATAATTGCTTCCAAAATAAATCTTGATCCGGTCATTTACATTCTTGATTCCGATTCCGGTACGGTCTCCCGGCTCTTTGCGCAGAATCTCCCGGCACTGTTCTTCCGTCATACCGATTCCGTTATCCTCCACCTGGAAAATAATATCTTCTCCGTCCTCAAAAATACGGATCCAGATCTCACCCTCATCGATCATCTGCTTTACACCATGATAAATTGCATTCTCGATAATTGGCTGCAAAGTAATTTTGTTACAAAGATACGAAAGACACGACTCTTCCACCTCAAATGAATAGGTAAATTTGTTCTTATACCGATAATTTTCAATCTTCAGATAACTCTTTGCATGTTCCACTTCTTTTTCGATCGGAATCAGCTCATGCCCTTTACTGATACTGATACGGAACAGCCTTGCAAGTGCCGTAACCATCTCTTCTGCATCTTCATTTTTCCCGTCTTCACACATCCATGCAATCGCATCCAGTGTATTATACAGGAAATGTGGATTGATCTGCGCCTGAAGCGCTTTCAGCTCTGTTTTCCGCAGTGTGATTTCTTCCTGTCTGACCTGCTCCATCAGCTTCTGGATCTTCACAACCATGTGTTCAAATGAGTTGGATAAAGTCGTGATCTCTGTAGTTCCCGCCATCGGCTCAAATACAAAATTTTCAGCATTTTTTTCAAACCGGTGCATGTCATCAGCAAGCTGCCTTACCGGTGCTGAGAACAGTTCTGAAAATGCCCATCCGAGAAGAAAGACTGCTCCCATAACCAGACACAGGACGATCAGAAGTCTGGATACCGCACTGCTTACCTTCTCCGTAATCATTTCATCTACATAGCAGACACCTACAATTTTCCAGTCACAGTTCTCCAGATTTTTCACAGTATAGATCGCCTGTTCCTGAATATGTGTCCCTTCTTTTAAATCCATTCCCTTCTCTTCTTTTAACCCGGAATAAATGAGCTGCTGCTGTGGATGATAGATCAGATTGCCTTTTTTGTCCGCAATATAGGCATAGCCGTGCTGCCCGATCCCTACATCATCAACATAATTGGCAATGTCAGAAAAACGGATGTCAATATTTACCTGTATACTGGTTCCGTCTTCTTTCTGAATCTTCTGGTAAACGGTTACAACCCATGGATAATATCCCTCAAACAAAGATTCCACATATGGTTTGGTTATACGCAGCCTGCCATCGTCATCTTCCATTTCGGTACTCTGAACAATGCGATAATGCTCTTTCAGCTTCTGCCCTCTGTTCCAGTAACGCAGAAGCTCCCCATCTTCACCACAGATTGTTACCGCTACTACATCGGAACGGATATTTACCAGATTCTGGATATATTCCTCAGAATGATTATTCTCATGACGCATTCTCGCCACGATCCCTTCCAGTATGATCCGCATATCCTGTGTATAATTCTCAACCGTATTCTGTACCTGTTCACAGCTCTGGGAACTGCTTGTCACTGCACTTTGCTCCATTGCATTCCGGTAAATCTGAACAAAAATAAGCGTTGCAGCCACTACCGAAATCAGGACGATTCCCATTACCATTGCAATAAACACACCGGAAATAGATATATTCCATCCCTTGTGCTGATCTGCTTCTTTTTTACGCCTGTTCATGTTCCCTCCTGTATTTGTTCGGTGATACTCCAGTCAGCTTTTTGAAGCAGTGGCTGAAATAATACTGATCCTTATAACCACACAGCTCTGTAATCTCACCGATCTTCATACCGGTACACTGCAGAAGCTCCATTGCCTTTTCAATTCGTTTTTTCGTCAGGATCTCAACCAGTGAACTGCCTGTCGTCTTTTTTATCAGACTGCTGAGATAATTCGGCGACACCCCGATCTCTTCACTGATGATCATAACAGACAGATCCTGTTGGGCATATCGATCCTGTATGATCTGCACTGCCTGCTCGCAGATCACCTCGCTGCTCTTCTTTCTCTGATCCATAAGCATTTTTTTAGCCTCCATACACAGCATTTTTATGATCTGAAAATTCTCTGCCATACGTTCCATTTCACGCATCTGCTGCATGGAATATTTTTTCTGAAGAACTTCTACACCACATTCCCCGATTGCCATATAAATAACCTTATATACTGCCGCCCCGATCTCGGTCAAAAGTATCGTACTAAGTACCAGTGTATTCTTGCCTCCATTTCGCAGTTTCTTTTCCAGATCATCCAGATAAATCTCCAGATCCTCTGCCATTCCACCACGTAAAAAATTCTCCATCGTTGCTGTAATTTCCTGTATTTCTCCCTGTTCCAATCCCGATCCGTGCTCTGCATCGGAAATGAAATAGACACTGCTTTTATCCTTTCTGGAATAACTGAGCGCATTCATTGCCTCCAGATAGCTCTCTCTGCATTTTCCAAGAGTATTCACACTCCTGCTTACCCCGACCTGACAGCAATATCCCATAATACGCTCCACACTCTGAACAATTTCTTCTACAATAATATGTAAATACTTACCCATACCTCCCGGAGTCGTCGCGATCAGCGATACCACTCTTCCTTCCAGATGGCAGCTTACATAATGAACATATTTTTTCAGGATCATATCAACTGCATTTACACTGCTATAGCTTGTCTGATCCTTTCCATTTGCATCACGGATTCCGGTTACAAGCACCACGTACTGCATATTATCCGGCTTTGGATTACGGATCAGCTCACATTCCTCTGCCCGCTCAAGAAGTGCCTCTTCGGACACCCGTTCATTCTGAAAGCTGTCGAGCAAAAGCGGAATAAGGAATTGCGTCTTGCGGATGTCCAGCTTCTCTTTTCTTTCTTTTGTAAATTCTTCCACTCGCTGATCCATGGCTTTTTTAATCTTTATCAATTCCGCCTCGATCTCTTTTGCTGAAATCGGCTTCAGCATATAGCTTACAATATTATATTGAATTGCCTGCTGCGCATAGGTAAAATCATCAAATCCACTTAAAAATGCGATCTGTACCATTGGGCGAACTTCCCTGACTGCCCGTGCCAGCTCAATCCCCGATAAAAATGGCATCTTGATATCGGTAAGGAGCAGATCTGGTTCCAGCTTTTCAACCAGTTCCAGCGCGTCTGCACCATTTTCAGCTTCCCCAACCACTTCAAAACCAATCTCTTCCCACTTTACCCTGCGAACAAGACTTCTTCGGATTTCCTCCTCATCATCAGCAACAACAACTGTATATTTCATATTTCTCCCTTTTTCACTTACTGTCAAACTTTCATCTGGTTACAATTTCTCTTTTTATATTATAGAAGATTCTTATCCTCTTTTCCATAAATATATTTCCACTTAAATTTGTAAAATTCTACGATTGTATACACAACAATAGTATAAAAAACGGACAGGCTGAATAGCTTTTCAGTCTGTCCGCTTTTTACATCTTCTTATGCTGTTTTAAAAATTACATTTTTATAACGATTCAATGCAGTATAAAGGACTAATCCAAGCACACCACATCCGACAACTTCTCCGACACCAACTGTCAACATCATAAACGGAATCGGAAGTGCTACTCCATATCCGTAACGAAGTACAAACGGAACGATTACTGTGTTAGCAATAATCGGTGGTAACGGTGCAAGGAAACGGCTTTTGTTACGAAGCTGATAAGTAAAAAATGCTCCGATCAAAGTTGCAATGCTTCCGAAAATGATATCCGGCAGGATTGCTCCTCCGAGAATGTTTCCAACAATACATCCAACGAAAAGTCCAGGAATCGCTGCCGGTGTAAATACCGGAAGGATCGTAAGTGCTTCTGCAATACGTATCTGTACTTCTCCGAATGAAAATGGTGCAAATACATAAGTAAGCACCACGTAGATTGCAGCGATCATCGCTGCCTGAGTCATAAATGCTACATTCTTGTTCTTCATATGAAATTCTCTCCTCTAGTTTTGTTTTACGAGTGGAAGGTCACGAACACTCGATTCATTTTCGCGCAGCAATGAGTCTGGCGGCCATGCTTGCATGGACATCTGACGAATGCCGCGGAAGGCATATACTGTAAGTATATGACCTTACGCCGGGAATCGGCGAAACCCTTGTAAGACCTTGTTTTTAGGGGTTTTGTAACGGGTGTTAGTATAGCATGGTGGGGATGAAAAATCAAGGTAAGTACCAAAAAAGTACCAAATCGCCAAAACAGCCTTACAATCTTACCGATATAAACGCCTACAACTCTGGCAAAAGACAATAAAAATAGAGGGATGCCACTCCCTCTAAAATACATTTGCTATCTTCTGCATTTCTTCTGCTTTGGTATCTGGCAAAACATGACTGTATAAGTCCATTGTCATTGCTAAAGAATATGCCGGCTGATTTCCCGGTTGAAAAATATAGTGAAACGGATTTTCAGAAATAATAATGATACAATGGTTGCCTTGTCTGCTGCCATCATGGTAAGATACAGACAGGGAAACCAAAGCCAGGCGGCTACCCTCTGTTACGGAGGGATAAAAAAGCACCCTCCAGACGAAAGAAAGGAGGGCGATACGATGGTTACATATTCTGATCTGATTCAGTTTAGTATATTCATTGTTGCCCTTGTAGGTCTTTGCTATGAGATTTTCAAGGGTAAACGAAAATAGCCGCCACTACCGCAAATAGTGACGGCTGTTCATAAATAACAGTCAACTATACAATTGGGGGTAGCCGCTTGCGGTTTCCCTCTTTGTGTCTTAAATATAGCATATCTGGCAGCAGGACGCAAGGGATAAACGAAATGTTTACCCTTATAATCGAGCCGACATTTTAACGTACCAGTCAAAAATGACTAAATTTTTCTCTATAAATCAGGAGCCCGGTCACCACTTTGGCGACCGGGCTCCTGATTTAAAACATAACAAAAGCGGGTGATGGGAATCGAACCCACGTATCCAGCTTGGAAGGCTGGTGTTCTACCATTGAACTACACCCGCATGACTCTTATTATTATATTCATCATTCAATTGTTTGTCAACAATTTTTTTATTTTTTTTATTTTTCCACTTTTTCTTTCCCTTACTTCATTCTGATGTTATAATGAAGAGACTCAGTGTACTGATAGGAGGGATTAAATATGAAAATTACAGAAGGCTACATGCCTTATCTTGAATACAAAACCTACTACCGTATTGCAGGCGAATGCTCCGGCAATAAAAAACCACTCATTCTGCTTCACGGAGGACCTGGTTCTACACATAACTACTTTGAAGTACTTGACCGGCTTGCTGATGAAGGTCGTGCAATTATTTCATACGACCAGCTCGGCTGCGGTAATTCTTATGTAGAAGGACATTCAGAACTCTGGTGTTCTAAAACATGGATGAATGAACTGATCGAACTCAGAAAATATCTCGGACTTAATGAACTTCATCTTCTCGGACAGTCCTGGGGCGGAATGCTCTCAATCGAATACTTATGCGATCACAAACCAGAAGGGATCAAATCCGTTATTCTTTCCAGCACCCACCCATCTTCCAAATTGTGGGCCCATGAACAACACCGGATGATCAAATTCATGTCCCAGGAAGATCAGGACGCCATTGCCAAAGCTGAAGCAACCGGCAATTTTGACGATCCGGCATATCTCGCAGCCAATGAACGCTTTATGCTTCTTCATGCCGCCGGCGTACCAAAAGACACCGATCCTGAATGCCTGCGCCGTCCAAAAAAAATTGGAACAGACTCTTATATCACCGCGTGGGGACCAAATGAATACACGCCAATCGGAAATCTCAGCAACTATGAGTACCGTGACAAACTGAAAAATATCAAAGAGCCGGCACTTATCATCAACGGAACCAACGATCTGTGCACTCCACTGGTTGCAAAGACCATGTATGACAGTATCCCGAATTCACGCTGGGAACTTTTTGATGACTGCCGTCATGTATGCTTCGTTGAAGATACCGACCACTATTGCAGGCTTTTAAATGAATGGATGGAGCAAAACGACTAAACCTGCTTATCAAAAAGTGCAGATCCCTGTGAAAATACAAATCTGCACTTAGCTCATCATATACGCAAAAGACGCATATTCCCGACAAAATTTTTGTTCAGGCATATGCGTCTTCTTACACTTTTTACTGCTCTCTGAAAGTGATCTCACCCGTCTCACTGTCCATAGCTTCTACAATCGCAAGTGATTCCAGCGGATATCCAAGGTTGCGGATGATTCTTCCGCCGGACTGGAATCCTTTTTCGATCACAATTCCAATTCCCTCTACAGTTGCACCTGCCTCTGTAACCAGCTGAATCAGCCCCTGCAGCGCACATCCATTCGCAAGGAAATCATCAATAATGAGCACATGATCTTCCTCTGAAAGAAATTTCTTTGCTACAATTACCTGGTTCTTGCATTTGTGGGTAAATGATTCGACTTCTGCTACATACATCTCCCCTTCCAGATTGATGCTCTGTGTCTTTTTTGCAAATACAACCGGCACATGAAAATGCTTGGCTACAATACAGGCAATCCCGATACCAGAAGCTTCGATTGTCAGGATCTTGTTGATATTCTTATCTGCAAATCTCTTCTTGAATTCCGCTCCGATCTGGTCAAATAATTCAATATCCATCTGATGATTCAGAAAACTGTCCACCTTAAGAACATTTCCCTCTTTCACGATTCCATCTTTGACAATACGTTCTTCCAAAAAGTTCATCTTACGTTCTCCTCTTCCTTTAATATTCCATGTATTTTTTTCATTGTATCAGTCTGAGCCATGAAACGCAACCCTCTGCGCTATTTTACCAGAATCTTATAATCCTTTTCAAAAATATCGCCCGGTTCCAGTTCATTCCCCCACTCCCTGTTTTCCAGAATATGGTCAAAATCTTCTCTGTCACTTCTTCCATACCATGGCTCAATGCATACGAAAGGTGCGTGTTTTTTTGCCGGAGACCAGATTCCAAAAAGCGGTGCCTCAAATTCTACTTCCAGATAAACCTTTCCATCTGCATCCGCAAGACCGATCCTCTGTGCCTGATGATTTTCAATAATAAGTGCATCCTCATCAAATAAATGTTCCTCAAGCTTCAGACATTTTCCGAAAAGATTTAAGATTTTTGTCCGTGGACAAAGTGCACCTTCTTCATTCACGATGCTGCTCGTGAGCGGTCCTTCTGTATCAAATATCAACTGACAATCCTCCTGCTTTTCTCCTTCTTTCAAAGGACAGTTAAATGCCGGATGCCCTCCGATCGAAAAATACATCTTCTTATCATTTGGATTTTCTACTTTCCACATTACTTCCACCTGACGTCCGGAGAGTCTGTATCCTACTTTCAGAATAAAATGAAATGGATATTTTTCCAAAGTACTTTCTGTATCTTTCAGTACAAACCAAATCTCTTCTTCTGTCTGGCTCTCCAGATCAAATTCCATGTCTCTTGCAAAACCATGCTGTGACAGCGTATATGTCTTTCCTTCGTATACCGACTGCTTCTGCGCATAATTTCCTACGATTGGGAAAAGAACCGGTGATGTTCTTCCCCAGAACTTTGGATCTGCCTGCCACAGATATTCCTGCTCTGTCTTATTGTCTTTTAGCGATTTCATTTCTGCGCCTGCTGAAATAACAGTCAGTGTAAGTTCTTCATTTTTCAGTTGATATGCTCCCATTTTTATGCCTCCATTCCTTTCTGTATCTACTTTTCTGCCTCTACGCTGGCAAATTGCGTATTTAACAGAATCCCGGTTAAACAAAAAGCAGGAGAAATGCTGTAAATTCAACGTTTCTCCTGCTTTTCAAACACTGCCGCAGACCGGAATCGAACCGTTTTACTTAATCTCAAATACTGATAGAAAGGGGCTTTGAAGACTTCATCACGGTTGCGGTGTTCAAAAAGTGTTCAAACGTTTGTTGCATACAAACAGGAATTTGACTAATTATTGTGTTTTAATGATTCTATAAACTACCCCCAATTGAGCAGGGTATGTTTCTTGAATCATTCCATTAAACCATATTGTAACGATATCTCCCACCTGAACATCTTCCGCTAAATTTTCTGCCGATACATAATACTCTCCATCATTCATCTGACAAAAGCCTTCAGCTGTACTCACATGCGTTACAAGAAGTTCTCCATCATCGGTAATTTCTTTTACTTTTGCATTAAAATTGATAACCTCTATTGGAATAGACGTATCATCTTTTTCAATATCTCTAAATATGATTCGTTCGTCATCAATGACTACTATGAGCTGACCTTCAGAACTCCTTTGATAATGATATCCGCTTCCGAAATTTGATTGATTATTTTCAGATGGTAACTCTGTCCCTGCCACTGTTGACACAATTTCTCCATCCATTGTTCCGCAACCAGGCATTGACGCTACATATCCTGTGTCTTTATATATAACACCATCAACCATAACACATGGAGGATATGAGCCAGTATCTGCTGTTTGCTCATTTTGTACTACATCATCATTTTCTTTATTTTCTATTTCTACGGACACATTTCCAGACACAGGTTCTTTATTTTCTTGATTCGTTCCACATCCAGCCATTCCTAGCACCATACATAATACAAGCAGATAGATTACTTTTTTCATAATACATGCCTCCTTCACTTATATTTTTTAACTCTATAAACCGGAAGTTATCTTTTTCTTAATGGCAATGCTATTAAATTTCCCAATAATGCAATAACAGCATATCCAACTACATAAACCCATGCACTTGAGTTATAAAATATAAATATGGATGGCGCAAACATTATTGCTACAATCAAAATATACCAGAAGTTAAAACCATTCCTAATCCCATAAAAAACAGAGGTTATTAAACATATTAGAGGAATAATTACTAACATAACAATCATTGCACTTCCTGTGTTTTTTATAAACCAAGGAACGATATAAAAATCTATCAGCAACAGTAGGTAGAAAACCATGTTCTTTTTTAATTTATCCATCATATCATCATCCTTTTAAATTCCGATTTGTCTGTTTCATGTTATACACAGTATAATTCCATTTTATAAAATATTCAATTAAAAAGGTATGCGAATATTTTTTATTTCCGCATACCCATTTATCACTTTATTCTTTTACATATCGAATTAACTCACCAATTTCACATTCAAAATAGTTGCATAGTTTACAGATTAAATTTGCGTCCAGTCTTTGAAATTCATTTCTGCAATATCTATTGAAATTTGACCTCGGTATGTCAAGTTCCTTACAAATCGTATTCTTACTGATACCTTTTTCTTGTAACAGTTCTTCTATCCTTAATTCTAAATGTCCATAGTTCATGTTCTGCACCTCTACATAAAGTATATTTATTAAATCTTTATGTGGTAATTCACTATATAGTGAGGTACTATATAGTTATCCCTCTACTAATAACACGAAAGAGGTATGTACATGAAAAAGAAAATCATAGCACCAATCACAATACTCTGTTTACTGACCATTCTCTATAATTATCTCAGACTGCCGGACTATCATATTACTAACAGCATGTCCTTTAGCAGTGCAGATGCCAGAGATACTGAATTGACTGTAATTGTTTACAAATGTTGGGGAATTGATGGAGTAATCAAAGACATTGAAAACGAACATAACAAAATTAACGGTACACCTACCACCTTGGAAATCAACCTCTATTATCCAACTTATTACTTGCACAATAATAGCAAGCCGTTCCGAACTGTAACCATTGAATATAATAAAAAGGAATAGCACTCTATTACTGCTTTTGAAGTAGTATCGGCTATTCCCTCTCCTTATATTCTTTTGTTCGTATTTTCGCAAACTAACGTTCCGCAAGGATGCCCAGTGCGACGGTTCCTAACAGGGCGGCGGGTCGACTGGGCAAGTGGTCGGCTGAGAAGCATTTTCTACTCAACGACATATTTAACGTTTGATTCTCTCCGTCCCTCATATTTCTCCTGTGCCAACAGTTTATCAAGAAATTCTGACACTTCTTCCATGTCTTCACTGTCTATCAAATCCAGTTTTATCAATACATCAAGGTCTGTCTGATTCTTCGGTTGTATTGAGATCGGCTGAGATGTATCCACAACCACTTTCAACTGTTTTGTCTTATTTGCTGTTTCAATATCCGTAGTTAATCCCATAACGTGGCTTTTACTCACGCCGAATATCTGTGATAATTTTTCCCATATAGATTCATCTCTCGGCGTTCCATTTCCATTTTCATAGTTCGTAAGCATACTTTGTGAAATGCCTAATTCTTTTGCAAGTTCCGCAACGGTTATATTCTTTTCTTTCCGCAATTCTTTTATTTTATTCATAGCGAACCTCCTTTATAAGCACATTATATTTCATCAAATTTTCTCTGTCAATCTTTTTATCGGATATTCAGATATTTTCTATTGACATTCTGCAATGCTTGTTTTATCATAAGATTATCTTAATATCTGATAATCAGATATCTATAAGGAGGTGAAACGATGATTAGAGGAAATGACTTTATTTTAAATCCAGACAAACTGCAAGAGGAATTTCAGTTAGTAGAAGTTTCTGACTGGGTAGACTTTTCTACAAAAGAAAAATTAGGATTCTACTATACAGTTCTTCTTCCAAAATTAAAGTTTGAAAAAGTCAAAGTAGGCATTAAAGCTAACACAGCGATTGTTACCAACGAAGAACTTGAACAAAAAGGGCAGATTCCAGTCTCATTTGATGGATTACATACTTGGGCTAGTCTCTATAATGGACGTCTTTCTGTCAAAGCAGAAGCTTCCAATATCAGAAAAGTGGGAATGAAATAATTTCCCTACTATGTCAGCCAGTCAGTACCGGACAACGTCATAGGTGCTGAACTGGCTGACCTCTATACTTGATATATAAAACAACATCTTCCGAAAACAATCGGAACATTCATTACAAAAATTTGGATATGAGGTGAGATTCGTGAGCAAAACAAAAGAGTGTTTTGCATACAATACGAAAATCATTGAAACTCCTACTACAAAAGAAGTATATATTTACGAAAACCCTATTTTTATTCACTCAAAAGAAAAGGCTGATTTAACAGACACAAATAAACGAAAAAACTTTGATGAAATGTCAGCTCATAAGCAATATGACAGTTTAAAACGCAAGCAGAAGCATTACGAACAGGCTCGTTGGGATATTGCCCGTATTGTTGACTGCAACTTTGATAACAAAACAAAATTTGTAACGCTGACATTTAAAGAAAACATTCAGGAAATCCTGATAACTAACCGAGAATTTAAGTATTTTATCCAGCGATTAAATTATTATTTGTACCATACCAAAACCCAGTTATTAAAATACCTTGCAACGTGGGAGAAACAGAAGCGTGGAGCAATCCACTATCATGTTATTTTCTTTGATTTTCCGTATATAGCAAAAGAAAAATTACAGGATTTATGGTCACATGGATTTATTAAAATCAATCGCATTGATGTAGACAGCAAAGAAAACAGAGGTCGTTATCTTAGCAAGTATTTTGGAAAAGACCTTGATTTGAAAGAACATAAGAAAAAAGCCTTTTTTAAATCTCAAAATCTGAAAGTTCCACACGAAGCAAAAGTCATGCTGACCGAAGACATTTTACATGACTTACAAAAAGAAAATATCGTCTTTCAGAAAGAATACACAAGGCAAATTTACGATACCAATGCTTTCTTATCTACTGGTTCATGCTTAAAGGACAGCAGTGTTATCTACATCAAAATTAAAAAAGAAAATCCTTGCGTAAAGGGGGAATCTTATGGATAATCCCGTTACGTTCTCAGATATAACATTATTGAATACGTTAGCCACCTGTGCTAACATGACCACAGATGAAGTCTTCAAAGATTTTAAAATTATGGCAAATAAAAAAATCTTGGAGAATCACAAATATGAAATTTATTACTCGGAATCAGAAAAAAGCTGGCGTACTTATTTACCCGATGAAACCAAACCTAACAAGCGTCGTCCTGTTAAGAGGAAGAGTAAAGAGAACCTTGAAAAAGAAATCATCAGATTTTATATCGAAAAGCAGAAAGCTGAAAACCGTCAGAATGTCACACTAGAAGAATTATATGCTGAATGGCTTTTGTATAAAAGAGATTATACTTCCGTAAAAGCAAAAACAATTCAAGAATATGTATCTGAATGGAATAGATTTTTCAAAGATACAGAACTGGTTAAAATGAAGATAGGCGAAATCAAACCAATCACGCTTATCCGCTTTTTCAGAGAAGCTACAAAAGACCGGCAGTTCACGCATAAGCGAGTCAGTAATGCACGTTCTGTTCTGAATGGAATCATGAGTTATGCGATTGAAGAAGAAATTATATCTCATAATCCTGTTTCTGATGTGAATTTCAAACAATTTACCTATAAGCCAGTAGAAGTACAAAGTGACAATGTATTTTCCCGTGATGATACGCATAAGTTATTAAATTATCTTCGGTGTATCATAGAGCCATATTCTCTTGCAATACAGTTATCTTTTTATCTGTTTATCCGTGTTGGAGAAACAAAAGCTATCCGTTGGGAAGATATTGACTACAATAACAGGCTTGTATATCTTCACAGACAGGCGACCTGTGAACGTACATTGAATGATGATTTAACATTCTCAAGCCGAAAAGTAAAAGTAGTGAATCAAATGAAAGGAAACACTTCTCATGGATTCCGTAAACAGTTCCTTACAGACGAAGCACTTAAAATTCTTCACAAAGCAAAGGAATTAAATCCAAATGGAATATATGTTTTTGAACCTAACGGTGAGATTATGACAACAGACAGCTTTAACCGTCGATTGAAGAAATATTGCAAAGAAGCCGGTGTTCCTTATCATTCCAGTCATAAAATCCGC
>NZ_JAQCSY010000016.1:0-26921 GCF_027686195.1 Coprococcus sp. AF102-57 | reverse complement strand
CCAAAACCACATATGCTCTGTTAACGTATCATAACTGTATATTTTTTTGGCTTCCTTAGGGAGGCTTATTTCTGGTGTCATAATACAGGACTGAATTATAAATTCTATGTGTTTCTATGTGTACACGCTATCCTATTATAAATAGAGTGTCATAATTAAAAGTCCATATAGAGTTGACGCGCTTTGTTCAACCAGAAAAAATCGAAATTGATGCAAACGAAAGGGCAGTTAATGAAAAGTCTCCATACTGCTTTTTCGTTTGCACCACCTTCGATTCTTTCCTTAACGATTTTACAATGCTTCAACAGCTTTTGACGGAAATAATCTTACAACCCTTAGTTATTTAATGGGACATAGCGAAACAGCTACAACATTGCATTACTTGCGGAATGTCAATAAGAGGAAGAATGACAGGCTTGCTTTTCAGAATCTTGGTATTTCATCATAAAGTGTTCAAAGGTGTTCAAACTTTTTGAAACAAAAAAATAAGAGAAACGCTGTAAATTCAACGTTTCTCCTACTTTTTACTAATGCCGCAGACCGGAATCGAACCGGTACGGGTATCACTACCCACGGGATTTTAAGTCCCGGGCGTCTGCCAGTTCCGCCACTGCGGCAAGAGATGCTCATACGGTTTTTGCGAAAAGCATACGCGCTCTGCACTGTCTTTTCAACCTCGCATCAATGGGCGGAGGTGGATTCGAACCACCGAAGCAAATTGCAGCAGATTTACAGTCTGTCCCCTTTGGCCACTCGGGAATCCACCCATTTTGTCTCTCGACAATATCTATTTATATCATAAATAAAAGAAAAGCGCAAGGGAATTTATCCAATTCTCCTGCACTTTTTCCAAATTTTTATACCCAGAATGACCACGCTGCATTCATCTGATTTATAATTGTATTCAGATCCCATTTCTTACGACTGTTGATCTTACTGTTCGGATCATTGATCAGTACCTTGCCCTCCTCTGTCAGCCCGGAAAGGACGATAAAATGTCCCTGGTTTGTAAAATCACCCGGTCCCATACTGCAGATGATCGGATGTCCTGCCGAAAGCTCGGATTTGAGAGTGTCTTCTGACCAGTTTGTAAGCTGTGCAGATTTTATTCCAAGTTCTGAAGCTCCTGCAGTCATAAGCGTCCAGTCTGTTCCGACTCCATCTACATAATATCCCATATTGACACTCATATCTGCCACATACTTCGGTGTAAATGAAGTATTGCCTGTAAGTCCTGTCGCCACCATGGAAAGGCTGGTCGGTCCGCATCCACCCATTCCGATATTCTCGGAACCATAAGATGCATATCCCCATACTTCGCTCCACTGGAAATATACCGGAATATGGTTCTGAATTCTGTAATCTTTCAAATCTACCGCCTGAAGTCCCTGCGCACTGAGTTCTTCCTCTGATCGTGCTGACTGTTCCGGATAATCAATCACCCACTGCAGTGCTTCCTGATGATCAAACAGCCATGTCAGCAGATCATCGGAATACTTTTCTCTGTTCAGAATGATTTCCTTCGTCTCCGGGTTTTTCTTATATAATTCGCCCAGCTGGTCTTTATACTGGTCAGAATCCAGCACCTCCTGGACTTTCTCAGCTTCTATCTCTTCTGGTGTCTTTGTTTCTGTTTCTGTCTTTGTCTTGGCAGAGGATGTCTTTTTTGCAGATTTCTTTGCATTTCCACTTCCACAAAGCATCAGGATCACAGCCAACACGATAATTCCTGCTGCTGCAAAAATGCCTGCTTTATATAGCTTTCTTTTCATCCTTCGTACTTCCCGCTTGCGCCTCGCCATTTTTTTCTGGCGCTGCTCCGCTCTTTTCCTGTCTTCTCTCATCATATGTCTATGGTTCTTCCTTCCTTAAACGATATCTCGTTAATGTTTGTTCCCTTTTTACGCATATTTCAGCCTTACTTTAACATATTTCTTCATGAGAAAACAGTCTTTTCCGACAAGTTTAGAATTTTTTAAGTTTAAAGCTCTGTATAATTACTCTCCAGAGTTACCTCTGTTTTCTGATCTCCGATACAGATCGTATAAGATTTTCCGGAAAATCTGTGAAAAAAAATGAAACAAAAAAGCCAGGCATTTGCTGCAAGTTCTGACAGCAAATGCCTGGTTTTGATATGCGCCCCGCAGGGGCGCCCGCGATTTTATTTTGCACAGAGATCCTTCACTACTTCCCCTGCGATAATCAGTCCGACTACAGATGGCACAAATGCCACACTTCCCGGAATATCTCTTCTCTCCGTACATTTATGCTTTGCTCCTGGCGGACAGATACAGTGGTTTCTGCAGCTGATTGCCATGTCCTCGATTGGTCTGGTCGGTTTCTCTTCTGAATAAACAACTTTCAACTTCTTAACATGACGCTTCTTTAACTCCCGGCGCATAACTTTTGCAAGCGGACACATCTGTGTCTTATAGATATCAGCCACTTTAAATGCACTTGCATCCAGCTTGTTTCCGGCTCCCATACTGCTGATGATCGGCACATTCATTGCCTGCGATTTCATGACAAGCTCAATCTTTGCAGTCACCGTATCAACTGCATCAACTACATAATCATACTCATCAAACGGAAATTCATCTGCATTTTCCGGAAGGAAGAAGCATTTGTGGATCCGCACATTCACGTCCGGATTGATTTCCAGCATTCTCTCCTTCATAACATCTACTTTGTATTTCCCTACCGTCTTTCTAGTTGCAATGATCTGACGGTTTAAATTGGTCAGACATACCTTGTCATCATCGATCAGGTCAAATGCCCCGATTCCGCTTCGTACCAGTGCCTCACATACATAACCGCCGACTCCGCCGATTCCAAATACGGCAACTCTTGAATTCTTCAGTTTATCCATCGCCTCTTTGCCAAGAAGCAGTTCTGTTCTCGAAAATTGTGTAAGCATCTTCTTCTCCTTCTTCTCTCATAAAATACCTGTAAACTCTTAACCAATCCACTTCTTGTTTCATTGGCTTATTTTCAATCTTTAAGTTCCACAATCATTTCTCTTTTGTAAATATCTGTCATATCCAAAATATTTTCGTCAAAATTCGGATTCGTTGAGCACACCGCAATCCTTGCTCCATCTGTCTGATATTCTTTTAAATAATAAGCTTCCCGGATCTCTTCCGGCTTCCTTAAAAAAAACGGATCTCCCTGCTTCGGAATCTGGATCTCGCTGGTATTCAATCCCATCACAAGGCCTTTGCGCGTCGCTTTTAAAAAGCTTTCTTTTAAAACCCAGTAGCGGTAAAACATTTCCGTCTGCTCCGCTTCATCTGCATTCCGGATTCTCTCATATTCAGAAGAACAAAAATATTTTTCTGCCAGCCTTTCATGATATTTCCGCATGCATTCGATGTCGCAGCCTACCCGCTCTCCGGATACGCCTGCGCTGCACAGAACATATTTCCCAGAATGTGATAAATTAAAGGACTGCCCTGCATCTTGCGGTATCTTGTGTCTCTCCTGTATCTTCATCCAAAGATACCATGCACCTACGCTTTGAGCCTGATCCTCCCTGTGCTTCAGCCGGTCTGCTTTTTCCTGTCGGAACGCCGGAACTTTTTTATAAATTTTTTGATAATTTTTCTCATTAAGCAGATCAGATATATCTGCCAGGAAAGTTTTTACCTTTTCCATTTCCCGGATTCCCCTTTTCTTTGCCGGCTTTTACACATTTATCCGCATTTTTCACTATATAACACCTGTAAAAAATATGCAAGGAATATCCTACTGATTTTATTGGATATTCCTTTCCGGTTTTTATCCCTTGTTAATCTTATATAGACTATGGTATAATAAATAAATCTACAGGCAAAATTAAGTTACTATAATATTTTTAATATGTATCAATTCAGAAAGGATGTGCAATTTATGTGTGGATTTGCAGGCTATTATGGCACCGGCGATTTTAATAGAGAAGAAGTCATCGACCAGATGGGTGAACGCATTGCCCACCGCGGACCTGACAGCAAGGGAAGCTTTGTTGATGACTATGTAGCCCTTGGCTTCCGCCGTCTGAGTATCATCGACCTTGAAGGCGGATCTCAGCCGATTCACAGTGCAGATGGCAAACATGTCATTATTTTCAACGGAGAGATTTACAACTATCAGGAAATCCGTAAAGAACTGATTGAGAAACACGGATGTCAGTTCCAGACAAACTCCGATACAGAAGTTATTCTTCAGGGATACAAAACCTATGGTGAAAAAATTGCTTCTATGCTCCGCGGAATGTTCGCATTTGTAATTTACGATAAAGAAACTCACAACTTATTCGGAGCAAGGGACTACTTCGGAATCAAACCATTCTACTATGCACAGATGAATGGAAGCCTTTTATTTGGTTCTGAGATTAAGTCCTTCCTGGCTCACCCACATTTCCATAAAGAGGTCAACAAAGATGCTCTCAAGATGTACCTGATTTTCCAGTACACCCCACTTCTTGAAACCATGTTCAAAGGTGTATTCAAACTAGAACCGGGAACATACTTCACTTATGATGGAAAAGAACTTAAGAAAACAAAATACTTCGATCCGACTTATGCAAAGAAAGACCGCAGCTTTGACGAGACAGTAAAACTCATCGGTGAGACAATTCAGGATTCTGTTGATTACCATCAGATTGCTGATGTAGAAGTAGGATCTTTCCTTTCAGGTGGTGTTGATTCAAGCTACATCGCATCTACTGTAAAACCGATGAAGACCTATTCCGTAGGATTTGAAGTCGGCGGATTCGATGAGACAACCTTCTCCAAGGATCTGTGCGATATCCTTCATATGAGCAATGCAAAGAAAGAAATCTCTTCTGACGAATTTTTCGATGCTCTGCCGGAGGTTCAGTATCATTCCGATGAACCACATGCCAACCTTTCCGCTGTACCGCTGTACTATCTGTCACAGCTCGCAGCCAAAGATGTAAAAGTAGTCTTAAGTGGAGAAGGCGCAGATGAGATGTTCGGTGGATACGAGACATATATCCCAAGCAAATCCGGTGATATGTACCGCAAGATCGTACCGGCATCTATCCGTAAAAAACTCGGAGACTGGGCAAAACACCAGCCAGACAAGAGAGGACTTAACTTCCTCAAGAGAAATGCAACTTCCGTAGAAGATTCCTACATCGGCCAGGCATTCATCATGGACAACGAAGAAGCAGATGAAGTACTCTCTCCTGCATATAAGAGCAAGATGCGCTACCAGGACGTAACCAAACCGTACTTCGACCAGGTAAAAGATCAGGACGACCTTCATAAAAAGCTCTTCCTCGATATGCATCTGTGGCTGCCACACGACATCCTGCTCAAAGCAGATAAGATGACAATGGCACACTCCCTCGAACTGCGTGTACCATACCTCGACAAAAAAGTCTGGGAACTCGCCCGCAGCATCGACAGCAAATACTGCGTAGACGGCATGGAAACCAAAAAAGCCTTCCGTACCTCCGCCCTCTCCCACATCCCAATGGACTGGGCAAAACGTAAAAAACTCGGATTCCTCGTACCATTCAGAGTATGGCTCCGAGAAGATAAATACTATAATAAAGTAAAAGAAATGTTCCAGAAAGACTTCGTATCCGAATTCTTCAATCAGGAATTACTGCTGAAATGGCTGGAAGATCATAAGAATAAAGTCGGAAATTATCATAGAAAGATTTATACCGTATATTCATTCTTACTGTGGTATGAACAGTACTTTGTCCTCAGATAGAGCAGTGCCAAAATAAAAAAATAGCCAAATTTCATGCTCGCATGAAAATTTGGCTATTTTTTAATTTTGATAGAGCGATAGCTCGCACAGCGAATGAACCGCCAGGTTCACGAGCTGTGGTGCACTGCTCCTCCCCTAAATCATTCGACCAACAAACCCCTTTTACCTACAACACACATCCATCCAAGGGGAACAGCGCCAGCGCCTTCCCCGCCCCTGGCACCATCCTCCCAAGCGAACAGCGCCAGCGCCTTCGCGCCCCTCTAACAGCAGCTCATATATAATGTATTTTTTTGTGCAATATATTGATATTTTCGTGCATTTGCCATATAATATCTATATCATAAAAAGAGGTGATTACTATGGCAAAATCAACAACAAGTAATATCAGCATTCGTATGGACAGCGATCTCAAAGCTGCAGCCGAAGCTCTTTACGAAGAACTCGGTATGAATCTCAGCACAGCTTTCAATATTTTTGTCCGCCAGTCTCTCCGCGAAAGAGGAATTCCTTTCAAAATTACAGAAGGAACTCCAAGTAAAGAAACCGTCTCTGCTATGCTTGAGGCAGAAAGGATTGCAAAAGATCCTAACATCAAAGGATATCATGATGTTAATGAACTTTTTGCAGATCTTGATTCATGACAAAATATGAAATCAAAAATACCACTCAATTTAAAAAAGATTACAAACTTGCAAAACGACGCGGTCTTAATTTAGAACTTCTAAAAGAAATCGTCACCAAACTTGCAAACGGCGAGAGCCTGGATCCTAAACACAAAGATCATCCATTATCCGGCAATTGGGTTGGACACCGAGAATGCCACATCTTACCAGATTGGCTGCTCATCTATCGCTACGATGATGATGTCCTTGTCCTCACTCTTACTCGAACCGGCAGTCACAGCGACTTATTTAATCTTTAAAAAATAGAAGCAACTAGTCAATGGTGTGCTACCACAATTCCCATTTTAACTAGCTGCTTCTATTTTTATTCTTCTTACACCAACCCAAATGACCTCAACACATCCAGCCACATCGTAAGCGTAAACGCACTCAACAACGTCGTCATCATAATCACTCCGGAACTAAGCGTCCCCTCATGTCCCATATTCCTTGCCATAACAAAACAGCTGACCGTCGTAGCAGATCCAAGCATCACCAGAATCGCAATCAACTCTTCATTCCTAAATCCAAGAACTGCTGCTACCGGCAAAAAAACCGCACAAAATCCAACCAGCTTCATAAACACTGCCACAATTGTCGGCTTCATTTTCGATGTCGCTTTCCTCAACTCAAATGTCGCTCCCATCGACATCAGACCCAGCGGCGTCGCTGTCGCCCCGATATTGGATACAACCTTATGTAAAATTGTCGGCATCGGAAGCTTAAGTGCAGACCAGACAAATCCCGCCACAATTCCAATAATGATCGGATTCGTTGCAATCCCCTTCAGCGTTTTCTTTACCAGCGCCTTATCAAAAGAATTATTCCCCGGTTTAAACACTGAAAGCACCACAACCGCCATAATATTATAAAGCGGCACACTGCCGATGATCATAAGCGGTGCCATTCCCGCAGTTCCGTAAATATTCTGGATAAAAGCAATTCCAAGAAGCGCCGCACTGCTCCGGTAAGTCGCCTGTATAAATTCGCCTTTAATGCTCCGATCTTTCCACAGCAGTGAAATCAAAGTTGATATCGTAATACTGATCGCCGTCACCATAAAACAAAAAAGAATAAACTTAATATCCCATACTTCCGAAAAATCCACGGTCGCCAGCTGTTCAAACAGCAACACCGGAAGCGGAACCAAAAATACAAACTTGTTCATCTTTGCCGCAAAGACTTCATCCATCCACCCCAGTTTTCTGAATAACATTCCAAGTAACATCATCAAAAAGATCGGAATCGTTGCATTCAAACTGAAAATTAAATTTTCCATAATCGTTCCTCATCCTACTCATTTATATTTGCATATCGTTATTTTGAACTCTTTCCAGAAACCTGTCAACAGCATTTTCTCACATCAAAAGAATGATTGAGATTTAAAACAATTTATACTATAATGAAATAACACTTCGGGGTATGGCTCAGCTTGGTCAGAGCGCACGGCTGGGGGCCGTGAGGTCGCAGGTTCGAATCCTGTTACCCCGATTTATAATTAAATTTTTACTTATCATATATAGAAAATAAGCCGGGACATTCGCCCCGGCTCAGCATGAATATGTAGTATTACATTTCCAATGCAACTATTATGAAAATTTTTTATTAGTCTTTCTGTTTGCTTTCTTCAATCTTCCGCTTGGAATCTTTCCTCACTTCATCCCGAAGCCTTTGGATATATTCCGTAAACTTACATTCTTCATTCCCATACGTCATCTGAAGATCATACTCCAACGGAATCCATGTCGAGATATCCGCCTCATTATGCTGGATCAGCGCCTCCAGCTTATCCAGTGATTTATAAAGCCTCGCCTCCTGTGTCTCCATCGCTTCCATCTCTTCAAATAATGCCTTCCATTCTGCACGGACCGGTTCCGGAAGTATATCCGTCAGCTGCTCCACCTTTTTATTCTCAACCTTTCGGTCTTTATCCGTCTTTTCAAATGCCGGAATATCTCCGGTGATCGCCTCACCCATATCATGGATCAGACACATTTTTATCACCTTATCCATATCCAGCTCCGGAAATTCATCCCCAACCAGCATTGCCATCAAAGCCAGCCGCCAACTGTGCTCTGCCACACTCTCCAACCTGCCACTTGAAGTATACGAATGTCTGGTGTTACATTTCAGTTGTTCCGCTGTCTTTAAAAAATCCAGCAATCTTCTTATTTCCATAATTTTCTTCCGTTCCTCCATAATTTAAGATACCAGGGTCAAAAGGTCAGAAAGCTGATGCAAGCTTGCTTGCAAAAGGATTTTTGACCTCTTGATCCCAACATCTAATTTAATTTTCCATCATAAAATAAGACAATCGAGTAGGCTGACTCCTACTCGATTCGTATACTTTGTACACTATCTCGCTTAACTTGTGTACCATTTAGGTAATAACTCTGCTTTTCGCAGAAAATACCCTACTCTTTTTTCACTTTTTCGCGCTCTTCTATGTATTCCTGATAAAGATCCAGTGTCATCTGCGCTTCTTCCAGCGTCTTTCCTTTGAACTTGGATACTTTTTCGTTCTCATACCACTTTTCTTCGATACATTTTCTGAGCCATCCGACCAGATTATTGATGTATGCCTGCTCCTGTGACAGCTTAAAAGCTTTCCGGATCACATCCGGCTGGTTATCGGATACCTGAAGCAGCACCTTAATCTCCTGAATCGTGATCGGTTCATTTCCAAAAATATCAGCAACTTCTAAAATCAGTTTTTCATTAACCGGAGTTTTCTTTGCAGCCAGTACATTTGGCGCAATCTCTTCGCCCTCTTCTTCTCCGGATGGCATACGCTGAAGATCTGAATGATGGATACACTTCGGATTCTTCTTCACAAAGAAACGGATTCCTGTAACCTTTCCGCCCTTCCCGCTCTTAACCGGCTCATAATCAAAGCAGATCTCGGAATACTCGGATTCTTCCAGCTCTTTTTTCGCAACTTCAAGTACTTTTCTACGGAAATTACGCCAATCTTCAAACGGTGCATCCTTAATCTCTGCAAGCGCTTCTTCAAAACGTCCCTGCTCAACAAGACGTTTTACTGCTTTAGATGCATTTGCATCCACTACATTCAGTGTAAATTTAAGCTCTGCGATCGTGTATGGATTCTTCGGCGGTCTCGGTACGATCAGTTGGTCACACTGTTCCCTGTCAAAACGATAATACTGGGTTCTCAGGATTTCGTAAACACGGGTTGTGAACAGGGATTTAAAAGAGCACAATACATCAAGACTCATACGGGTATAGTCTTTTTTCAGGTTATAGATATGAGGTTTCATCTCTTTAGTAAATCTGGTTGTAAACACACCATCTCTATATTCACATTTATTCACTACATTGAACATGATGAAGTTCTCTTTTTCGTCGTCCTCGATACTTACTACATGTCCCAATGTCTCTTTTGATACTTCTTTCAGACGGGAATAGATGGAGTTTCCTGTTATATGAAGATAATTCTTAACATCCTTGGTGGAAACCTTTGCGATCAGCTCACCGTCTTCTACATATGCTTTTGCGATTGCAATATTAAGAAGCTTTCTTTCAAATAATGATGTACTGGATTTACTTTCGATCAGCACATTGGACCGGGAGACCGTATCACGATCCAGCAATTGTTTCTCTTTTGGTTTTTTCTGTGTTTCCTTCATCGCTCATACCCCTTAATTGTTTTCTTCTGTATTATTGTGTACTTTTGAGGTGTATTAAAATCCCCTCTACACCCCATATAATCCCTTATTGTGTACCATTCGGGGTAACCAACCCCTTTATATTGGGGATTTGTGTACCAAAAAGGAACACCCTCCCCTAAAAAGTACCCCATAAAATGGGGTTTCTGCCTTTTTTTACGTTTTGTGTACGTTTAAGGTGTGTATTGTTCTTTTCGTGTACCATTAAGGTACCTTTTTTGATAAAAATTGTGTACCAAAACGGTACGTCTAGGTTGATTATATACAAGAACCCCCCTCTTGTAAAGCCTTTTTTTAAATTTTTTCGACACTTGTGTACAGAAAAGGTAAAATCGCCAACCCTTCAAGTACACTGCGTAACCCCGCAAAGTAAACAACAATCCCCATATATGTACACCTCTTTGCCCTCTGAAGTAAACAACCTACCCCGTTTCCGTACACAAAATATGCCCCGAAATGCGTCAACCACGGGCTTTTTCAGCCCTCCTAATATAAACAAAGGAATTTTAATAAGCTGTTGTTATCTTTAATATATATATACATGCAAATTTTTACCCCAAAAGGTACACATCTGGCGATTTCGTGTACTAAAAAGGGGAAAATTAAAATTATCAGGTAGCTTCGCCAATGAAAATATAAACAATCATAGACAATTTCCCAGTAATTCAGTATAATTCCTCTGTGGATATTCTGGAAAAAAGTTGTCCACAAGCTTGTCGAAAAATGGGGATAAGTATCATTTTGGCAAGTTATCCACAATTTAATAGAATGAGAGGATTTTTTATGCAACGAGAAAAATTTTCTTCAAGACTCGGATTCATCCTTATTTCTGCAGGATGTGCGATCGGTCTTGGTAATGTCTGGCGTTTTCCTTATATTGTAGGAAAATATGGTGGAGCAGCATTTGTTCTTATTTACCTTGCATTTTTACTGATTCTTGGACTTCCGATCATGGTAATGGAATTTTCTGTCGGAAGAGCCAGTAAAGTAAGTGCGGCGCTTTCCTTTGACCGTCTGGAGCCAAAAGGAACGAAATGGCATTGGTATAAGTTTGGAGCTATGGCCGGAAACTATCTGCTGATGATGTTCTACACAACAATTGCAGGCTGGATGGTCCAGTATTTCATTAAAATGGCGACTGGTGAATTTGAGGGAAAGGATACTGCAGCTGTTGCAGGTGTTTTTTCCGATATGCTTGCAAAACCTGGAGCAATGACTTTCTTTATGATCATTGTTGTTGTTGGATGTTTTGCAATTTGTGGAATGGGGCTTCAAAATGGAGTGGAAAAGATCACAAAGGTTATGATGCTGCTTCTGCTTGCACTGATGTTGATCCTTGCAGTACGTTCTGTAACGCTTGATGGGGCTTCTGAGGGGCTTCGCTTCTACCTGGCACCGGATTTCCACAAAGTCGTGGAATATGGCTTATTTGACACGATTTTTGCCGCTATGGGACAGGCTTTCTTCACATTAAGCCTTGGAATCGGCGCAATTGCTATTTTCGGAAGCTATATCGACAAATCCCGCAGTCTTACAGGAGAAGCAGTCCTGGTAACACTTCTGGATACCTTTGTTGCTTTGATCGCGGGTCTGATCATTTTCCCGTCATGCTTCGCATATGGGGTGGATCCGGGAGAAGGCCCGAGCCTGATCTTTATCACACTTCCGAATGTATTTAATTCCATGGCAGGCGGAAGAATCTGGGGAGCCTTATTCTTCTTATTTATGATTTTTGCTGCGGCATCGACCGTAATCGCTGTTTTTGAGAACATTTTATCCTTTGCCATTGATTTGACCGGATGCAGCCGGAAAAAGGCTGTAATCGTCAATATCGTGGTTGTGGCGGTACTTTCCATGCCTTGTGTTCTCGGATTTAATGTATGGAGTGGATTTATGCCGTTCGGAAAAGGTTCCGGAGTACTGGATCTGGAGGATTTTCTGGTAAGTAACAACCTGCTTCCACTTGGAAGTCTGATCTATCTTCTGTTCTGTACAAGCCGTTATGGATGGGGATGGAAGAACTTCCTGAAAGAAGCGGATACCGGAGAAGGATTGAAATTCCCGAAATGGGCGAAATTTTATGTAAGCTATATCCTGCCGCTGATTGTATTATTTATCTTTGTACAGGGATATATCAGTAAATTTATGTAGGATAAGAAAAAACCACCCTAAAAGGTACACAAAAAAGATCATGTGTTCGAATTTCGGACGGTACACATGATCTTTTTTATATGTGCCTTGGCACATTCTTTGTCAGCAAAAAAATCTATTTAAAAAAATTTTAAAATTTATGAAAAAAAAGCTTGCATTTTTTATAGCTGTCTTATATAATAAATCTTGCGTTACGGAAAACCGAATAATGTATGCGCTTTTAGCTCAGTTGGTAGAGCAGTAGACTCTTAATCTATTTGTCCAGGGTTCGAATCCCTGAAGGCGCAGTATCAGCACTGTTTTTGATGAATTAGCATCGGGGACGGTGCTCTTTTTTTAGAATCTGTTTCTACAGATGGAGACATATGTAACAAATGAAGACATATGTAAAAGTAATCGTTTATTTCATTTGTGGAAAGTTACTGGATATGTGGAAAAATAAAGGAAAATCTATTTCGTGTACTAAAAAGGGGACTATTTTAGTCCCCTTCTACTACATCTTGCATAAAATATCGATTGCATCCTTGTTCAGGAGGCATTTTTCATGTTCATTCAGATAAGCTTCAGAAATTGCATCTTTTTCGATCATGCCACCGAATTCACCGGCGGATACGATGCGCTGAGCCTTTTTATTGCCGTCTTCTGTATTCGGGAAGTCTACCATCAGGTAGTAGACACCGTCATCTTTATACAGACGGCTTTCTGATGCCTGGCCGTATCCAAGGATCTTGCAGAAGTCGATTGCATTATCCAGACTTGGAAAGAGAATCTGCCAGCGAACGGTCTCTTTCTCACTGCTGTCAGGCTCAATCAGCATACCGGAAGCTTCAGAACCATCTTTTTGGATGGATTCCAGAGAATTCTCAGCCTGGCAGGAGATCGACAGCATCAGGCTCCGGTCAGGAAGAAATGCACCGTAAAATCCCTGGATTCCATTGTCTGTGTTAAGCCCAAGGACTTCTTTCCCTTTCTTGAGAAGAAGATTCAAAAATTCTTCGGTACGCTCCCTGTCCTGTGTCAGATCTTCCAGTGAGTAGCCAAGTGCGGCAATCTCTGCTTCTGTGATAAGGCAGTTCATTCTGGTGTCGGATACTTTCCAAAAAGTCATATGCTCACCCCCTGATTTGTAAAATCTATTGCTTTTGTAATCTTATTTGTTCTATAAGTTATATAACAAAACGGGTGTAGTGTCAATATATTTTCTATATTTTATGATTTTTTCAGAAATATTATTTGTTTTTCATTCGTTTGATCACTTTCAGTCGGGTAAATTCTTCCCGTTCCTTCTCTTCCAGTGCATTTGTAATCGTATATACGAGATTGTCATACATCGGAATCGTAATATTTTTCAGGGCATTTGCCCTTTTCTGTGTCTTTTTGATACTTGAAGCCAGCCGGTACGCTGCATTTTCTACCTCAGAAAGCTTGAGTGTCAGCTCTTTAACACGGCAGAATGCATCACGGGCGATATCGATGGATTCTCTGGAAGTACTGAATGCATAGGTTGGTCTGGTATTTTCTTTTTCGTACTTCACTTTCGGGATTTCTGTTCCCATAATGCTTCGCGTCTGGATGCGGATAGAATCCTCAATCGGAACTGTATAGGCAAGTTCTTCTACTGTACTGATCCCGTGCTCGATATTCGCCCTCTGAAGGCACTGATAGGCATAGGTGAAGGTTTTATCGATTTCTTCCTGAATATCCTTTGCTTCGTCGATTAAGCCCATCAGCTCGCGGATCAGAATGTTCCGCTTCTTGTCCATCAGCTCATATCCCTGTCTGGCAAGTGTCAGTGAATTTTTCGCAAGTATCAGATTTCCCTTGGTGGGAAATGAACGTGGATCCATAGACTTCCCTCCTTAGCCTTTGTAGTATACGTCAAGAATCTTGGTATCGACACGGTCAAGTTCTTCTTTTGGAAGGATTCTAAGCAGTTCCCAGCCAAGATCCAGGGTTTCCTCGATGGTACGGTTTTCATTCGGTCCCTGGCCGATATAACGCTCCTCGAATGCCTTTCCGAATTCCAGGTATTTTTTGTCAATCGGAGAAAGCTCGTCTTCTCCGATAACGGAAGCAAGATTCCGAGCCTCTCCTACTTTAGCATATGCAGAGAAAAGCTGGTTTGCCAGGTCCTGGTGGTCTTCCCGGGTATATCCTTTTCCGATACCGTCTTTCATCAGACGGGACAGGGACGGAAGAACGCTGATCGGCGGGTAGATTGCCTGTCCGTGAAGATTCCGGTCAAGTACGATCTGTCCTTCGGTGATATAACCGGTCAGGTCAGGGATCGGGTGGGTAATGTCATCATTTGGCATGGTCAGGATCGGGAGCTGTGTGACAGAACCATTTACTCCTTCTACGATTCCTGCACGTTCATATAAGGTGGCAAGTTCACTGTACAGATATCCCGGATATCCTTTACGGCTTGGGATTTCTCCTTTGGAAGAAGAAACCTCACGCATGGCTTCTGCAAAGGAAGTCATATCGGTAAGAATGACCAGAATGTGCATATTTTTTTCAAATGCAAGGTATTCAGCGGCGGTCAGCGCAACCTTCGGGGTGATCAGACGCTCGACGACAGGATCGTTGGCAAGGTTCAGGAACATTGCCACATGGTTTGCAACACCGCTTTCCTCAAAGGTTCTGCGGAAGAAATCAGCTACGTCATGCTTGACACCCATTGCGGCGAATACGATGGCGAAATCCTCATTCGTGCTGCCGCCAAGAGAAGCCTGCTTTACGATCTGTGCGGCAAGCTGGTCGTGCGGAAGACCGTTGCCGGAAAAGATCGGCAGCTTCTGTCCACGGATCAGTGTGGTCAGTCCGTCAATCGCAGAAATTCCGGTGCGGATATAGTTACGAGGGTATTCACGTCTGACCGGATTTAACGGAAGTCCGTTGACATCGCGCACCTCTTCAACCGTGATCGGTCCAAGGTCGTCGATCGGTTCGCCGATTCCGTTAAAGGTTCTTCCAAGCATTTCTTCGGACAGACCGATTTCCATCGGATGTCCGGTAAGTCTGGTGTGGGTATTGTTAAGAGACATATTTTCCGTGCCTTCAAATACCTGGATGATTGCTTTGTCCTTGTAGACCTCCACAATACGTCCCATTTTGTGTTCTTTGCCGTTTACGACAAAATCTACGATTTCATCATAAAAAGCATCCTGAACGCCTTCCAGCGCGATCAGAGGGCCGTTAATGCTGCTGAGGCCTAAATATTCAATTGCCATTTTATTTTCCCTCCTTACGCGTTCTTTTCCATGATGCGGTCATGGAAAGCATCAATATCTGCCAGATACTGGTCAAGAAGCTGAAGATTGTCATTTGGAACATCGTATTTGATCGCAATGACACGTTCAAAAATATTTTCCTCCTTGAGGACAGACATTGGCATATTCATGGCTACCAGTTCGCGGCAGCGTTTGTATAAATATAAAATGATTTCCATCATTTTGTACTGCTTCTGCAGAGAGACACAGGTATCATCCTTGTGGAATGCATTCTGCTGCAAAAATCCGAGACGGATGACTCTTGCAATTTCCAGAACCAGTTTCTGATCGTCCGGAAGTACATCACTTCCGATCAGCTTTACGATTTCCATCAGGCTGCTCTCCTGGTTCAGAAGTGCCATGATGCGGTTGCGGTAGTCAACGAATTTGGGTGATACATTGTCGTGGTACCAGGCGGCGAGATCGGTCAGATACTCGCTGTAGCTGGTCAGCCAGTGGATCGCCGGAAAATGTCTTGCGTAGGCAAGGCTCTTGTCCAGGCCCCAGAAGCAGCGGACGAAACGTTTGGTGTTCTGTGTGACCGGCTCGGAGAAATCGCCTCCCTGAGGCGATACGGCGCCGATAATGGTCACGGATCCGTCACTGCCATTTAAGTTATGCATCATGCCTGCGCGCTCGTAGAAAGCAGACAGACGGCTGGCAAGGTAAGCCGGGAAACCTTCTTCTGCCGGCATCTCTTCCAGACGGCCGGAAAGCTCACGTAAGGCTTCCGCCCAGCGGGAAGTAGAGTCTGCCATGATCGCTACGTCATAACCCATGTCACGGTAATATTCAGCCAGGGTAAGTCCGGTATAAATACTTGCTTCACGGGCAGCTACCGGCATGTTGGAGGTATTGGCGATCAGAGTGGTTCTGTCCATCAGCGGATTGCCGCTCTTTGGGTCCACAAGCTCTGAAAACTCTTCCAGCACCTGTGTCATTTCATTTCCACGCTCGCCGCAGCCAATATAGATGATAATATCGGCATCGGACCATTTGGCGATCTGGTGCTGGGTCATGGTTTTTCCGGTACCGAATCCGCCTGGGATTGCGGCAGTTCCACCCTTTGCAATCGGGAACATGGTATCCAGGATCCGCTGTCCGGTGATCAGAGGGACACTTGCCGGGAAACGGTAGCTTGTCGGGCGCGCCTTACGGATCGGCCAGTGTTGTATCATGTTGAGCTGTTTTTCTGTTCCGTCGGAAAGCCGCAGAGTGACAAGTGTATCTTCAATCCGGTATTCTCCGTCCGACGCGCAGCAGATTACTTCACCTTCCACATCCGGCGGAACCATACATTTGTGTACGATCGCACTGGTCTCCGGAACCTCCGCTATAATATCTCCGCCATGAAGGTAATCTCCTTTGGCCACGGTGATGTGGGTATCCCATAATTTGTCGCGGTCAAGCGAATCAACGCTGACGCCGCGGGTGATAAATGCACCGCCGCCCACATTTGCGATCTGCTCAAGCGGGCGTTCGATTCCGTCAAAAATATTGTTCAGGATTCCAGGTGCCAGAGTTACAGATACCGGACTTCCGGAAGCCTCTACGATTTCTCCCGGTTTCAGCCCGGAAGTCTCTTCATAGACCTGAACAGTCGTGATGTCTTTGTCCAGGGAAATAACTTCGCCAACCAGCTTTTCCTTTCCCACATAGACCATTTCCGACATCATGAATCCGGTGTCACCCTTCAGATAGATGACCGGACCGTTTATTCCATAAATAGTTGCTGTCTTATTCAATTCCTGCACCTCCTGCTGCAAAACTGAACTGATGATATTCATAATCGACTGCAGCCTGGAAGCTGTGATCGATCAGAATATTACGGCCTCGGATTACAGCACGCATACCGCCCATAAAATCATATTCACTGATGGTGATCGTCATGCCGGTACGTTTTTCCAGTTCTGTCTGTTTCTCCTTATCAGAAGGAGAAATATAAATGGTCATCTCCTCGCCATCTGCAAAGCGTGCGGCTTCGCGGATTTTGCTGCAGAGATAGTCCAGATATTCGTCTGTTTTTGTAAAGTCAGAAAGAAGTTCCTTTACTTCATCAAACAGCCTGACTTTTAATTCATTTTGTGTTTTGCCAAGAGCACGTTTCAGTTCGGTTTCGGCTTTTGCCGCAGCTTGATTTACCTGCCTTCTGGCTCTTAAGGTCTCGGATTTGATACGGACCTCAGACTGTGCGGTCGCTTCTTTTTTATGCTTTTCAAATAAAGATTCAAGCGCTTTTTTGTGATTGTCAATGATCGCATTTCCTTCAGAACGGGCTTCAGTCATGACCGTTTCCTGTAAATGCGCTATTTTCTCTTCAAGCGTCATTGTCTCACCTTCTATGCCTTTCTAGTTAAAGTTTCAGTCCAATCGCTTCATTGACGTATGAGGTAATGAAATCCTTTTTACGTCCTGTTCCGTGTCTGTCCGGAATTTCGATCAGAAGAGGCATCTTTCTTTTTAACTTGATCTCATCGATGAGATCCGGAAATTCTCTTCCAAAGCGTTCCGTCAGAAGAATGATACCGATCGACTTGTCGTTCATGGCAGTTTCCAGCGCATCACGCAGCTCCTGCTTTTCATGAACTACGACACCGTCCACGCCGGCAAGCCGCATTCCGGTATAAGTATCCACGTTGTCACTGATCAGATACATTTTCATGATTACAGTCTGCTGATGATCATGAAGGAGATGATAAGACCGTACAGGCATACACCTTCTGCAAGACCTACGAAGATAAGGGATTTACCAAGGACGCTGGAATCCTCGCTGATAGCTCCAAGAGCTGCGCTTGCTGCACTTGCTACGGCAATACCGCCACCGATGCAGGAAAGACCGGTAACAAGAGCTGCTGCAATGTAACCAAGACCGGTTGCAAGACCTGCGCCTGAGGCAGCGGCGTCTGCCGCATGTACCGGTACACTTCCAAAGAGCATGATCCCTGCTACAAGGAAGGTTCCAAAGTAAGAAAGAACATTGAAGGCAAGTGCACATTTATAACGTCCTTTATTTTTTTCTCCGAGCAGGTAATATCCGAATGGAATGAAAATGCTTAAAACCAGTGCGGCAATGAGAATAAGTTTAGTTGTTAAAGTCATGATAATTTCCTCCTAAAATGAAAAACTAATTTTTTGCAGTACCTGTATAAGGTTTAAATTCGCGGCCGCTGCCTTTGTAGAAACGGCTGAACATCTCGTAATAGACAAGTCTCAGGACCTGGATTCCAACGATCAGTCCTTCGAATCCACATACAAACAGGTTGCCGAGTACGATCACTACCCAGTTAATATGTCCGCTTTCGGCACCGGCAAGCATCAGTACAACCTCCATGATGGAAGCGTGGCTGACTGCGAATGCACCGATACGGATAAAGGAAAGCGTATTTGAAAAATAGCTGAGCAGGGTTTCAAATAATTCAAAGAATGCCTGGGTGACAAACATTGCTTTGCTTTGTTCCATTTTTTCGGTTTTCTTTTTGATCTTGTTCGTCAGCGGCTCTTTCAGTGCGATCAGAAGAAGCGGTACTCCGAACATCACTGCAAGAACGATTCCACCCGGCAGAGAGTGACCTGTCATGAAAAGAACGATGCAGGTAACTGCTGCCCCGTAGAATATCAGCCCTGCCACGCCGTTTGCATCAAACCAGGTTGTTTCGGTATCTTTGGCACGGATGCCGTTGATAATATGGAAAATCATAGAAATCAGGATGATTCCCATACCAAAAGCAATCGATACGATAAATACAGTATTCAGCTTTCCGATAAACGGTAAGGTGGTCATATGATTGATCGGTCGGATCCATTTGGCTTCTATAATGTCTTCAAATCCAAACACACTTCCAAACATAAATCCAAAGAAGGTGGAGAAGATTCCGGCAAGTGATACGATTCCGGCAAGGTTCATTTTCTTTGTGAAATACAGGATCGCACCGCCGATAAAGAGCAGCAGTCCCTGACCGACATCCCCGAACATGGCGCCGAAGATAAAGCTGTACATGATACCTACAAAAATGGTCGGATCCATCTCACCGCTCTTGGGAAGTCCGTACATCTTGATGAACATTTCAAATGGTTTGAAAAGCTTTGGATTCTCAAGCTTGGTAGGAGGTTCTCCAAAATACTGTTCCCGGTCCTCTTCTACTACGATATAAACCTTGTCATCTCCCTGTGCCTCTTTGATAAATGCATTTGCATCTTCTTCGGACATCCAGCCGCAGAGGATGTAGTATTCTTCCTGCTCGTCTGTCTCGGTTCGTGCCGCAAATTTCCGAATATCAAAGTTATCGGAAAAACGTTCCAGCTGAATTCTTGCACCGAGTAGTCTGGAAGCGTTCTTGCGGAACATCTCCTGACGTTTATCCTTCACTGCCTGGATTTCATCGGTCAGATTCTGGACTTCTTTATCCAGGCTCCGGTAAGCTTCCAGCGGGGTTCCGCCAAAGTCTTCCAGCAGATCGACTTTTTCAAAGTGGAGAGACCGCATAATCGAATCGACCTTTCCTGCATCAGCATCCGATACAAAATAAACGCCATAGACATAAGAGGCATCTCTGGAGCCTTCCAGAAATAATGCATCAATGTCTTCAAGAAGCGCTTTTTCCAGCCGGTGATAATAATCCACATTGATTTTTCCAAATCTTGTGCGGATGTATTTGTACTGCATGATCTCATGCAGGTCAAAATCCAGAGAAGTAAAAGGTTCCAGGACTTTCATACGTGCCTGGATATTCTCTCTCTTTTTTTTCAGTTCTTCTTTTTGCTGCTGCAGATCCATGTAGTCATGATTGATAGAACGAATCATCTCAAGGATCTCGTCTTCGCTCTGATCAAAGGATGGCTCTGCTGGCATGTCTTTCATATATCCCAGAAACTGTGTCACTTTTGCGAGTGGATCACGGTAAGGGTTCATTTCCAGAAATGGCATCAGATTATCTACTGTCTTGAGCTCCGTGAGTGCATTTTCAAGCTGCATCTCATATTTGGAAAGATACCGGTTTGTCATGCGGTCGATGTCGGCGCGTGGTCCGGTAATGCTCAGGAACTTCATCTTAACAATCATTTCGCTGTTCCTCCTATATAAGTTAATGTCTCACGTGCAGGAAGTCCGTAGCGAACACATTCGAGCACAGTTGTAAGCTTATCAAGCTCCTCCTCTTTCAGAAAAAGATAGGTATTCACGGTTGCGATGGAATAAGGGTTACTTCTTCTGTCTGCCAGGTAGAGACGGTACAGGCAGTCTTTGTAAATCGTTTCGATGGACGCTGGTGTCTGAGTATCGGTGTGACGCAGATAAGGCGTTCTGGTAACCAGCTTTAAAAATTCATCGACAGACGGTGCTTCTACAAGATCCTTCAGCTGATCTACATGAATCCGGTAGTGTATCGGGATCAGCAGTGTGGAAATATCCGGCGGAAGCATGTTGTAATATTTTTTTGCACGGTAGATCCACTGCAGGTTCAGCAGGTCGATCTTTGCTCCGGCATCTCTGGTGAAAATTTCCAGTTCCTTATGCTTCAGAATCTTTTTGCGTTTCTTCCACATGGTTGTAAAATAGTACAGATTCAGTGCCAGATCGTAATCAAAAAGGGTAGGGTTCTCCGCATTTTCCAGACGTTTTAACGGCGCATAGTATTCTGTGCCCTTTAAATTTTCCACCAGCTCACCGATATTCCCCGAAGTGATCAGTTTATCGATGGAGAGATCCGAATATTTGTCGAAGAATATTTTCTTATGATCCAGATCAAAAGGCTTCTGATAGTGGTTGAATACAATACGCAGACAATAGTTGATCAGATTCATCTCGTAGCGCTTCAGATAAAGCTCCAGGAATTTTTTCTGATCCATTCCGGAAAAACGGTACAGGCGTGTATAATCACTGTAAAGTGACTGCACAAGAAGCTTCTCAATCTCACCGCGGTGAAGACGGTTTTCGTCCATATCTGCAAGGACATTCCGATATCCGGGATGTTCTTTGAGATAAGCAGCAACTTCGGTTACTGTATGAAATGCGGCGATGTTCTGGAAATCTTCATCAGTGAGCAGTTTCGCCTGCATGGCGCGTACTTTTGTTACGATGCCACTGTATGCAAGTAAATTTCCCATATGCTATCCCTCTATGATACGTCTGACAATTTTCTCGGCATATGCCGTATGCTTCTCTTCAAAATCTTTTTTAAGTTCTTCGATCGCTGTCTGGTTCTTGCGGTTCTGCCTTGCAAGAATCTCATCCATCTGACGTTTTAATCCTTTGTGGATATCGTTCAGCTCCTTTTGGGTGTGATCTTCAAGTTGTTTGTCGAATTGATTGCGTTCATTTTGAATGCGTTCTTCCAGTTCTGATTTCTCCAGTTCCGCGTGTTCCACAACAGCTTCGGCTGCGTGTTCGATTTCGGAGAGCTTTTTAACAATATGATCCATTGTCCGACTCCTTTCTTAAAAATTATTTATACATTTTTAATAATGCATACATATTCTACTACTTTAAATTAGAAAATTCTACTAAAAAATAAGAGAATATCATAAGAATATTTTATACAAAACTTATAAAATGTATTTTTGGGTTTTCAAATATTTCAGAATAGTATAAAATAAATAAGGTTATACATATTTTCACTAAAGGAAGAGAAAGATATATGAGGTTAAGAAATGTACCGGGAGCAGATGCTTATCTGACAGCTCATCCCCTTGTAATTAAAAATGAGACCAGATATCGCGGCACCTGGAAAGAGACTTTTCAGAATCCGGAGAATCCGATCCATATTGAGATCGGGATGGGAAAAGGACAGTTTCTTCTGACGCTTGCAAAGGAGAATCCATCCATCAACTATATCGGTATCGAACGTTATTCAAGCGTACTGCTTCGGGCGCTGGAACGCTTTGACAATGACGAGGAATACAAGGATGTCAATAATATTCGTTTTATCTGTATGGATGCGACAAATCTGCCGGAGGTTTTTGCTGTCGGAGAGATTGACAAAATTTATCTGAATTTTTCAGATCCGTGGCCGAAAGCACGTCATGCAAAGCGCAGACTTACTTCCAAGCAGTTTTTTGAGCGGTATGACAAGATCCTTGCCTTTGACGGAGTCGTTGAATTTAAGACAGATAACAGAGAGCTGTTTGACTTTTCACTGGAGCAGGTGGAGTTGGCAGGCTGGGTACTTCTGGCGAAGACCTATGATCTTCACAATGATCCGACACTCAGCAGAGGGAATGTTATGACTGAGTACGAGGAGAAATTTTCCGGGCAGGGACATCCGATCCATAAACTGATCGCAATGCGCCAGTAAGACAATTGAATAAAATGCAACAGGCAGATCATAAAGGCGCTGAGTGCGTAAGATGATTCCTGGCAATATAAGAGACAGCAGATACGGAGCAATCCGCACATCGGCTGTCTTTTTGCATATATTGTAGAAAGAGGAAATCAGGAAGGAACCGATATGCGGAAAAAGCATCATTTTCAGAATTGTATGCGGGGGTTTTGCTATAAGAATCCAAGATTTAATAAAAAGCTGATCTGTTTCAGAAATTCTTTTCAGGAAGTCTATAAAATCTTAAACCCGAAATGTGGATGCCACTAAATCCAGTCCTTTTTACATAGCCTGAGATGGCAGAAATGAGGAAAGTGTATGGGTATCGCATTGATCACGAAGGATTATGAAAATACAGTCGGAAAGCAGAGGATGCCGGTAATTGTGGAGTTTTACGCATCATGGTGTCCAAAGTGCGGAATGATGTATCCTGTTGTGGAAAGGATTGCCAGCCGGTATCAGGGAAAATGGATTTTTTATAAGATTGATATTGATATATCGAAAGAGATTGCAGAGTATATAGGCATTGAGATCGTACCGACGTTTGTGGTGTACAGAGATGGAAAAATCTGTGGATATACAACCGGAGTTCTTCCAGAAGAAACTCTGGAAGAACGAATCCGGGAAATGTTAAGAAAATAATTGGTGGAATCAATTATTCGTATGATGAATATTTTGCGCAGATTGCATTGACTTGCTATGTTAAAATTCGAATACAGCAACACCGTATGGCGGAAGATCGTAACCAAATGAATATGGTCTTCCATCACATTCCTGTTTCTTTGCTTTATATACTGCCGGGCGGGCTTTTCCGCTTCCGCCATACTGCAATTCATCACTGTTCAGTACCAGGCGGTACTGTTTGCCGCGTGGTACGCCGACACGGTACTCCGGTCGTTCGATCGGTGTGAAGTTACATACGAATAAAAGGTTCTTTTTTGCGCCCTTTGAATGACGGATGAAGCTGTAAATACTTCGTGAGCTGTCATCTGCATTGACCCACTCAAAGCCTTCCATGCAGGTATCCTGTTCATACATGGCTTTGTTGTGTGTGTAAAGATGCAGCAGGTCACGGTAGAAATTCTGGAGTGCCTGATGCTCCGGCTCTGCAAGGAGATACCAGTCAAGCTCACGCGCCTCGCTCCACTCGCGGAGCTGTCCGAAATCCTGTCCCATGAAGAGAAGTTTCTTTCCAGGATGTCCCATCATGAAAGCATAACCGACCTTCAGGTTGGCGAATTTCTCAAATCCAAGACCAGGCATCTTATTGAGCATAGAACATTTTAGATGTACCACTTCATCATGTGATAATACAAGAATATAATTCTCGCTGTATGCATAGGTTAAGGCAAATGTCATACCGTAGTGGTCGCCTTTGCGGAAATATGGATCCAGCTTCATGTATTCGGTAAAGTCATGCATCCATCCCATGTTCCACTTCAGGCTGAATCCAAGACCATCATCTTCCGGTTTGCCCGTTACTTTTGGCCATGCAGTGGATTCTTCTGCGATCATCAGTGCGCCAGGGTTACGTCCGGTAGTAACGGAATTCAGATGCTTGAAAAATTCGATTGCTTCCAGATTCTCATTGCTGCCGTATTTGTTGGCGATCCACTGACCGTCTTCTTTACCGTAATCAAGATACAGCATGGAAGCAACAGCATCTACGCGGAGACCATCGATGTGATAATGTTCGATCCAGAACAGTGCGTTGGCGATCAGGAAGTTCTTAACTTCTGCTTTACCATAATCGAAGATCTTGGTTCCCCAGTCCGGATGTTCCCCTTTCTTAGGATCTGCATATTCAAAGGTAGCTGTGCCGTCAAAATCAGCGAGTCCGTGTGCATCGCGTGGAAAATGTGCCGGTACCCAGTCAAGGATTACGCCAATCTTATTCTTATGGAAATAATTGATCATATATGCGAAATCTTCCGGCGTACCATAACGGGAGGTCGGAGCATAATATCCGGTCACCTGATATCCCCAGGAGCCGTCAAATGGGTATTCTGAAATTCCCATCAATTCGATATGAGTATACCCCATCTTTTTTATGTAGTCTGTAGCTGCATGCGCAAATTCACGGTAGCTGTAGAACCCCTCATCTTCACGTCCCGGATGGCGCATCCAGGAACCGATATGTGCTTCATAAATGGAAATCGGTGAGGAATGGAAATCCCATTCTGCCCGGTGCTTCATCCAGACACTGTCACTCCATTTTAAATGGGAGATATCAGCAATCCTTGAGGCAGTTCCCGGTCTCAACTCTGCACTGTTCGCAAATGGATCAGCTTTGTAAAGCTTATCTCCGGTCTGTGTCTCGATACAGTACTTGTAAAGCTGTCCGAGCTGTGCTTCCGGAACAAATGCGGTATAGATTCCAAGCGGTTCCTGACGCTTCATAACGTTTGCATCTTCACTCCAGCCGTTGAATTCACCGATTACGGAAACTGATCTGGCATGTGGAGCCCATACTGCGAAATATACGCCGGATTTTTTGCCATCTTTTACAAAATGTGCACCCATTTTTTTATAGATTTCATAATGGGTTCCCTGTCCGAATAAATATTGATCTAATTCGCCGATTCTATAATCAGCGGGTTTATCTTTTGTTACAGTTTTTACAGACTTTTTAGCTGTAGACTTTTTAGCAGCAGTTTTAGCAGCTGCCGGTTTTTTTACAGTAGATTTTTTTACGGCCGTCTTGTGGGTCGTGTTGGTCTGTTGTGCTGTTGTTTTTTTTACTGCCATCCCATTCACCTTCTATCAAAGATATTTAGGAATATTATACTAGAAATAGCGATAAAAAGAAAGAGTTTTGGACAACTTATACACTTCTTATGTAAGATGTCTAAAACTCTTTGTTTATAGTTATCGGTTTGGTCTGCATATACAAAAGAACGCGCCGGAAGCGCGTTCTTTGTAGAAATCTTATGATTTAAAATCATCTTCTTTCAGGATGATGTGGTCTGAATTATCAGTGCTTCTTCCAAATACCCGTTTCACAAGATGTTTTACATTTGCTTTCTGGGAATGTGAAATTGCTTCATCCATGATCTCTTTTACTTCTGCAACAGTAACCGCATGATCTTCTCTCTGCATCATATCGATCCGGCTGTATAATGCAAGGATTCCCATTTCATCGATACGGTATCCGTTTTCCTTAGCATAGGTCTGACCGAATGTAACCAGTTCATCATTGATGAATACCGGAAGCTCCAGTCTGGAAGTAAATTTACGTTTGAATTCGCGATGGGATGCAAACATTCTTTCCAGCGGTTTCTTCTGGTCTTCCAGAAGGAAGAGAAGTTCGCCGGTCTGTTCATCCATCATATCATTCAGTTCACGGATGGTTCTGTCATTCATCTTGGAAGCTTTTTCGATGATCAGTGCGCCACCGTTCAGCTTATCGATGATACTTCCGATGTCCTTTTTGTTCAGAGAATCACCGGTTACGATTGCAACTTTACCCTGTTTGAGTCTGCGCTGTTTCTGGATTGCTTTTACAATATCAACTGCGAGGACTGTTTTTCCGCTTCCCTTGCGGCCAAGGATCAGGATGTTGCCTGTGCGGGAAGTTCCATAACGGTTACGGCAACGTTTGTCGTTATCAAGGATTTCAACAAGCTGTTCACTGACACCACGGATCGGTACAAAGTAAGAGAACAGCTGCTTCTGCTCTTCAGTAAGTCCAAGCTTCAGTCCGATCTCACTTGTTGCACTCAGATCGTAACGACCCTGTACAACGAATCCGGTATCGAATTTACCCATGCGTTCGGTGATCTCATCTTCTGACGGTTCTTCGATTTCAAGAACTTCGTCAATATCAGGAGTTGGCGCTGATTTTGAAGTTTCTTTCTTTGGCTCAGGAGCCGGTTTCTCGTCAAATTCAAGATCAAGATAATCATCACTGCTATCTAATTCTTCTTCATCTTCAAAGGAATCAAGGTCTGCAAAATCACCATCATCTTCGTCAGAATCATGATCATCGATATCGAGAGCAGATTCTTTTTCAAAATCAAAATCCTCTTTATGATCTTCATCTAATTCATCATCGATCTGGTAGTCATCTTCGTCTTCATCCTCGTATTCCTCGTCGTCGTCATACTCGGA
>NZ_JAQCSY010000015.1:0-76099 GCF_027686195.1 Coprococcus sp. AF102-57 | reverse complement strand
ATTTAGCCTTGACTTTTTATTTGCAGGCTGTTTTTCTTCCTCCAACTCCCGGAGGACTTCATCGCCGTACTTATCAATCATCCATACCAGAAAATCAATGCACCGCTCAAATTCAATATTCTGTTGCATAAGCTCCTCCCGTTATTGTTTGTTCTGAGCTTATTTTACAGAACCTGCCTGAAAACCACATTGAATAGAAATTGATTGTAAATTGACACAATCACTTTAAAAATATCCGTATTTTCTTGAATCGAATGTATGTTCGTGTTATGATAGATATACTCAATCTTAACTACGAAAGGGGAATTTCTATTGAATCGATGCGATTTTTCTTCTATTAGCACTTGCTTAAAAAATCATATCAGCGAAAGTAATCAAATGAGTCAGCCTGATTTTTTATACGAATTATTTGAAGATTTTATGGATGATCCGGCAATCTTCATCAGGATATTACTGACATGGATTTTATTGATGATCCGCCGGAAAGCACTGACCAGGAACGGTTTCAAAGACATAACCGTTTTCTGCGTTCCCTGAAATCTGATACTCTGCTTATCATAGATAATTTTAATGTCACTGCCACACAGGACAGCTTTCTGTCAGTAGTATTAAAATATCGCTGCCAGATTTTGTTTACAACCAGAAGCAAACTGGATGAATACTGTAAAAAGAAATAGAGGATATGAACGCTCTCTTCCAGCTGGCATCAGTATTTTATTCAGAGGCAGACACGTACCGGCCAACAGTTGAAAAGATCATCGAAACTGTTCACTCTCATACTTTTGCCGTGGAACTGGCAGCAAAACTTCTGGAAAATGGAATCTCAACTCCAGACCAGTTATTAACAAGACTTCAGATGGAAAAAGCATCTTTCCATAACGAAGATAAAATTAAAATAATCCAAGATGGACAAAGCAGCAAAGCCACCTATTACAGTCATATCCATACGCTGTTTTCTTTATACACTTTATCTCTTGAACAGCAGGATATCATGTGTAATATGTGCTTTCTTCCTTCCACCGGTATTTCTGCCCGTATATTTGCCAAATGGCTGGAACTGCCCACACTAAATGAAATCAACGATTTAATTGAGACTGGTTTCGTTCAGACAACAACACGTCGCACTATCTCTCTGCATCCGATGATTCAGGAAATCACCCTTTCAGAGACAAAACCATCTGTAACTCGCTGCCACATATTACTGGATTTTCAGGCAACTCTTGAAACCAAACCTGAAAAAACAATAAAACTGGAAAAAGATGCGCTTCATATAAATGACAGCATACCTAAGATTGCCAATTATGCAATGTTCCTGACAGAACAGCAGGAACCCGAAAGAGGCATCTCCGAATTGCAAAAATTATCCGGCATCATCAAGGAATACCATTCCGATGACTGTCTGGATTATGCCAAAGTACAGGAAACCCTTGGAACCATTTATCTGATGACTGCCAATCTTCCGCAAGCCAAAACACATTTTAAAAGAGCTTTCAAAATATATGAAAAGATCTGGGCTGATGAACCAGAAATGATTGAAGCAAAATATCAGGAAATTCAGGAGTTATATCCACAGATTGGATTTTGCATTGGGAAAAATCTATCCGGTCTTTTAACAAAATAAGCATAATTTACGGCGGGCAACTTGCCCGCCGTTATATTCAACTATTCGTCAAATAAATATATGCATCTTCCAAAGTGATATCATTATCCAGAACACAATTCTCATTTGGCTTTCTTTTGCTTAATACTTTCATATGAATTCCATTTTCTACATACTGCTTAGATGATATAGAATAATTGGCTTCTAACAAACGGGCTTCTTCTGCATTTTGTACCGTACAATTCCAAACACAGCCCTTTGCATTTTCCAGCAACCCACTCACGCTTCCAGAATATAAAAAACTTCCCTTTTTCATAATGGCAAGCTGTGTACAGGTTGCTGCTAAATCTTCTACTACATGAGTAGAAAACAGCACAGTTCTATCCTTTGAAAAATCAACCAAAAGATTGCGGATCCTGATTCTTTCTTCCGGATCTAACCCGGTGGTAGGTTCATCAATAATCAAAAAATCCGGATTATTAAGAAGTGCCTGTATGAGTCCGACACGCCTCTTCATACCACCAGATAATTGCCGCATTTTTTTATTCTGATGCTTTGTAAGAGAAGTCTTTTCCAAATAATAGGTAATTCTTTGTTTGAGGTCATTTGTGGATACTCCTGATAGTCCACCCATATATACAAGGCATTCTTTCACCGTAAGATTCGGATATAAGTCGATTTCCTGTGGAAGATAACCAATCTTTTTCTGTATTTTTTCATAATTTCCCTCGTTATACAGAATTCCATCAAGCGAAACCATTCCTTCCGTTTGTTTTAAAACGGTTGTAAGAATCCTCATCAGCGTGGTTTTTCCCGCACCATTCTCCCCCAAAAGTCCGTAAATTCCTTTAGGTATTTCAAGAGATGCCTTATTTACTGCAACTACACCATTTTTAAATCTAACTGTTAAATCATTTATTCTAATACTCATAATCTATCCTCTTTTCTTTAAAGCCATTGGTAATACTGCAACTAAAAACAGCCCCGCTATAAAAGACACAAGCGTTCCATAAATCCAACTCTCGGACATTAATTGAGTAGGTTCACAAAAGCTGAAAGAAAACAATCCCAGATTTCCGAAAAATGAACTTCCCGCTTTTGATATAAGTCCAATGACAATTCCAAATAAACATCCAATACCTGCCCACATATTTCGAAGCAATGTACACAAAATCACAGAGCATATACTCCAAAGCCAGATAGTTCCAAACATTGCAATGAAATAAAAAAGAAATATCTGAATACCCGAAACGCATTCGTTTACACTGCCCGGTTTTTGCCAGAAAAACAAAACATATCCAACACAAGAAAGTATTAATAAATATAATATTTGAACGCCCACTCTCTGCGATATTACTTTTAACTGCTTTTTTTGATCATACAAATGAAATACATCGGCACGCTTACTTTTTACTTCCATCAAATATGTGTCACTACAAAAAATAATTGTTAAAAATGCTATTGGAGACTGAATTGCTGAACCGATTTCTTCATAGTATATAATCGGATGAATAACACACAATATCAGTATAAATGCACATGAATAAAAAATCTTATATAACGACAGGCAGTTTTTTAGTTCCGTTTTCAATGAACCCTCCTCCTTTTCCAGATTGTAACAGAAATACATACTAATATAACAGATGCGATCACAAGCATAATCTGATTTATATTTGACATTTTGGCTGCATGTGTTTCAAATAATCTGCCAGGGAATCGCACCATAATAGAGAACGGTCTCATATAATAAATATCATTCTTCATGGTCAGCATATTTGAATATATAATGTGTAAAAACAAGATTGGTGCTGCCGGAAGCGGATTTTTAAATATTACTGCTGTAATTGTATAGACACAACATATCATCAAAAGATTCGGAACAATATAGATCAGAGAATTCACGCAAAAATCAATTGGTGTTACTGGAAAGCCCGATTCTAAAGACGTTTTCAAACACAGCATAAAGAATATAACATTCAAAATCACTAATACTCCCAGCATACTAATGAATCCGCTTATTACTTTCCCACATATATATTGGATTGCCGTAACAGGCTTTGTATGTAATAATTCATAGGTACTTTTTCGTGTATCCTGAATAAATAAAAATGATAGCAAGACTGTTGCAAAAAAGGCCATATGCAATCCTGCAAAATCCGTAAATTTTTTGGCAAAGTACCAGGAAAAAGAATGTTCGGATAATTTCCGCTCGATATAATGATTGATTTCTTCTGCTGTCCCCTTATGAATTTCAAGGTCCTCATAAGCATATATTGCATTATAATAGCCATATTGGGATTCCAAAAACTCAGAAGCAGTCTTTACATCCATATTCTGAATTTCTTTCATTACATGATCTGCTTCCTGCCTGCTAAATCCAAAACCATTTTTGGAGGTGTCCATTAACGTCTCTTTGATCGTATCTTCCCACTCCCTTCTTCTTTCTTTATCATCAGATGTGGGAATGTACCCATCCATGACATCAGCATCTTCCAATGCTACGTCATTTTGTGTGATCTGTTCATTCTGTTTGATATAATGAATTTGCAAATACGATGACAGACATTGATACATACTGGCAACTATAATAATCAAGCCAATCCACAAAACAGGGTTCTTTAAATAATCAAGTATACTTCTTTTTATGATTGTTTTCATTGTATCTCTTCCTTTCTTTATTTCTTTAACACCATCATACAAATCAATTCTCAATAAATTCACAACAAAAAAGACTAAAACCACTTTATTTGTGATTTCAGCCTTATAAAGTATTTTTATTCAGCTTTGAAAAGAGCTTCTACATGAGCACCGCCTTGTCTGGCATTATATATTTTCAAATTTCCTCCATGCTTTTCACAGAAAATACGAGAAATATACATACCAAGGCCAAAATGCTTTAAATCATCTTGTGGATTCTTATGATAAAATGGTTCTGTTACTTTTTCCTCAGTATCCACAAATCCTATTCCATCATCTTCAACAGAAATTATAAGAAAACCATCCTTTTTCTTTATCTGCAAAGCAATACTTTTTTGTGCATATCGAACCGCATTTTCCAGTAAGTTGTCTGTCACTTCCATGACAAGTTCCTCATCCACTTTCACAATGTTTTGTTCCTGCACTCTTTCTACCTTACATAATTTACTTTCCTTCTTGGACAGCATGGCAGCTTCTGCCTCAATCTTTTTTGCCAGTTCCGATAATTCTATCTCTGAGCATTGCAGTTCCCTCTGTTCTAAATGGGACATTTTTCTCATGTTTTCCGTGAAATGCTCTATACGGTCAATCTGATACATGCCTGTTTGTAAGATATCAATAACATCCTCTGTTTTTATACTCTCAGCAGAAACAAACTCTAAGAGCATTTCCTGATACCCACGCAATATGGAAAGTGGAGAACGTATATCATGTGCAATTGCATTCCGCAAAGCCTTCTCGTCATCAATCATTCGCCACATCTTTCTGTTGTTATCTGATAAATCACTTCGCATCATTTCAAATTCTTTACACAAAGTTCCCATCTCATCTTTATTTTCATAGGACACATGAAAATCCAGTTCATTATCTGCAATCATTTGTGAGGCATCTTTTAGTTCCTGTAGAGGTGTCTTTAACTTATTTTTATAAAAAAAGAATACCGCACCAACACTCCCAACAATCGAAAAAATCAGTACCGAATATGTTTCCATAAAGTCACACATTTCCGAAAGATGATGGTCCAAACGATTCATCTGCGATTGATTAGGTCTTGATATCTCAATCTCGTATTTCTTTCCATATTGCTGAAACACGTCCGTATAATCTGCATAATCAATATATTTTTCCCATATTTTATTCTGCATATTTCTTGCAAAATGAACTGTAAATCCAGATAACAGAAATGCTGCCGTTAAGCTGATCACAAAATAAAGCAGAATTGTTTTTTTCAGTGACAAGTTTCTTATTTTTTCCATCGGTATCCAATCCCCCATACAGTTTCTATGTATTCTTTTTCTGAATAATCCGCTATTTTTTTCCTTATACGCCGTACTAATTCCGTTATCGTTCTACTGTCCCCTTCCGCATCATATCCACAGACTTGTGCATATATACGTTCTTTATCAAACACCTGCCCTGGATGCATGGATAAGAATTCAATAATCTGATATTCAATTTTTGTGAACTCCATCCTGTGTCCAGCTATAGCTACTATTTTTTCAGAATAATCAATCAGCATTTCATTCATGAAACGGTATTCCGTTTTTTGTTGATGCCTTTCTTCTCTCTTTATGTTTGTAACAATCCTCGCTTCCAACTCCCGAAGACTAAATGGTTTCGTAATATAATCATCCCCACCTGAAAGCAACCCATTAATTTTATCATCTTCGTCAACTCTTGCTGTTAGAAATAAAATTGGACATAACACTTTACTGCGTATCAGACGACATACTTCAATCCCATCCATGCGTGGCATATTGATATCCAACAAAATAATATCCGGTTTCATTTTTATTTTATTTAATGCTTCCATTCCATCTGTAGCCGTAATGGTTTCATATTGTTTCATATTAAAATAACTACAAAGCATTTTCACCAATTCTTTATCATCATCGACAACTAAAATCTTGTATTTCATCCAAACCACCTCCAGTATCCATATTATACGATAAAAAACAATGAAATCACAACAAGAGTACATGAAGAACGTACGCACAATATATCTTTTTTCTCAATTCCAGCTCAATTTCCACTCAATGTCTTTTACCTCCGATTTTCGTATGCTTATCTCACAGCAAAGCAGTACCACACCGGTATGACCTGCTGAATCAATCAATACGAAAACGGAGGTATTTTTTATGCGAGAACTCAGAAACACAAAAATCATCGCTGTAGATCATGGCTACGGCAACATGAAAACAGCAAACACAGTCACACCAACCGGAATCAAAGCCTATGAAACAGAACCAATCTTCACCGGAAATATTCTGGAATATAACGGCATTTACTACCGGATTGGCGAAGGACACAAAGAATTTGTCCCGGATAAAGCTATGGACGAAGAATATTATCTTCTGACGCTAATGGCTATTGCAAGGGAACTGAATGTCTTTTCCATCCGTGAAGCAGATGTTCATCTGGCTGCCGGACTTCCTCTGACATGGATCAGAAATCAAAGAGAAGCTTTTCGTTCCTATCTGCTCCAGAATCCAGAAGTCCATTATCGTTTCAACGGCAAAGAATATCATCTCCACTTTGTGGGATGTAGCCTTTACCCACAGGGATATCCGGCTATCATAAACCAACTAGGAAATTTCAAGGGAACCAATCTCCTTGCAGATATCGGAAACGGAACCATGAACATTCTGTATGTCAACAATAAGAAAGCTCAGGAAAGCCGATGCTGGACAGAAAAACTTGGTGTAAACCAATGCATGATTGCTGCAAAGAACGCTGTTCTGGACAAGTTTGGAGTGAAGATTGAAGAATCCACAGTAGAACAGATTCTGCGGTTTGGAACAGCTGACATTTCAGCACCATATCTGGATTGTATCAGTTCTATTGCCAGACAGTATGTGGCAGAACTTTTTTCCACACTCCGCAAATATGAATACAATCCTGACCTAATGCGCCTGTATGTAGTTGGCGGCGGTGGATGCCTGATCCGTAACTTCGGAACGTATGACAAATCACGAGTCACTATCATTGATGACATCTGTGCCACCGCCAAAGGTTATGAATCTCTGGCTTATATGAGCCTGAAAAGGAGGGGATAAATCATGCAGAACAATATCCGCAACACAAACCTGCGTTTTAATCTGGACAAAGAACAGCAACGGAGAGCCTGGGAATATTTACAGACGATGGACAGGCAGGATTTTAAATCTTACAGTCAGGTAATCTCTCTTGCGCTGGTAGATTATTTTGACCGCTACTATCGCACACAGGCTGATCCTTATCTGGAAACAAGAGAACGAGAAGAACTTTTTGTAAAACAGATTGTAGATGCAGTGGAATACAGCCTGAAACAGTCATTGCCACTTTTTCTTTCCGGACTGACTGCAGGCATGGTGCAAAGGGAGCCCCAAATCAGGGCGCCCTTTCCAACACCTGAAAATTCACAGCCCGATAGTAATGTAGACTGGGATTTTCTTGGAGAATAAACCCTTTTGATTGGAGGTGAACACATGACTGACTTTCTGACAGCAGACACCAACCTGCCATCTTATATGATGTTTCCCCGTTTCCTTCTGGACATGGAAATAAACGAAACTGCCAAAATGCTTTATATTATCCTGCTCGACCGGGCAAGGCTTTCCCAGAAAAATGAGGGCTGGTCAGATACAGATGGTCATGTGTTCATTTACTTTACGATTGAAGCACTGGCAGAAGTTCTCCACAAAAGCCAGATGACGGTTAAAACTGCTCTGGCAGTACTGGAAAAACAGGAGCTTATCTTCCGAAAACGGCAGGGTCCCGGACAGCCCAATCGGATTTATGTAAAACTCCCAAAAGAAACCATCCACTATACAGACAGATTTCTTTCCCTAAGACAGACAGAAAACTGTCCTATTGACAGACAGAATTCTTTCCCTGATACAGACAGAAAACTGTCTGGTAATAAGAAAGAGATAAAAAAGAACAATTTAACAATAAGAGGGAGTAAGGAGCCACTCTCGCCCTATGGAAAATTTCAAAATGTTTTTCTGTCAGAAAAAGAGCTGGAAGATATCCGGCAGACAATCCCCGACTGGAAGGATTATATTGAACGCTTATCCGGTTATATGGCTTCTACCGGAAAGCAATATCAGAACCACGCAGCTACCATCATCAGTTGGGCAAGACAGGATCATCCTACTTCCCGACAACGAAATTACGAAAGTGAGGAATACGAAACACTATGACAAGATTTACAGAAAAAGCAACCGCTATAACACCAAGCAGAGAGCTTCAGCCTGATGAATATTTTAACGAAACAGACCACCTGATCTACTGTTCCAAATGCAATACGCCAAGGCAATGCAGGCATGAATTACAGGGAAAAGTTCTTATTCCTTCCATCCGCTGTAAATGCCAGCAGGAAATCTTTGAGCAGGAAGAAGCCCAAAGAAAACTTCATGAAAAACAAATGGAAATAGAGCATCTTAAAACCAGTGGCTTACAGGACAAAGCACTCTATGACTACACTTTTGCCAGGGATAACGGCATCAATCCGGAAATAAAACTGGCACACAATTATGTAAGCAACTGGCAAGAGATGAAAGCAAACGCTTCCGGACTTCTCATCTGGGGTGATGTCGGTACTGGAAAATCTTTTTTTGCAGGCTGCATTGCCAATGCCCTTCTGGAAAAAGGCGTTCCTGTACTGATGACCAACTTTTCCCGGATTCTAAATACCCTTACCGGAATGCATTTTGAAGACAGAAACCAGTTCATCAACAGCTTAAACCGCTACAGTCTTCTGATTATTGATGATCTCGGAATTGAGCGGAACTCTGACTTTGCACTGGAACAGGTATTCAATGTGATCGACAGTCGTTACCGCAGTAAAAAGCCTCTGATCATAACGACCAATCTCACTTTATCAGAGCTGAATAACGCCGCTGATATCGCACACAAACGAATTTATGACCGTATTCTGGAGAGATGTATTCCTGTCCGTATCAATAACCGGAATATTCGTCAGGACAATGCAACAGCTAATTTAAAACAGGCGAAAAAAATCCTGTTGAACAATCATTCTCCTAACCAGAATGAAATCAAAGAAGTATAACACAATGATTATTTTTCACTGACAGTGGTACTACTTTCTTTCCTCATTTATTACCGGAAATATGTCACTGTCAGTTATCTAAAACCATAGTACCAAATCAAAAGATTTTAAAACCAAAACTGCCCGGATACGGGCATAAAAAGGAGGTGCCAGATATGGCAGATAAAAAAATTATGACACCGGAAGAAAAAGCACTTTTACAGGCAAGACACCGCCAGGAAGAAGCCGAAGCAAGAAATCGCAAAAAAGAACGTGATGCCAGAACACACAGGTTAGTCCAGGAAGGAGCCATTCTGGAAAGTATTGTTCCCCATATTAAAGAAATGGATTTAGATTCCCTGAAACGGGAGCTGATGATCCGGCTACGGGGAATGTAAACGCACAAGTTCTACTCCCGAAGGGCGCACTTACTCACCACCTGATAAATCAGGCAGTGGTATCCCCTTCGGGGCTCGTGCGCTCTGCCGAGGGCTTTATCCGCTGTTGCAGGCAACATCGAAAGGAGGTGCCAGATATGGCAATTTATCATATGCAAGCTAAAGTCGTCAGTCGTGGTTCCGGTCGGTCTGCTGTTGCTGCTTCTGCTTATATGAGCTGTAGCCGGATGTACAATGATTACGATGGTATTCAGCATGACTATACCAGAAAGCATGGTCTCATTTATCAGGAAGTATTGCTCCCACCGATGGCTCCACCAGAATGGAAAGACCGTGAACAACTCTGGAATGCTGTGGAAGCTGCTGAAAAGACAAAAGACAGCCGACTGGCAAGGGAATTTGTTGTCGCACTTCCCATTGAATTAGATAAGGACAGTAATATTTCTCTTCTTCAAAATTTTATTCAAAAGAATTTTGTGGATATGGGCATGTGTGCTGACTTTGCTATTCACGATACAGATGGACACAATCCTCATGCACACATTCTGCTTACCGTCCGTCCACTGAATGAAAACGGAACATGGCAGTATAAAACAGAAAAAGAATATCTCTGTATAAAAAATGGGGAAGAAAAAGGATTTACAGCTACTGAATTCAAAGCTGCACAAAAAGATGGCTGGGAAAAGCAATACAGATATAAAGTTGAAAAAAAGAAGATTTATATGACCGCATCGACAAGCATCCTAAAAGTAGCCGCTACGGCAGACAGAATCCTATTTCTGAACAATGGAACAGTGATGAGCAACTCTGTGTCTGGAGAGCAAACTGGGCAGATACTGTAAATGAAATGCTTGCCCGCAATCAGATAAATGCATCCATTGATCACCGCAGCTTTGCAGATCAGGGAATCACCGAACAGCCGACCATCCACGAAGGCTACATTGCCCAGAATATGGAAAAGAAAGGAATGATAGCTGACCGCTGTGAAATCAACCGTCAGATTCGTGCAGATAACCAAATGCTCCGGGAATTAAAAACTCAGGTATCGAAACTGGCTCAGGCTGTCAAACATTCTATTCCTGTAATTGCAGAAACAATGGAAACTATCCGAAATCATATGATTTTTACACAATATCATTTACTTCATAATGAGATGCAAAAAGAAGTAATTCATGATTGGATGAATCATTTTAATCCAATACTGAATAAATACAACACCGTTAAAAAGAAACTCAAAGCTAAAGTTACAGAGCGGAAAGAACTGAATGTGAAAAAAGAGAAAACCAGTATTTTGAATCCCATCCAGCATATAAAATTGAATCAGCAGCTTACCACTGTTACCGAAGAAATTGAAGAACTGAAATCAAGGAAAGAGCAGCTAATCTTCCAGGCACAATGCTCTACTGATAAAGATATGATGAATCTATCCAAGAAATATGACCAGATGAATAACAATCTTGATATTCTTGATTCTCAGGACATCTCCCTTAAAAAACAGCTTGAAAAAGACGCCGCTGCTTTCCGGGAAGAAAAATTTCGTCCTGATCCAGAACAATACACAGAATTGCTGGACACCAGAATCCAGATACGTCCTGATTTTCGGGATAAGCTGATCGAACAGCTCAAAGGTACTTTCGGTAAATATTATGACTATCACCGTCGTGATATTGCAGCCAATGAGATGGATTATCTCAATGTGGAAGATCCTGATGTCTTCTCCCATCGTGCATGGGAACTGGAATATCAGAGGAAACGGGAAATACGGCGAAATCAGCCTGCTCAATCTAAGAAAAAATCACATGATATGGAATTGTAACCGTCTTTGAATAGATAATATGTTCTTACAAATCTCTTGTTCAAAAATGAGTTTTTTTCAAAAAAGCGTATGGATTTAAAACTTCCATACGCCTTTTTATATTCCGTTCTTCAAATTGTCTAAAAGTTGACTAAAAATATATCACCGTTCATATGATGCAATAATTTCTTTGCTATCTGCTGTTTTATAATCAATTGTTCCCAAATTACCAATCAAGTCAAATGTCATATCTGCATTAACCTGCAATTGATCTTCAAGTTTGACTGCCGACGGCTCATCTTTTAGAAAAACTGTTAATCCATAAGGCTCTGTTTCAGACTGTATCTCTATACTGTCATATGAGTATCCCTCTGGATACTCTTGACCGCTTACAATATTTATAACATTTGAAGAATCTCCTACATAATCTGTCTTATACTGCGATAAATCAGGAATTTCGTACAATTTTTCTTTTTTTCCGCACGCTGAAATCAACATGATTGACATGGCGACTAACATAATTGCAAGTACTTTTTTCTTCATAGAAACACCTCCCGAAAGCTTTATTCAACACTTTTCGATTTGAGTAAAAGGCCAAGGGACTTTAATGTCCCTTATGCTTTTCTCTTTTCTTTCGCTGTTTCAGTTCAAACATTCGCTGCTCTTCTGCCTCTTTTTTCTTGCGTCTTTTCTCTTTGCGTTCCTGCTTGTTCTGTTCCTGCTGTAATTTCAACGCCTGTTGCGATTTTGTACCAATGCCTATTTCCAGCATCTGCTTCTTTACTTCCCGCTGCATCCGTTTCGGATTTCTTTTGATATCCTTTACAACAGTTTCAACAACCGAACTGAATTTCAAACTGAAATAGCACTTTTGAATATATTCCTGTACTTCATAATCTTTTGGCTCTGCACCAAATGTTACCTTTGCCACAGATAGTTTACCATCTTCGATGCGTTCAAAGATTCCCACCCAAAACGGCTCTTCAAAAAATACTGTCAGCTTTCCATTTACTTTGTCCATAAGAATCCCTCCTAAAATTGATTGAACAAAGAATGGACAACCCGGAGGGGCAGGTTACTTACCCTATTTATATAGGACGGCCGGGCTACCTACCGGCTCTGGCACATCAAAGATGTACGTTGCGTTTTTATCTTTGCGTTTATAATCAAGCCATATGGCACGATTAACTTAATTCTATAACTTCTAAGTTACATTCCTCAAAAATCTTCTTGCTTCCTAAGATTCTATCTTCTGTTCAAATCATACCATATGATTAATGCATTTTCTATATACTTTCTTGATACCCAGCAAAAACCAGAAAAAAGCTCCCGAAGGAGCTTTCCACGTTCTAAATGTATGCTAATTCGCTTAACACAATCTCTTCTGCATCATTCCTTATTTCCCATGAAGAATGTTGTAAATTAGTAATATCCACAACGATAACAGGTAATTTAATTATTCGTATTTTTTCCCGATAATGTAAATCGAAACTACCATACCACCTAATATCATAATTAAGAAAATTTTACTTAAAATATCCCATAAAGCTATATTGAGACAATTGATTATTATAATACCTGCAAGAGGATATAGAACAACCGTTGCAAGTGTCCAAATTTTTAAAGTTGTACAGATGTACATCCAATTTCCGTTGTTAAAGGATAAACCAACTAGATGTATTCTAAAAATTCCTTGTGAAACATAATTTATCTTGTTTGCATCATAATATGTTGGTAATATGTCTTTGGCAAAGAAACAAAACCATGCACCAAATAAAAGCATTAACCCTGTAACCAGCAATATATCATCTTTCATCTCAGCTATTGAATTCCCAGATACGACTAACATAATAATTTCTGTAATAGATATTAAAAAGCATAGCAAATATGCTAATATCCAGTTTTTTCTATGCTGATGAATAGAATTCCTAACAGCCATATCGAGAGAGCCTACTACCAATTCCTCGACTTCTTTTGTATCAATATTTTTCTGTGTATCTATTTTTTCTCCACGTAACAATTCTGTAACGGTAACATCTAATATATCAGCTATTGGTATGAGTAATACGACATTAGGCATACTAAGACCACGTTCCCATTTGCTGACCGTTTTATCTGATACATATAATTTTTCAGCCAAATCCTTTTGAGTTAAATTCTTTTTCTTTCTTAATTCGGTTACAAATAAACCGAATTTTTCATTACTAATTTGATACATACATCCACCTCCTGCACACATATTATAATGGGAGTACGCATAAATCAATCGACTAGCAGTAGAATTGCAGAATATTAGCACAAATATATCAAATAATCTCCCCATTATAATTATTTCTGTGAAGTTATATTCGGATATTTTTTAAGCCATACTATGAAGTAATTAAATCTGTGTAACTTATAACCATGGCAGAAAAAAACAACCTTCCGGAACTTAGAAATGGTCACCTGATATGGAATTGTAATTTGATTCTTCTTTGAACCCTTACAAATGCAGAAGCTGAACAAATAGGAGTTTTCTTCCTACCTGTTCAGCTCTTTATTTACCTGTAAATCAATTCTTTTAACACAATCTCTTCTGCCATATTACGAATACCATTTACCGCCCTAACCCATTCCATCTGGTCACGAGCTTTCATTTCTTCCGTAATGCCCTGCCTCTCCATCATCTGATGCACCAGAACTTCCATTCTCTCCTGCGCTTCATCATCCACAAGATTCAGATGTTCCACCAGTCTGTCTTCCAACATATACAGTGAATACATTGCCGGACAATGCTCTTTCAGATACGTTTTCCGCATTATTCCATATTTTCCATAATGCGGTTCTTCATCTGTACTGACAAGATTCGGATAGTAAATTCCGTCTGCTCCCAGTGTGTAGGTTCCACCCATTTTTTCAAATGTGCTTTTCATGTGTTATTCCTCCTTGAAATCAGCGATATCCTTAAATCATCGCAAAATATTTCAGGGCAGCCTTGATAGCATCTTCTTTCTCTTTCGGACACTGTGGCACTTTTGGATTTTCTGTCTTTGGCAGATTATAGTTTTCTCCTACTTCGATTCCACATTTCCTTTTGATTTGAGAAATATATAAATTTGAAACCTTCAAGCCAAATTCTTTCAGCACATAATCTTTGATTTCCTGATAGGTCGCTTTCGTCTCTGCACTGGTTGCATCCAGCTCATCTAAGTCTAAGTCGATCTCTATCGTGTCATCTGGTTTTTGTTGGGACAAAAGAACAACCGTCTCTATATGGTAAGTGCTCGGGAAAAGATCCACACACCCAATCCGTTCTACCTGATATCCTCTTCCCTGCAGAAGCTCCAGATCTCTTGCCAGGCTGGTCGGCTTGCAGGCAATATAAACCATTCTTTCCACACCAAAATCAATGATCTTTTCCAGTGCTTTCGGATGCACACCGTCTCTTGGTGGATCCAATACGATCAGATCCGGTACTTCACCCAGATCATCGATTACTTTCAACACATCTCCAGCCCAGAAGGTACAGTTATCGAGTCCATTTAAAGCAGCATTTTCTTTTGCAGCCTCTACAGCCTCTTCAACGATCTCCACACCTACTACTTTTTTTGCCACTGGTGCAAGGATCTGTGCAATCGTTCCGGTTCCACTGTAGAGATCAAAGATTACCTTATCTTTCGTCTCACCGATATAAGATCTTGCTGCCTCATAAAGCACTTCCGCGCCAAGGGAATTAGTCTGGAAGAAAGAAAATGGTGTGATCTTGAACTTCAGTCCCAGAAGTTCCTCATAGAAATAATCCTGTCCATATAAAATTTTGGTTCCTTCATCTTTTACCACATCCGCAAGGCTGTTGTTGGTTGTATGAAGAATTCCGGCAAGCTTCCCATCATAAGAAAGACCGGTAAGCTTTTCCACCAGTCTGGCTTCATCTAGCTGTGCCTCCGATGTTGTTACCAGATCAATCAGAATTTCTCCGGTGCGAACTGCCTTTCTCACAAGAAGATGACGGAAAAATCCAGTATGGCGCATTCTGTGATAATACGGAAGACCTGCATCTGTCGCAAACTCCAGAACAGCCTTTAAAATTCGTCTGAAATCCTCATCCACGATCTTGCATTCTGTAACATTTACAATATCGTGAAAGCTGCCTCTTTTATGCATGCCAAGTGCAAGAGGTCCGTCCTTATATTCGTCTCCAAAAGAAAATTCCATTTTATTGCGGTATCCCTCTCTGACAGGGCTTTCTTTAACACCCTCCCAGATATAATCACCATCAACCGCCGCATCCATCATCGCATGGATCTGCGCTTCCTTCATCTCCACCTGCTTTTCATACGGCAGATTCTGATAAGTGCATCCGCCACAGGCTCCAAAATGCGGACATGCCGGCTGACATTCTTCCGGTGAATGCTCCAGAATTTCCAGAAGCCGTCCCTCTGCCTGACCTTTTCGTATCTTATTCACCGCGAAACGCACCTTTTGTTTCGGAACGGTATTCTTCACGATCACTTTTTTTTCTTCGTCCTCTACCACGGCAAATCCTTTATTCGGGAAATCTACCCTTTCTATATATCCTTCTAATATCTGTCCTTTTTTCATCTATCTTTATACCCTCACATAGAAAAGGCAGGAATCTTTGACAATTCCTGCCTTCGCTGCTTTCTTAATATTACTGTACTTCATCTTCATCACTGAAGAAATCATTGTCGAAATCATCGTCAAAATCTTCTTCAAAGTCTTCCAGATAATCCGGAGTAAAGAAACAATATACTGCATATGCAATTGCTGCAACTGCTGCTACCGCACCGATAATTGCAAGAATCCAGAGAACAGTTGTCTTCTGATCATCATCTTTCTTATGCATCATATCGTTGAGTTTCGTTGTTGCAAGTAATTCTTCGATTCTGTTCATCTCCATACACGCCCTTTCTGCCGTCACTCTCTGCTTCGGCTCACTCATTGTTTATAGCTAGTATACCACAAATCCATGCATAATTTCCACCATATTGCACAGATTTTCCGAAAAAGAATGTGTTTCTTAGGCACATAGTGCAATTTTAGTCAATTTTCTGCAGTTTTGCAAACATGGCAAACATCTTCTTCGTGCCCGCCGTATCAAAGTCCACAGTCACTTCATAGTCTCGTCCGCCTTCTGTGATCTGTGTCACCAGACCTTCCCCAAACTTAATATGACGCACTCTGTCCCCCACATCATATCCCGGACCTTTTCCCTTGGTCACAGTAAACTGCTGTGCAGGCTTTGTCGCTGCGAACGCTTTTGTCGCAAATGCCTGCTTTGCCTGACGGTAAGCAGATACCTTTGGTTCCTCCTCTGTCTGCTCCTTTTTGAACAGGGCACCGGTAGAAAGCAGACTCAGCGGAATCTCTTTTAAGAATCTGGACATCTTATTATACTGTGTCTCACCGTGTACCATCCGTCGTCTTGCACAGGTCAGCGTCAGATTCTCCTTTGCACGGGTAATTCCCACATAGCAGAGTCTTCTCTCTTCTTCCAGCTCTGCCGGATCATCTGCCGTGATCGTCATATAGCTTGGGAAAATCCCATCTTCCAGGCCGGCGAGATAGACGTGTGGAAATTCCAGGCCTTTCGCACTATGTAAAGTCATCAGCACCACATAGTCCGTCTCCTCATCAAGACTGTCGATATCTGCAACCAATGCCACTTGCTCTAAAAAACCGGAAAGTGTCGATTTTTCATCTTCTGCTTCACAGGACTCCTCGTATGCAACAATTTTATTCCGGAGCTCTTCAATATTTTCCAGACGGCTTTCTGCTTCTTCATCAGAATCTGCCTGCAGTTCTTCTACATATCCAGTTGCATCGATAATCTCATCCATCAATTCCGCTACACTCATGCGTTCGCCTTCGGCTTTAAAATGTTCAATCAGAGCTGCAAAGGATTCGATTTTGCCAAGCGCACGTCCGATTCCCGGAACCGATCCTGCAGCCAGGATTGCTTCATAGAAACTGATCTCCCGTTCCGTTGCATAATCCTGCACCCTTCCGATGGTTGTCAGTCCGATTCCCCTCTTCGGTACATTGATGATCCTCCGTACTGCCAGATCATCTTTTCCATTATCTACTGTTTTTAAATATGCCAGCAGATCCTTTATTTCGCGTCTTGCATAGAAGTTTACTCCACCAACGATCTTATACGGAACATTGGATACCACCATCTTTTCCTCGAATATACGTGACTGCGCATTGGTTCTGTATAAAATAGCGAAATCCTTATATTCTCTTTTTCCACTGTTCACCTTGTCTTTGATATCACTGACAATATAATCCGCCTCATCGTAAGCAGAATCAAACTGACGGAACTGAATCTTCTCACCCTCACCATTCTCGGTCCAGAGCGACTTCTCTTTTCGTCCTGTATTGTGACGGATCACTTCATTTGCGGCGTTCAGGATTGTGGATGTGGAACGGTAATTCTGTTCCAGCTTGATCACTTTCGCATTCGGATATTCTTTTTCAAAATTCAGGATATTCATGATATTCGCACCCCTGAATTTGTAGATCGACTGGTCGTCATCACCAACTACACACAGATTCTGATACTTACCGGCAAGAAGGCTTACCAGCTTAAACTGTACCGTATTCGTATCCTGATACTCATCCACCATGATATAACGGAATCTTTCCTGATAATACTCCAGCACGTCCGGCTGTGTCTGAAGAAGCTGTACCGTCTTTAAAAGCAGATCGTCAAAATCGAGTGCATTGTTAGCTTTCAGCTGCTTTTCATACTCGGTATAAACCTGTGCAATCTTCTTTTTCGCCCAATCCCCTTCCGCACGAAGTGTCATCTCTTCCGGTGTGACAAGCTCATCTTTTGCAGAAGAAATCGCACTAAGAAGTGACCGTTCCTTAAACATTTTCGTATCAATCTGCAAATATTTACACACATCCTTGATCAGTGTCTTCTGATCATCTGCATCATAAATCGTAAAATTTGTATCATACCCGAGCCGGTCAATATATCTGCGCAGGATCCGCACACACATTGAATGGAAGGTGCTCACCCAGATACTCTCCGAACCGAATCCAACAATCTGATCCACTCTCTCACGCATCTCCCCGGCTGCCTTGTTCGTAAATGTGATCGCCAAGATATTCCATGGGTTCACACCTATCTGATCGATCAGCCAGGCAATCCTGTGTGTAAGGACACGTGTCTTACCGGATCCTGCTCCGGCAAGGATCAGAAGCGGGCCCTCTGTATAGAAAACGGCCTCCTGCTGTCTGTCATTTAATGTATCATAAATACTCATATTTTTATTCCTCTTTCTTCTCCTCTCTCGAGGCTCTATTGCATCATTATATTATAAAAAAAGTGGGGTGTCAAAGAATCTCTCGTCCCTATTTTTCGTCGTAAAAATAGAAAAATACAGCTCCTTTTTTCTTATCTGTAAAATTTTGCAAAATATCTGGACTTTAAAATTTTAATGTGCTAATATGTCATTGTATGAATGAGTGGGGCAGTTTATGTCACACTCTTATTGATTATTTGTCATGGAGGGATAATATAATGAGTAGAAAAATCAGAACAGAAGCGGTCGATTCTTTATTTGATGCCGTTCTCAGTCTGAAAAGCAGAGAAGAATGCTACACATTCTTTGAAGATGTCTGCACAATCAATGAGCTTTTATCGCTTTCACAGCGTTTTGAAGTAGCTAAGATGCTACGTGATCAGAAAACATACCTGGAGATTGCAGAAAAGACTGGTGCTTCCACAGCAACAATCAGCCGCGTAAACCGCTCTCTTAATTATGGTAATGATGGATACGATATGGTATTTGAGAGACTTCAGGCAGGGGCTGAAGAATCCGAATCTTAATTTTACAGACACCGGCAGGAGTTGATAGTAACAGCTATTGCCAAACAGATAATAGTAAAAAGGAACGAATTTCAAAATCTGAAATCCGTTCCTTTTTTTATTCTTCTTAAAAAAGCTAACGCTTTTATTTTTTCTTATCCGGCTTTGGAAGTTCGTCCACCATTTTTTCAATCAGTTGCTTTTTCACATACACATCAAAACTGAGATTACAGATAAAGGCAAACTTCTGAAGCTGTTCTCTTTCTTCATCATCCACACATACAAAAGAATGCTCAGCAGTCTCATACGCCTTACGAATACTATCCTGCAACTCTCCGATCCTGCTTTTTTCCATCTTACAGACTTCTTCATAGATACTTTCCATGTCAAATTCCGAATTCACAGCAAAATATTTGTCTGTCAGTGGCTTTAACAAGATCTCAATATCTTTGATCGAGAGCAGGTTCTTAAAATAATAGACAAAAATCAAAACCAGAAGGTGCTCTTTGGAATACTTTTTCTTGTTCGGAGGCGGAAGCAGATTGTTCTTCGCATAATTATTGATCATCGTTTTCGTCAGGATCTTATCATCCTCATAACGCTTCGTCGAACTGAGCTGCTCCTCCATAAAAGTTGTTACCTGATCCATATATAAATCTATATTCGGAATATCTACCGGATGAATATAATCAATTCTGCCGACACTTTCCAGGATACTGTTTAATAAATCTTCCGTATTTATCGTCATTCTTTTTTCACCTCAATATAGATATTATATAGTATTAAAAACTAGATATCAAGTCTTTTCTCTATCTTTCATCCAGGCTTTTTTAACGTAAGTGACGTATTAACAATTCACTTTTTTCTGTTTCCACATATTCCGTTTATACCGAATACATGATTTCAGAAGCTCTGCAGAAGTATTAACGATCAGTTCTTCCGGAAAATGACTCTCCTCGATCACCGGAAGCGCATAACTGTAATCTGCAAGATCTACATCCATGTGTGCGTCGCTTCCCATCGTAACCGGAACTTTGTATTTCTTACAGTATTCCAGCATTTTTAAATCATTTTTCCTGGTATCCACGCGGAATCCGCCAGGTCTTAACGAACCATTATTTACCTCCAAAATGGTCCCTGTCTCTTTTGCTTTTTTGGCCAGCTGTTCATAATCCACCGGATATCTTCCGTCATCCGGATGTCCAATAATGTGAATCAGCGGATTCTCCATTGCCGCAAGGTATGCCGCCGTGATTGCCTCTTCCGTCCGCTCGCCTTTATAACAAGGTCCATGAATACTTGCAATTGCAATATCCATCTGACAAAGTGTGCTCTCCGGAAGATCAACCTCTCCCTTTTCATTCATAATATTCAGTTCCACACCCATGAACAGTCTCACGCCGTACATTTCACGCGGTACGATATGCAGATTCTGGAAATAGAACTCATGACAGGTTCCCGGCATCTGCGGTGCATGTTCAGTCAGTGCAAATGCCTCCAGTCCTTTCTCTTTCGCCATCTGTGCCATCTCACGTATCGTATTGTATGCATGTCCGCTGACAATGGTATGTGCATGTGTATCTAAAACTATTTTCATCGGTCTTTCCTCCTGCCTGCTCTTTGTCTGTGTTCTCACAGCTCATCTTTTCTTATATTCTTATGATAAACTGATTCTTTCTTTTTTACAATCCGTTTTTCCCCACTGTTTTCATTTCTAAAATTTCTATAAAATGTGCGGTGTTTTTGTTGTCACATGGTACAATAGACTATAAGAATATTTAACGAAAGAGGTTTTTTTATGAATCTTTTAGCAGCACTTGCAAGTGTACGGATCTTTCCCAGAAAAGCTTCCCATCAGACACTGACTACCCGTTGGGGAAAAGCTCTTGATCCGCAGCACATACTGGAAGAATATCCACGTCCGCAAATGATCCGCGATCAATATATCAACCTGAATGGAGAATGGAATTACACAGTTCTTTCAGAAAAAAATACCATAACCAAAGAAGGAACTCTTCTCGTTCCTTTTTCTCCAGAAGCCCCTCTTTCCGGTGCCGGTTTCCAGTTAAAGCCGCACGAAAAAATGCTCTGTGAACGCCTGCTGTCGGTCAAGTGCCTTCCTTCCGACGGTTCCCGGTGCATCTTGCATTTTGGTGCAGTCGATCAGTATGCGAAAGTTCTGGTAAATGGAAAAGTAGTTGTCTCACATATCGGCGGATATCTTCCATTTTCTGCTGATATCACAGATGCTCTGCAGGAGGGTTGCAACACTCTGACTGTACACATTGAAGACCGTTCCGACACTTCTTATCACAGTGTTGGAAAACAGAAATTAAAGCGTGGCGGAATGTTCTACACCGCCCAGAGTGGAATCTGGCAGACAGTATGGATGGAATGGGTTCCGGCTGTCTATGTCAAAAAACTGGAACTCACCCCTTTATATGAAAAAGAGACGGTACACGTATCCCTTCTTTTAAATCATCCGATTTCCGGATGCAGCGATGCCGAAGCGGTTGTCTGTCACGTCAGAGACATGGACGGTCGCCTGATTTCCAAAGGGATCTGCACCAATCAGTCTGACTCTCTTTGCTGTTACTCCTGCTACTGTGACGTCAACAATATGCATCCCTGGAATCCTGATGATCCTTATCTTTATACAATTGAGATACAGGCAGGCGAAGATAAAGTCACCGGCTATTTTGCAATGCGTACCTTTACCATCGAACCGGATAAAAAAGGACTTCCCCGCTTCTGCCTGAACCATGAACCACTTTTTCTGAATGGAGTCCTGGATCAGGGATACTGGCCGGACGGGCTTTACACTGCGCCATCTGATGAAGCGCTGATCTATGATATCCAGACCATGAAAAATCTCGGCTTCAACATGATCCGTAAACATGTAAAAGTCGAGACTGCAAGATGGTATTATCATTGCGACCGCCTTGGAATGATCGTCTGGCAGGACATGGTAAACGGTGGCACCTACAATGCTCCGTTCATGACCTGGCTGCCTGCACTCTTTCCAAAATTCAAGCTTCACACCAGTGACCGGATTCATCCTCTCTTCGGCAGGAAAAATGTACATGGCAGAGAAGAATTCATCCGTGAATGCAAAGAAACTGTCACTGCCCTAAAAGCATTCCCATGCATCAGCACCTGGGTAATCTTCAATGAAGGCTGGGGACAGTTTGATTCAAAAAAGCTCACTGCCTTATTCCGCGAACTGGATGACACCCGGCTCATCGATTCCGCCAGTGGCTGGTTTGACAGACGGCAGGGAGATTTCAAAAGTGAACATAACTACTTTGCAAAGCAGTTCGTAACTCCATCTGACCGCGCTTTCATCATCTCCGAATACGGAGGCTACACCTGCCAGGTTAAAGGACATACCTGCTCCGGCAAGACATACGGATATAAAATCTGCTCTTCACAGGAAGAATTCCAGGCAGCCTATCATAAACTTATGTCTGAAGAAATCGACCCCCTCAAAGAACAAGGATTGTGCGGAGCAGTATATACACAACTCTCCGACATCGAAGATGAAATAAACGGGCTGATGACTTACGACAGGGAGGTTTGTAAGTTGTAGGTGGTTGACAAAGTTACGCACCCATGGATTCGGATTCACCCCCGCTCGCGCTTAGTCCGCAAACGTAGCGGATACTAAGTTCGATGATGTCTGACGACATCCTCTCACTAAGTACCGACGTTTCCGATGGGGTTCATTCCGAATGCATGGGTGCTTGCGTTTGTCGCTCCAGTACAAGTTGTGCGGAGGCGCTTCGCTGCCGCACTGGGAAAATACTATTTTAATTTCAGTGGGATAGGTTGCTCAGGAACGTAAACTTCATATCATTCACTTATACTTTTCCAGTACCGATATTAAATTTTATAGTATCTACTAATTGGCATCCTACATAAATCCATTGCCACCACTTCCCGTCAGACAACATATCAGGCGACGCGCAGCGGATGCCGTCCCTCTGGTATCAGTTTTTTGTGCGCTTAGTATGGTGCCGTCTTCTCCCTTCGCCGATGCGGTTCTGGTGTCATAGCACAGCCCGGGGCAGAACGATAATTCTGCTGGCGGGCCCTCAAAAAACGCCGGCACTTAGTGAGGGGATAACGCTTGCGGGATCACCGAACTTAGTACCGCTGCGTTTTTTGCGGAGCGAAAGCGCGCCCGAAAGCAGAAATATCGTTCTGCCCCGGGCGTCCCTTTCCCACCACCTAACTCATCAGCAAAATCCCCGAAAACGGCGGCAGGTCCAGCGTCACATGCGTCCCTTTTTTTGCTTTTGCCGGCAATGTCTTTTTCTTTTTTGTATTTCCTCCATATTCGTCCCAGTCCGTATCCAGTATCACACTGAGTTTTCCTTCTTCTTCGGTATCCAGTTCGTAATCTTCCTGTTCTTCGTCTGAGAAGTTGAATATCGCGATAAAGTTCTTATTTTTTCCTTTTCTTTTGATCGCATAGATACAGCGTTCTTCCTGATGGCAGTCCAGCCATTTGAAATTCTCCGGATCATAATCATGCCAGAATGCATCATTTTCCTGACCGATACGGTTCAGTTCGATCATATAACGGTGAAATGCATCATGGAGCGGATATTTTAGGATATCCCAGTCCTGCTCGCGGCTTTCATCCCACTCGCGAAGCTGACCGAATTCATTTCCCATGAAATTCAGCTTCTTACCAGGATGCGCCATCATATACAGATACATAGCTCTTGCCTGCGGGAACTTATCCTCATATTCTCCGTTCATCTTCTGGAGAATCGTTGCCTTTCCATGTACCACTTCGTCATGACAGTATTCCAGCAAAAAACGCTCATTATAATAATACATCATCGAAAATGTCAGCTTATGATAATCTCTGCTTCTGTATTCTGGTGCACTCTGGAAATATTCCAGTGTATCGTGCATGAAACCAAGATCCCACTTGTAATCAAAACCAAGTCCTCCCTGGTCAACCGGTTTGGTAACACCTGGAAAATTGGTGGAATCTTCTGCGATCAGCATGGCTGTCGGATGAAGGGACTTTAGTCCCTGGTTCATCACCTTCAGAAAATCCAGTGTCGTTCCGTTAACACCCCTGGCCTCGTCACCCTGCCAGTAGATCAGACGGCTGACTGCATCCATACGGATTCCGTCAAAATGGAACTCACTCAGCCAGTAATTTGCTGCCGACTGTAAGAAACATCGTACTTCCCCTCTGGAATGCATGAAATTACAGCTTCCCCATTCGCTTTCACCTACTGCCGCATTTGGATATTCATACAGACAGGTTCCGTCAAATTCTTTCAGTCCATAATAATCGACTGCAAAATGTACCGGAACAAAATCCATGATCACACCAATTCCTGCCTGGTGACACTCATCCACAAATTTTTTCAGCTCATCCGGTGTTCCATAACGTGCGGTCGGCGCAAAAAATCCGGTATTCTGATATCCCCAGGATCCGTCGAAAGGATGCTCGGAAAGCGGCATCATCTCAATATGAGTATAATGATTCTTTTTTACATAAGGAATCAGAAGCTTTGCAAGCTCAATATAAGTATACCAGTCGGTCTGCCCTTCTCCTTTTTTTCTCCAGGATCCTGCATGGATCTCATAGATATTGACCGGACTGTCAAATCCGACTGTCCGGTTCTTCATCCATTTTTCATCCTTAAATTTATAACTATAAAGATCCGTTAAGATTGAGCAATCTCCTGGTCTTAATTCCATCTGGAAGCCATATGGATCACAGTGCTCTACCCTTCCGCCATTTGCTGTGTAAATGCAGTACTTATACAGCTGACCAGTCTTCGCCGGAATCGGCTCTGACACATATACACCGCTCTGTTCCTCCTGATACATCGGGATCTCTGTCCAGTTACTGAATTCTCCAAATACGCACACTCCTTTTGCCGATGGCGCAAACACACGGAAAATAAAATTTTCACCCTCTTTATGCGCTCCAAAATAACGATATACATCAAAAAGATGCCCTGTATAAAACTCCTTCCGCATCTCTTTTCCCCCTGTTTATTTATTTTTTTGAAAAGATATGTTTGATAAAAACATACATTACAATGGCAAATGCCATCAGATATCCAAACGCACCGATTGCCGGAATCCCCCACAACCTTGGCTGCATATTGGTTGTACAGATAATGCTGGAACTGATCAGAAGTGCCATCACCCACAGCCCCATTACAATATTCCGCACCAACCTCCTGAGCAACCCGGAAAGCTCATCCGAAGTATGAAGATCCAGATTGACTCTGGTCTGTCCTTTCATGTGACCCTGCAGGATGTCTGCTGCAAGGGAAGGAATATCCATTGCCTTGTGAAGAGAACGATACAGTCTTTTTGCATCATTCTTTATCTCTTTTTTCCACTGTTCCTTCGTCAGAAAGCTCTCCTTCATCCGTGCCGCCGCAATCTCAACCATGTTGATCTGCGGACTGATCTCGGCAAGCACACCTTCCATATTGGCGAGTCCTCTTGCAAGCATAGTAAGTCCATGAGGCATGGAAATTTTATTTTCCTTCATCACTTCCATCAGATCCTGCATAACTTCCGCAATATCAATATCACCCATATCAATCGTTCCATATTTTGCCATCAGATTATTGATATCTTCATACAGCTTGCTCTGATCCGGCTTTCCGCGGAACTCGCCAAGTGCCATCACCGCTTCCTGGATCAGACCGATGTCATTCTCTGCCACACCTTTGACTGCATTGCTGATCTGTTCCCGGTCACGCTCGGTAAGTCTTCCCATCATTCCCATATCGATCCAGACAATCTTTCCATCACGGATACGCACATTGCCCGGGTGTGGATCAGCATGAAAAAAACCGTCCTCCATAACCTGGCGAATGTAATTATCTACAAGCTTTGTTCCAATCTCATTCAGATCATAGCCATTTGCCAGCAGATTTTCTTTATCGTTGATTGCAAATCCATCAATATATTCCATCACTAGCACATGGTTCGTCGTATATTCGCGATAGAGCCGAGGCGTTGTAACAAAAGCCACATCCTGATTGCGCTGGGCAAATTCTTCCATACTGGCTGCCTCCAGAAGGAAATTCATCTCCTGCTGGGTGACAGTCCAGAGCTCGTCCAGAACCATGTTAATATCCACCATGTCCTTGATCGTACCTGGTGGAACCAGCTTTGCCGCTTTGTGGAGCAGACTGATATCTCTGGACATTACCTTATAGATGCCCTGCCTCTGAACTTTGACGACAACGTCTTCCCCAGTCTTCAGAACCGCCCGGTGAACCTGTGCGATCGATGCCGATCCCAGTGGATGCACATCAATGCTCTGGAACACTTCGTTCCACTCATAACCGTAGGACTTGCGGATCACTTCTGTTACCTGTTCAAATGGCATCGGTGTCACCTCGGAATGAAGCCGCATTAGTTCTTCACAATAGCTTTTCGGAAGAATGTCGGAATGCAGTGACATGATCTGACCAAGCTTAATATAAGTCGGTCCCAGATCCTCCAGGATCAACCGGAGCTTTTCCGGGGTAAGTCCACCGGTAATCCCATGTTTTCTGAGGACTGCTGTCATCTCCCGCAGTCTGGAACCATATTTATTTGACTCTTTTGGCTGGTTTTTGTTACTCATTCATGCCCTCGTTGCCAGATTCGATTGCTTCAACTTCTTTTGCTGCTTCCTCTGTCGTCTCTGTTTCAACAGTTTCAGCCGTCTCTCCTGCCTGTTCTACAGCTTCTTCTACTTTTTCTGTTTCTTCTTCAGAAACTGCTGCTTCACGCTCATAAATTCTTTCTTTGAGCTGTTCAATCTGCTCCGGTGTCATCTTATCAAGCAGCTCGTCCAGTTCTTCCGGTGAAGATGTCTTAACAGAAACATTGACATTTTCTTTTACAGTCTTCTTGATATTGTGGCGAAGTTCCTGATTCAGAACTTTTCCCTGTTCTACAGCTGCTTCTCCACGTTCTGCCATCTTATCCAGAACCTCTTTTGACTTTTCTGCAGTTACTGCTGCTGTACCAATCCCTGCAAGTAATACTTTCTTAACTCCATCTCCTAAACTTCCCATAACGTCTATCTCCTTTCACAATTTCAATCTGCTTTAAAACCCAAGGAATGTAAGTCCCTTTGGCAGAAAAATAATAATCCCGGCGATCGCTGCCATAATTGCTGCAATCAGAACCGCACCTGCTGCTGTATCTTTTGCAATCTTTGCAAGTGGCTTCCGCTCTTCCGTCACCAGATCGACCACCGCTTCTACTGCGGTATTGACCAGCTCTAGCGCCATGATAAGCCCAAAAAGTGTCAGGCAGATGCACCATTCCAGCGATGAGATCTTCAATATCACTCCGGCAATCACTACCAGAATCGCTGCCGCACAGTGAATCTTCATATTCCGCTCTTTTTTGATACAGGTACCAATCCCTTCAAATGCGTATCCAAAACTTTTATAGAGCGGATCTTTCTTCTGACTGTCCATATTTCATCACCTGCTTCTTATTATTGTCTTTATTTTACCAAATCAGCTCTATAATAACCAGTCTTTTCCGTATTTTCTTTCTATACAATCTGTAAAAATTGTAAATTTGTATTTGTATGATGTAAGAATCAAAATTCACTTTTGACATTCACATCATTTAATGTTGTGGCAAAAGGTATTTTGACCCCTTTGATACCAGATTGCTACGTGCTTTGCACTCTCGCAATTCTCATCATTTGTATCGAAAAAAGCGGAAATACCATTTCTGATATTTCCGCTTCTCTGTCAGTTTATTTTATCTCTAATTCATCCATCGTTGTTTCCGCATTCATTGCAAAAAGTACACCTCCGAGGAATCCCGGGAAAACAATCGCATATCCTGCAAATATGATCAGCCAGGATATTTCTTTTAACGCCACCAGACTGACAACTCCCCAAAGTGCTGCACCTATAACCCCACACAATAATGCATTCGTCAGCAGAAACCATCCTGTCATACTCTTTTTTCCATATTTTTTATTCTTCCAGAAATCCCACAGCTTTCTCATTTTACATCTTCCTTTCCAAATTCCTTACCTTTAACAGAATCTTAACAAAGGTATGTAAAATCCAAAGGATCTGCCATGTAAAATCTATGTAAGAATTTTAAATCACCTGATGCTTCAGCCACTTTCTGCTATGAAATCTCCACGAAAAAATAATCCCACGGAGTGTCCAGTCTGAAAACATTCCGATCCACACGCCCATCGCTCCGACACCAACTACCCGGATCATAAATACGCTGAGGCAAAAACGGCACAGCCACATCGTCGTGCAAGATGTGAGCATTGAAAATTTCACATCCCCGGCTGCGCGCATACCATAGCCCGGGATAAATGCCATAATCCATACCAATGGCTTTACAATCGTGATCCACATCGTCATATGGATACACATATCCGCACTTTCTTTTTCCATACCACCAAGGATCGTGATCGGTTTTGTCAGTACAAATACACTCAGACAGCTGATGATCAGAATCACTTCCGCAATCATACAAAGCTTTTTGATATAGTAAACCGCTTCATCTTTTCTGCCAGCCCCAATACACTGTCCAACAATCGTCATCAACCCAACGCCAACTCCGATTGCTGCAATTCCATTCAGATTTTCCAGAATACTCGTCATTGCCTGTGCCGCGATTGCCACTGTGCCGAGCGTTGATACGGAGGACTGAATCGCAAGCTTTCCAAGCTGGAACATACTGTTCTCTATCCCTGACGGGATACCGATACTTAGAATTCTCCGGATCATCCGGAAGTCTGGACGGATTTTCAGATAATCACGCACCACGATCGGCTGCCTGTCCTGACGCAGCTGGGCCAGAACTACAACTGCACAGAAAACACGTGAAATCAGAGTTGCAAGTGCTGCCCCTGCAACACCCATATGAAATCCCCAGATCAGCATTGCATTTCCTGCAATGTTCATCACATTGGATACCATGGAAATGAGCATCGGACCTTTCGTATTATCCTGTGCCCTGAAAATCGATGCTGCCGAATCATAAGCTGCGATAAACGGAAAGGACAGTGCCGTGTAGAAGAAATAAATTTCCGACGCACGCATGACCTCCGCCTCCACTGATCCAAATATCAGACGCAGCATCGGCTTTTGGAAAACAAGACAGATCAGGCTGATCACAACCGAAATTGCCGTAATAATAAACAGCACCTGCCTTGCGGATTCATTTGCCCGCTTCACATTCTTCTGTCCGATATACTGTGCACAGACGATCGCACCTCCTGCCGCCAGCGCAGAAAACGCCTGGATCACCAGCACATTGATCGAATCCACCAGCGATACTGCTGAAATCGCCGCAGATCCCACATTGCTTACCATCATTGTGTCCGCTGTTCCCATGATGGAATTCAGAAGCTGTTCCAGAACGACCGGTATTAGAAGATTTGCAATCATTTTATTTGTGAACATATGCTTTTGTTCCATTTTCTTTTAACTCCCTTTTTCCTCTGCTTCTCTCTTACTTCATTCCTGATTTCAAATAATTTCAAAAAAATCCCTTTGCTATTATGGTCTTCTTAAACTCAGAATGCAAGTATTTTTTGCCCTGATGCGTTTAACAGACGGCTTTCTTTCTATCTCACATAGTTTTCAAACCCAAATGAGACAGAAACCGTTTTTTTCATACATACTTTCTACCTATCAGCACATACTTATCTTATCCTGCCGGCAGTTTTTAAGATTTTCACTTTTTTCTGCCTGTGCCATATCAAATAAGGAGGTCCCTATGAAAAAAGAAAAACATTCTGATATTTCATCCCGCAAAAAATCCAATCAGAAGATCATCGATTCCTACGATTATCTGTCTAATGCAGCATCTGCGCAGGACTGCACCGGTCTGATTCCTGTCGGTCCCACAAACAGAGCAGAGCTGGAATCCTACGAAGAAGTCTATCATTATCAGCCGCCGAAAATTGATCCGGAGAAATGTGAGTGACTTCTATCAACCAAATAAGGAACGGTTTCGCTCTTTTTGTCCGAAACCGTTCCTTATATTTACGCTGGTAACTACTACTATAACATGAAAAAGCATAGAACATCCTTTGTCTCATTTTCTACAAAAATCATCCCGGTAAATTTCTGGTATCCTGCCTTTTTCGCCATCTCCAAAGAAACCCTCAGGCGCTCGATTTCCCGGCTGCGCAGCTTTTCAAAATGTTCGATCGTATCTTTTCCTTCATAGCAATAGCCCTTTGTTCCAACCATGGCATATTCGCCATAAGAATAAAAATTATTCTGGAGAAATTCCAGACGTTCGGAAAACATTTCCTTCATTTGCACCAAGATAAACGGTAATCTTCATCTTCTATTCCTCATCAAAATCTACTTCAAATACGCCTTCTGGTGTCTTCATGGTCAGGATTCCAAGATTAAAATCATCATCCTGAATCGTGATATGATATTCAAACACGACATCATCATCAAATTTGGAAAGTAAAATATATTCTCCATTTTCCTTTCCTTCAATTTGATCACAGATATCATCGTATACATCCTCTCCGGAAATCAGTCTCGGATATCCGGATGATTTGATTTTCTTTTCAATTGCTTCATATAATTCGTTCATGCTTTCTCTCTCTTTCTTTTTTTCATTTTATATTATTCTTTTTACGAGAATCAGATCTTACATCTCGTCCCGAAATCGCACATTTTAATTTATGCTGATTTCAGCATAACATACCCGCTCTATATTTTCTACTTTGACCAGGTCAGTTCTTCCTTCCCGGTATAATCAAATTTACCATCGTTTTTCTCTTCCAGCGCCTTGATCATATGATAGGTGTATTCATTATACGGCATCGGGATTCCAAGCTCTTTTCCCATCCGAACAAGCGCGCCGGAGAACATATCGATTTCCGTGTGGCATCCGGCATCCAGATCCTGCAAGGTGGAATATCTGGCTGACGGTGGAACCGCACTTCCACGTCCGGACGAGCTTTCGGTCTTGCTCATATCGATTCCTTTTGCCTGTGCGACTGCTTCCAGCTCTCTTTTTAATCCGTCACTGATTGCTTTCATGTGCACGCTGTCACGGTAACATCCAACGCCTGCTCCCAGAATCGCCTGCGGCAGATTGCTGCACACATTCAGGCAGAACTTGCACCAGATCTCTTCCTGAATATACTCTGTGGAGCGGAAATGAATCCCGGTATCTGCAAATAACTCTTCCACTGCTTTCACCCGCTCGCTGTCGAACGGTGCGGACGGTTCTCCGAAAATGATTCCAAGTGTGGTCGGTGGATCAAAATGATAACCGTCTTCCTCTTTATGTGAAGCCACTTTGATCAGTGCCGGTAACACATGCTCCATTCCCACTGTTCTGCCAATGATCTCTTCGCTGTCAATACCGTTCATCAGACTCATGATCGCCGTATGCTCGCCTGTTGCTTTTTGTATACTCTCCAAAGCACCTTCCAGTGAACCGTATTTCAAAGCAACCACCATCAGATCCACGTCATGTGCCTCATCTGGAGTCCACACTTCCGGATGGTAAGTCTTGCCATTGATCGCACATCCGTTCTTTTTCAGACGTTCTGCTCTTTCTCCTTCAGCGATCACTCCAAGCCGGATATCTGATTTTTCAGAAAGACCCCAGATCACATAAGAGCCTACTGCTCCCGCACCTAAAACTGCAACTGATTTTATCTTCATCTTCTCTCACCTCGCAAATTTTCTATTTTTCAACCTTTCGGAGTACCCTTGCCGGATTGCCGACGATTCCCGTCTTTTTCAATAAAATTCCAAGAACCATGACAAACACCAGCGATGCTGCATGTAAAAGTACCGCTGCCATTTTGTTGTCCTCCTGATGTATGTTATTTTCTCTTTATCCCCGCATCGGTGTCCTGACTTCAATCAGATTGCCGTCCAGATCATAAAAACGGATCACTTTCTGTCCCCAGCTGTACGTCATCAGCCTGGTGACATATTTGGTTTCCGGATACAGTTTTTCTAATTTTTCAGTAAATGCTTCAATATTCCGCTCTTCAAAATAAAGTTCACAGGAATTATTCTCCGGGACAACTTCTTTTCCTGTAACATCCTTCCAGACTTTTTCGTCCTGTAAAACAAGTCCTTCTGTCAGAATAACGTTTCCATCATTGTCCAGAATGATATCCAGACCAAACAGATCATGATAGAATTTTTTTGACTTTTCAATGTCTTTTACGACAATCAAGATATTCCTTAATCTCATCTTCTCCTCCACAACCTGATTTTTTTACTCTATCAGTTTTTTCTGATCTTCCTGGTAAAAAATAGGCTTTTCCTATTCAACTCCCCTTCCCAGTGGCACACCGCCATGGAGGATATCTTCCATCCTATGCACACGACGTTATCCGGATTGCACGGGATTTATTCGACACCTCCAGTGCAAATAGGTTCGCTTTCCTGGAATAGCTACCACAAATACTTCTGTGTCTTTTCCATTACGTTTTTCAGGATATCAATGTTTTGTAAAATATTTTCTTTTTCCAATGAATGATTGGCATCCTCATACACATAAATCGGAACTGCCTGATTCTTTGAACATGCAATTACTTTTTTTACATCGCTCCACGGATCCGCAGTTCCAATAAATGCAATTGCATCATCATGTTCAAACATAAAAGTCTGTTCAAGCGGGGTATACAAAATCTGGCAGCATTTTATCTTATATTTCTCAGCATAAGCGGATGCAATAATGGTTCCTACGCTTTTGGAAATAAATAAAACTTCACTGTACTCGTCAAATGCGATTTCTTCAAGCTTCTTTTCTGCCTGCGCATACAAGCACTCAAATGCCTCTTGCATTTTCTTTTTATCGCCGCGTATATTTTTGCCATTATAGGAATACTCCTGCATGACTATCTTTTCATATCCATATTCCTGAACCAGTTTTCTTGCATAGTACAAAAGTGGCTTATCACAATGATAACCAATGCCTGGGAAAAATACTGCTATTTTCATGGCATCCTCCTGATTTATCTTTTATTTCCATATTTATCAAAATTTTTCCTGAGTGCAATCTCCGTCGGTATGATCGAACCCACCAGTGGAATCATCTGAAATACACACAGAATTCCACCGACATTTCCTATGGCATCATTAGACTTTCCCATAACCAGAAGTAACACAATTAAAGATACCACCAAAAGAATAAGTCCACAGATATACCAGATCTTTCCGCAATAATGATGTGCAAATACCCAGGTGTCCTGATTCTTCATTGACATTGATGTTCTGTAACCAAACACATAATTGATCTGATCCGGTGCTTTTTTCAAAAACATTTTTCCGAAACCGATCATTGTAAACGGAATCAGTAAATCCATTATAAGCATAAAAATCCAGAATCCCATAACCGCACCTCCATTATTTTATCTTTTTTCAGTTTTTCTCAGATACACACACCCCAAATGTCTTATGTTTCAGTTTACTCTCTTGGGACAAATTAATCAACAAGCCGTTTTCGGTTCTTGTGCATTTTGTGGTAAAAAAAAACTGGAAATTTGTGCAAATGCTGGTGAATTCGGTTCTCTATACAAATCAATTTTTAAGGCAGGACTCGCTCCTTTCGGACTTGCTCTGACTCCTAATATTTCACTGGTGATCATCAACCTGATATTGCAGAGCATAGGTGATGGAAGTCAGCCACTTATGAGCAAATATTATGGTGAAAAAAGGACAAATGACTTAACCGAAGCGAAACATATGGCTTATACTTTTGCTATTATTTATCTTCCATATTACTCGGATAAATTATATGATAAAACAAGGGACTTTTAGTTGCAGGTTGTTCTGGAGTTTCAAAATCTTCAGCGGAGAGCGATTGGCTATCAGATAAAAACACCAATTTCACATTTTTTGCATATCTTAAATGAGAATGTTATACCACCCAGGAGGACTTATGAAAAAAAATTTTATATCCTTACTTTTTGTTTCTGCTATAACTGTCGGCCTTTTATCAGCCTGCAGCTCTGCACCTGCCGATGATAATGCTACGAATCCTAAAGCTGAAACCGTCACTTCCCAAGCCAATCATGACACCAATTCTTCTCCTGTCTCTGTGACACTGAACGAAGTCGCCCATTCTATCTTCTATGCCCCGCAATACGTTGCTATTGAAAATGGGTATTTTGCGGATGAAGGAATTAATTTGACTCTTGTTACTGGTTTTGGGGTAGTTTAGTTAGTACAAGACAATATTTATTATTTCACCCGTAATCTCTGTCCTGTGTAAATTAAATTCGGGTTGAATAGCTTCTCAACTATCCGTTTATCTAAACTGAATAGCTTCAATTCTTAATGCCTGACCAACTGTACCAAGTGTAGAAACACCATCAGCTTTTGTCCAATCTGTCCAGCCTGAATTCTGAACATGGACACGATATTGGAAGTCGCCATTAAAGCATAGACATTCTATTCGCTTGTTCTGTCCTACAGTTCCGATTACAGTATCTTTTGTAACTACGCCGTAGTCTTTCCAACCACTTCCCTCGATATGAGCTTTCACTCCAATCCGTTTATCACCCGGATTGACCTTAAATGCTTCCAGCCGGAGATTATGTCCAGTAATACCAATTACAGTTTCTGCAGCGCGATCTCCAAGCCATCCTCTATTCTGAACATGCGGATTAACCGTGAACATAGTTTTCTTGATTTCAATCGCTTCGATCTGAAGACCTTTTCCTTGCGTGCCAGCCCATTCACCATTGCTCATCCAGTCTGACCAGCCAATATTCTTCTGCTGGACTTTGTACAGATAGCAGGTGTCCTTACCGGTAATCTTGATAGATTCAATACGCTTGTTCTGACCTGTTGTTCCAAGGATTGTATCTTTTGTAATATTCTTATACTCTTTATTTCCAATGTCTTTGATATGTACTACTACATTTGTTTCTCCTACTGGATTAAGTCTAAAAGCTTCAATTCGGCGATTCTGACCAGTAGATCCAGCCATCTTTCCGTCAGACTGCCAGTTGCACCAGCCAATATCTCTTGCATGGACCTGATATGATACGGATCCAAATACATCTTTCTTATCCTGGAACGTACCACCGGACTTAATAGCTCCATCGATCTGATCAGTTGACGCTACCAGAGCAATAGCAGAGATGCCAAATGCACTAAGGATTCCGCTTGCCAACTCATCTGTCCGATTGTTAAATTTGCTCAAATCGCCGGAGTTTGTAATAAAACCGTTTTCCAGAAGACGATAGCTATAACCTTTATAGGCTGCTCTATTTGCATTGGCAAGATCGTTTTTTTCCACAATTTTATTTGCACGTCCCGGAAAGAAATTACCAATAAAATTTGAAAGAGCGGTATCATACTGATCTGGATTATATCCCTCTTTAATGATTACATGTCCGCCATTCGCAGCTGCTGAAGCACTATCCATGTGAAACTCCACAATTTGCCAGTCTTTTGGGATATTAAGCGACATGATCCCGTTATCTGCATACCAGTTACGATTCATATCTGCTACAGTTACATTACTTCCGCCGAGTGCAGCCAGTCTTGCTACAAGGTATCTTACCCTCTCCGCCTCCGTATATCCATAACCTACGGCTCCGCAATCGCCGGCACCGTGACCAGCTATAACAAATAAATGCGCCATAATATCTACTCCTTTCAAAAAGAGGGCAACTATTCACCCTCTGAATCATTATCTACTTTCACCTGGTCTTCCACCTGCGATCGGATGTGCTTCACAAGTGGCTGCAGAAATGCCGGGATATTCACTCCCATGTCCTGAATGTTCTCTAAAATACTGATAATCTCATTGCAGATCAGCCACATTGCCACGACACACGCCACCAGAAATGTAACCGGTGACTTCCAGCCGATTGAGGCGGACGCATATAGAAGCATTTCGTCAATTATTGCTCCTACAACAACCAATAGCCACATGGATACCTTTTTGAAGATTCCTCTGATGCTTTTATAGGAATTGATATCCTGTGCTCTGTATTTGCTTGCCATAAGTCCGGTAGCATAATCAATCAGATTACATGCCACCAGCAGAATCACCGGCACTGCAAGCACTCCAAGAAGCGCCGACAGGAAAGCAAATACTGCCGTAAAAATTGCTTTGATATAATTTGCCTGTTCCACTTTCATATTCCTCATTCTTTCTTTATGAATTTACCGGCTTTGCTGTTCCGGTATAAGATATCGGATAATCGTATGGATAGTCATACGGATAATCAACCGTTTCCTGGATCTGTACAGAAATCGTAAATTTTTCCCCGGTCGCAACCGTATTTTTACTTAATTTCACATCTGTAATTTTAAGCATTAAACCACCTCTACTTCTATCCTTGCCTTCCTGATCGAATCCGCAACCGTATACGTTACTTCCAATATATGTGTTCCTTTTTCTTTCGGAGCAATCTTGCAATCGAGATAATGACCATTGATATCACACTCTCCTTGCACCACGATGTCTGTGTAACGTGCCAGCTCATAAGATGCTGTCAGAATCGTAAATGGCTCATCGTTAGGACTTCGCACCAATAGCTTAACGTGCTTGTCTTCGCCCAGGATAAATCTAATTTTGTTCACAACAACACCCCCTTCCGTGTATCGGATAAATTACCTCCACAAAGAGCGGATCTGGCTCTGCGATAACTTGATACTGATCCGGAACTGCCTCTACAGCATAATCTTCCGGAATAACTGTAACCTTACAGTCTTCCGGAACAACTTCCACCATATAATCAAGTGGAACAAGTCTTACGCATAGAGTAGCTGGATCAACGATCAACAGCATCTTCGTGCAGTATGCAATATTGCCAGCATCGTTTTCTGCCGTCAATTCCACCACATACATTCCATCCAAATCATAAGGGACCTCGACATTCCACTGGTCCCCTTCAGCTCTTTCAAATATTACTTCTTTTCCGTCTATCTTACCGCTTACCTTTACTATCATAGGCTCACCGCCTAGTCTGTAATTTCAACAGCGATAATGAATGTCTTTCCACAGTCTACTGGGTTCGGAGTAAGAGTGATTGACTTAATCACCGGAGCTGACGTATCGACAGTAACCTTACGTGTGACTGTAGTAGTCTTTCCGGCTTTGTCTTTCGCCACGATCGTGATGGTATTTGCACCCTCAACAAGAGTCACTTCTTTCGTAAATGTTCCATCTGTTCCAACTGTTACGGTTGCTCCATTTACCGTTACCGTCACTGGCTTAGATGTAACATCATCCGTTTTACCGGTTATCGTCACTGTCTTCTTATTGGTTACAAGGTCATTTGATGGAGCCGTGATCTGCAGTGTCGGAGGCACTGTATCAACTGTAAATGTTGCTGTCTTAGCTGCAGCTGCATTACCATCGTTGTCGGATGCCTTGACCGAAATCGTATGCGATCCATCTTTTAACGTCGGTGATGTGCATGTGCACTTATATCCACCGTCAATAGCAGTCTTTGTTACCGTCGATACGGCTGTACCATCAACTGTGACTGCGATTGTTCCTGCATTAACCCCTGAATCCGCATCTTTTACCTGGAATTCGATTGTCGGAGTTGTATTTGTGATATACGCTCCTGCAGACGGTGCCGTGATCGTAATAGTCGGTGCTGTCTTTTCTTTTACGCGAAGTTTAAGTGGTGCGCCGAGAGTAGTATGACTCTGATCTACCGTGGTAGTATTGCCGGCCTCATCTGTAGCCTTTACTGTTCCGCCAAGAACATGATCCGGCTGATTATAGCTCGACTTACTTGGAGCCGTAACCGTAGCTTCCCATTTCCCGGAGGTCGAATTATAGGTCAGATTGTATGCCTGACCATTAAATATATATTGAGCTGTTTTTACTGCCATCTACGCTTCACCTCTACTGCTTGTCTTCTGTTACCAGATCTTCTGCTCCGGAATCAATCAGGACCTCTTTTACCTTGTCCTTTAAAAGTCTCGGTACCTGTGAATAAGTTTTCTTTCCTAACATAATCTGCTGTGCCCATAACATTGCCATCATTTCTTTTCCTCCTGAAATTTGTAATAATATGAATAAAATGGTTAATACAATTATCGTTTTACTGATATACCGTTTCAGACATTTCCAGAATGCATCCTTTGAGCATTTCATTTTCCTCCTCCGCTTTTCCGACTCTTGACTGCAGGTCTGTATTTTTCTCTTCTGCCTCTTTAAGTCTTGCCTCCAGAGCTGCTATCCGGCTGTCCGGATCTTCTCCTTCCCGGTACATTAACACACCAAGAATGCCGGCCGTGTACTTCACGATTGCATCGAGCTTTGTGTAGTTTTCATACACAACGGTATCTGCATCCCGTTCGCTCACAGACATTCTCTTAGTTGTTGTCTGATCAGAGAATAAAGTCTTCAGTTGATCCTCGGATGCTGAAATGGTCTTGATCAGAAGTGCGCCATCCGTCTGCTCAGTGACCTGCTGGATCTGCAGTTCCTGACCATCATTGAATGTGATTTTCATTTTTCTGTTTGCCCCTTTCTTCTTTTTAGAGGGATTCTGAACTAAATAGCAACTTAGTTCAGAATCCCTCCTTTGACTGGTTGATAAAGTTACATATATAAAAGCGCATAACAAAAACACCCGACTAATGCCGAGTGTAAATAAATAAGTTTATTTACTTATGCACTTAAATATTTAAAATGAGTTATAACGTATACGAGTGTCTTATTCCGATAGTTATGCATAATGGTGGAGTATATATCGTCGGTACAGATAGTGCCTCATTCGTAATGATTGCAACAACGGCTTATTTTAGCTAACTGGTATAAAAATAGCTCTTGTCGCAAAAAGAGTCCATGTGCCTCCATTTTTGTACGAAGTAATATGAAGCTTATCGCCCTTGGAACATTTCCCCATAAAGGTAGATGTTAGTTTGTAATAGTTTCCGTTGTCTCCCATATTTACACTGTTTAATGCACAAGAAATTTCTTGCTTATAGTTTTCGCTGTTAAGATTCGAGGAAACCGTAACAACAAAAGCATATGTAACACCAGATTTCAAGAATTTATTAGTATCCCAATTTACTGTTCCTTGCGCAGTTGAATCTTCGATTATTGGTTTTCTGTTTTCTAAAACAGTGTTGGTTTTTGCAAGATTCGTATTCGTGGTCGTTATTTTGGAATTTGCTTTTGTCAAATTGCTACTTAATTCAGCAATCGAATCCTGTGTCGCAAACAGCTGCTTCACTTCTGTAATATTAAGTCCATTAAGAGTTACCTGATACAACGGCATGTCCGCAATCAAATCCCCAGCTTGGATATCTCCTATAGTATATCCTGGTACTGCCGGACCGCTTTCTTTTGGCGTTCCTTGAATTACTTTCAACACAAGTGATTCTTCTTTTGTGTTCTGATCCCTGCTGTATCGTGCCACGATAAGGTCTACTCTCTTCATTCCCTGTGACCCATTTGCAATCGTTAGTGAATCATATGTATTCTTTTTGATTGATGCAGCACACCCTTGATGCATGATAACTCCATCACGTACCTTGATTTCATTATTTGACGACACTTCAGCCTTTAACTGTGATCCAGTTCGCAAAACGTATGATTCTGCTCCAAAAATTCCTATATTCACATCTCTGTCCTGTTCAGCAGTAACATGTGGACTTCCTGTATATCCTGTGATGATATCCATTAAGACTCTCCTTCCAATTTATATTCTATTTTTTCTTTACCCTCTGAAATTGTCCAAATCTTACGTCCGATTGGTTTCTTCATGCTTGCACCGGTAAGATAATCTCGTCCACCTACAACATCTCCAACATCCATGTTTCCTTCGATTTTCTCCATAGTCATATCATATTCCGTTTTATTCTTTGATTCTTCCAGTTTTTTTATCCCATTTTTCAGGAGATCATCTCGTTCCGATCCTGAACTGTCGTAGATTTCCACAATTTCATCCGTCCCTTTAAAATACTGCTCCTGTCCTATTTCCCCATTCTGGCCAACATACAGATGAATTACCAGGCGATCTTTCAATTCTCCTTTTCCAAGACAAATCAAATGATTAACGCCTCTTCTGTTATCATCCATTTTGAAGTTCATATTCTGATCATTTGAAAATTCATATTCCGATGAATAATCTACAATAGGAACTGCTTTTACCTGCACGTATCCCATTTCGTATTTATCGCCCTGGATATACTTAATTTCCATACGATATCCAACAGACTGCAGCATTTTTCGGAGTCCTTCATGAAGTGTGCAATACCGATCGAACTGATAATTCGTTACTTCTACACCGGTATCTTCACTCACGCCGTAAAAAAGCCCTGGGAAAGCCTCCTGCACTTTCTGCTTTACGATTGTATTCAGTTCGCCTTCTACCGTTGCATAGTCCTGTCCACTTCCAGGCTGAATAATCTTCTTTGTCATCATTCCACGCCACGTATACCCTTTTGTGGTAATGCTATTCGCCTTTGTACTTGTCGAGATTTCCTGTACAATCCCACCATACTCCGTATCAGGAACATACAGTTGGCTTCCAAATTCAATCGTTCCATCCCAACCTGACCGTTTAAATTCAATTTCAAAATCATTTATGGAGTTCTTTTCATCCTCTCCGATTTCCATATCAATATTTGCATTTAGGATATATCCAAGTTCTTTACCATTTGGATCTGTGTAGATTAACTCCATTCCGGCACGCTCCTCTCCTTATACACTTTGATATCAAAACCAAATTCGCCACTCCAGTTCAATGTCAGCATGCCTGACGGAATTAAAGAAAACACACTTTTATCTTTTGCTCTTTTCGCAAAAATGTTTTGGATCGTTCCATTTCCAAGATGTTTCGTAATCGTCTTATCCCTGCTCTTTATCAAAATGTATTCTCCATTTTCCAAAGTCTCATATATCTGATATGGATAATCATTGATAATGATTCTTGGATCTGCACATGGTCCATATATCACAATTTCAAAATTATTATCACGAAAATGATCAATAAACCAGTTCTGTGTGCCAGCGCTTTTTCTTGAATAATCATATGGATAGTCATACGGATATTCCAAAAATCCGTATGCTTCTCCTTTGTTTGCCGAATCCGGATAAAAGCTCTGTTCCTGTTCCATTGACCAAAACGGGTACGGACAGTATATTTCTATCTTGCAATCTGTTCTGCTATTATTTTCACCTGAAACCTCATTGCTCGATTTCTTTATATATCCGTCAATGTAATATTTTCCATAATAAATCCTTCCAGGTGACAGATTCACCACATCATATTCAAACGCATTGGTAAGCTTATTCAGAAACTGCTTTCTCTCAAATTCTTTCCCTCGCACCGTAAGTGTAATATCATACACCACCGGTTCTTTCGTGAAAGAATTTACCGCCACTCCCATTTCTTTTTCTGTAGTATTTGGTATCCATTCGTAAGCGTGGAAATATCCGGAGGTTGCTCTCATCTTATCACCAATCAGATTATATTCCTCTCCATTGGAACACACATATTTGATCTCAATCATTCAAGCACAACCCCCATTTCTCTTAATACTCTCATTACCTCTCTGTCATTCAGATTGATCACGATAGTTTCTCCTCGTTTGGATGTTGTTTTCAAATACTCCAACAACTGTTCCAGTTTTTCAATGAGCGCATTGTTCTCGTTTTCAGTGCTATTTCTTCCAGAAACCGCAAAATCCAAGCTTGTCCCGACAGGTTTCTTGAGTGATTTTTGGAGTTCTTCTGCAGCATTAGAGATCAACGATGTGTTTCCGGTAAGTCCATTCGCAATACCGGTGTCTATCATCTCTCCAACAAACATTCCCCAACGTGACGGTGAGTGAATTCCGAAGAATGCCAGAACATTTTCTTTAAATCCACCAAGAACACCTTTTACAGCATCCCATAGCATATGTGCCGCCGAACGAAGTCCGGATGCGATACCGCTTATGATATTGATTCCAATACTTCCCCAGTTCTGGCTCGTAAAAGCATTCACAATTGCGCTGATAATTGCCGGTATCTGTCCAACCAAATTCGGAATGGCACGTATCAAACCTGCCGCCAGTTTGCCGATAATTGTAATACCACTCTGGAGAATCTGTGGAAGATTCTGTCCAATTGACGCTACAAAACGCACAATTGCAGTTGCTGCAGCCTGAGCAATTTGTGGCAAATTATTTATGATGCCATTTACAAGTTTCAGCAGCAATGATGCACCTGCACTCAAAACAGTCGGAAACATAGAAATAATTGTGTTGGCAAAATATGTAATAATATTGCCCGCCATCGTTATTACTTGCGGTAAATTTTGCAAGATTCCATTCACAATGTTTGTTATGAAATCCACACCCTTCTGCAACAAGATCGGGAGTTGCTCCTGGATTCCGATATTAAACTGATCCATAAGCTGCATTGCGCTCTGATAAAGAATCGGTATTCCTGTTGTGATTCCGCTTGCAATTTGCGGAATCAGTCCAGACACTGCAACAAACAGTTGTGGACCGAGTGCCGTTACAAATGTAACGATTGCTGATGGAAGTGCAGATATAACATTCCATACTGCCGGAAGCAGATTTCCAACTGCAAAGGTTATGATCGTATTCGCCAGTTCATTAAGTGCCGGTCCTACATCCATCCCCAGAGCAATTTCTCCCATTACGTTTTTGGCCGCTGCTTTCATCTGATTAAATGATCCTGATATAGTCGTTGCCGCTTCTTTGGCTGTCGTCCCGGTAATATCCAACTGTCCCTGGATCACGTGAATTGCACTGTAGACATCTGATAGATTATCAATATTGTATTCCACGCCACTGATTTTCTGTGCATCTGCCAAGAGACGCTCCATCTCCGACTTCGTACCACCATATCCAAGCTTCAGGTTGTCCAGCATTGTATAGTTCTGTTTGGCGAATCCCTGATATGCATTTTTGATGTCTTCCATATTGGTTCCCATCTTATTCGCATTATCAGACATATCTACCATTGCCATATCTGCCACATCTGCAGCTTTGGAGGTGTCGCCAGCAAGGGAACTAAGAAGGCTCGCTGAAAAGCTTGTAGTGAGTTCCATGTAGTCATTTGCACTCATTCCTGCTGTCTGGTAGGCTTTTGCCGCATTTGCTTTCACTTTATCGGCAGAATCTTTAAATAATGTTTCGATTCCACCAAGACTCTGTTCGAGTGCTGCACCTTCACTGATGCTTGCTGACAGAGCTTTCCCGATTGCTGCTGCGGCAATAACCTTTTTGATCATGCCAACCATTTTCCCGCCAAAAGAACTTCCGGCTGAGTCTGCTTCCGGCTCTATTTCTTTTTGAATTCTTCCCTGAATTCCTACCGCCGATGGTATGATCTGCACATACGCTTTTGCAAGTTCCGTAGCCATCTTATCCCTCCTTTCCCGTCAATCTCGCCCATTCTCTGTCAAAATCTTCTCCAGAATCAAACGTCTGAATTTCTTTAGATTTTTCCTTTCCATCGCCCAGGATCATTCCAAGCAATGACTTCGGACGGTTTTTCCCGGTCGCTCCATCCTCAGATTGCAACCAGGCAGTCGTGCGCGTTCCATCCGCAATAGCCGCCATAAGCATTTGTTCCGGTATCGGCTCAATCCCTGCTATTTTCATTTTAATTCTCGAATTTCCCCTCAACCCACAAGAAAAAGTCGCTACCATTCTACACGGTAACGACTTATAATCATAGATATGATATGTTTCTGCAAGATCACACAAAAGTGCGTCCTTATCTAAATTAAGCATGTAGGCGAGGGCTAAGAGTTTTTTCCTTCTTTTATATTTCCGAAAATTTCTCCAATTTCATTCATCATTTTCGACGCCGGTACCCTTCCGTTCTCCATTCGTAAATGTTCTTTCAAACGTTCTTTCTGTTCTGTTCCAAGAAGACGGTTTAATACGCTGATTGTTTTTGTCATGTCTCCTTCATCCATTTCACATAGATCTTCCAGAAGTTCATAATCATCCAACGCCGCTTCATCTAACTCATACTCAAAACCACTGCTTGTTTTTCCCTTCATTATTTCTTATCACCCTTAATATATTCGTAATGTGTCTGTCCGTCCGCATCCGGTACTGCCGATAACGTTGTCTCGTATCCAATCGCATCATCGTCCTTATATACAATGTCTCCGACTTCCGTAATGCTTGCACACGGAATAACGATACGCTTCACTGCGTCTTTCAGAATCATATCCACAGCCCACGCATTCTGTTCCGCTTCATCTGCATTTACTTTTACCGTAATCCCTTCCTCAAGTGTTCCGGTAACATTATCATCTCCGTAAACGCTCTTCAGGACCTCTACATTCAAGGCTTCGATCATCGTAAACTTAAAATTATCTTTCTTACTGGTCTGCATATTCAATACAGTGTCGCCGCCCCAAGCATTTTTGTTGTCAGTTTCCGGACTATTAGAATTAGTGAGTCCATCCTCCGAACAATATCCAAGTGACTTAAATGCTGCATCTAATGCTGTGGTTGCATCTGTTGGCAATGTTGTTCCGAGCGGTGCTCTAAAAATCGCGCCGCCTACTTTCGGCTTGCCTGTACTTACATTTTTAGCATCTGACATTTTTATCCTCCTTCATCAGAAATGAACCATATCATATACAGCCTGATACCGATATTTCTTCCTTGTTGTATCCGTATAGTTGTAGTCGCTGTTAAGCTGGCACTTACTGATATCATCCATTTCAACAATTTTTTCCATTGCTTCTTTCACTCTTTCATTGAGTGATGCCGCCCCATAAAGGGATCCTGAATAAGACTGGATAGCAAGAGTTGCTGATGCAATATGATTTTCTTTGCCAGATCCAGTCTTTTCAATCAGTACATATTCCTCCGGAAGTCCCGGTTCTTCTTCCATCCTTACCGGAATATCAAGCTTGTCTTCCAGATATTCTCTAACTTTTTCCTCGATCATTTTTTCTACCCATTGCTTTCAGCAAGCTATTGTTTCCGTCGTCTCCATTTATTTTTACAATCGCTCTCGTTTGCGCCACATACGACTCTTTCTCTGCATCTGATGATATTTGATTTGCCTGTTCCAGCAAAATTGCCTGCATCTCTGCAGATTTCATCAACTCTCTTACACCGGATCGATTTAACTCAACTTTCGTTTTATCCATAACGCTCCACCATCCATCTCTGATTCCATCTTCCCGGAATATTTTCTTCAATTCCTTGCTGTGGGAATCCAATTACCCGCCATGATGTGCCAAAAAAATCCACTCTGCAGTCTTGCCAGTCGTGCGTATCTCCTTTTGGAATTGCGATATTGTAGACTGCTTTTTTTCCAGTAATATTAAGCATATCCAGCACTTCTGTTGTCGATGCCGGAGCAACCAACACGTCTTCCACGGTCACAGGTGTCTCTGTATATATCGGATGTCCGAATGTATCTGTCCCACTTGCGGTCCGTTCGTAGAGCTTCACCGGTATTCCTTTAATCATTAGCCTCTTCCTCCTGCATCAAATCCGAATATGGATTAAAATAGCCAATTCGATTCCCGACACCAAGGATTTTCTTATCCAATTTAGTCAGATACAATTCGCCGCTTCCATTTGCATTTGTCCAGGTCTGCGAATATACCATTGCTGTCGTAGTTGTCTGTGTCGTTCCAATAGGTACACCTTCCTCTCTGCTTCCGAGTGTCCGGATAACCATATTACATGACACTAATTTCTTTGCCTCGTCTGTAGCATTGCGGTTATATGCATCAATGATAATCGCGGCATCCTCCAAGAGTGCCGTTACATAATCTGTATCCGAAATATCTGTTCCTTTTCGTTTCCAAATATCCTCGATTGATGCGTATATCATTGTATCACCTACTTTTTCGCTGTTTGTGTTCTCTTTCTGGTGTTCTTAGCTGATGCCTCTTTCTTTGCTTCGACTGGTTCTTCTATATCTGGAATCTCTGAGTCTTCTGTCGGTTCTTTGAGTTCTTCCACAGGTTCTTCTGTATTTTCAGCTTCTGTAACTCCTGTTTCTGTTTCGCTATCCTCGATCAAATCCTCGGTTTTTTCTTCAATAATCGGCTTAAACATTGTGGAGTCTAACACATCGTCAGACTCCACTACTATTCCAGTTTGTTTGTATAAATATTTCATATTACCCTTCCGCCTTCACGATCTTTGTAAATGCTGCCTGATCCATTATTCCAATTCCGTATACAATTTCTGCACGGATTGCAATCTGGTTCTGTCTCTGCAAGTCTCCAAGTCCATCCGGATCACCGTATTCGATCAAGTGAGCGCCAATTGATCTCTGCACTCCCCATCTGAACGCATCAAACTGTCCTACGATTCCAAGTAACTTCGTATCCGGTGTAATTTCATTTTTTGCAGAAACTGTATCAGATACTGCCGCAGTCATTCCGGCAAAATTTGTCAGATTCTGTCCGAATCCAATTTCCGGATAAATCTTTCTTCCATCCGCATCCCTCATAGTGGAAAGGCCAAAGGAAAGTGTTGGATCCATTGCAATACCACTCGGTACATAGCCAGATGAGATGATCATTCCTGCTGCCGCCTCGATTGCTTCATCATACTTTGTGCCTGCAAGCTGCACACTCTGTTTCGTGTCAACCAACCCTTCTTTTACAAGGCTTGATACCGTTCCTGTAAGCGGATTGATTTTGTGAATTCCAACAAGATCCAATGCTCTTCCCAGCGCGATTGACGCATTTGACGCCAGATCCTGCAGTACGCCGATCTGTACATCTTCGTCTGCCCACTGTACTTCCTGCGAAAATCTCATGGTAACCTGCAATTTGAACGGATTTACTGTTTTAGAAGCATATGCAGTTGGGGTTGGCGATTTCTGCCCTGCCTCTCCTACGAGTTCTGCTTTCGGTGGCGATGTAAGTACCCACACCTGCTGCTTTCCAAATTTCTGCGGTCTTGCTCCGGATAACTGCGCCAGAGTAGATCCTTTCTGTGCTTTTTCAAAAATCCCCTGCGAAATCTCTGCCGGAATTTCAAAATCTGAACTAATGAGTGCTGCCATATTCTTTATTCTCCTTTACCAAAAATCTGATGTGCAAATTCCCTCATTGCATCATCCGTTGAGTTGTACTCTGTTGTCTTTTTTCTGTTCCCCTTAGTCCCCGGATAACTCTTCGGCTTCGCAAATTTCATAATCGCTTCCGCCTGTTTCTTACAGGTTTCCTCATCTTCACCTGTAAGGAGTTCTACCGGCACACCAGTGTCTTTTGCTGCTTTTTCTCTTACCTGTCTTACAGTGTCTTTCTTTTCAAGTGCGCTTAATTTTGCCTGAAGCGCATCGGACTTTTCTTTTTCCTTCTGAAGTTCCGTTTTATTCTGCGCCTGGTACTCATCGTACTTACTTGCCTTTTCTTTCAGGTCATCATAATCTGCATATTTCTGTCTTTCTCTCGCAAGGCGTCCCTCTATGATTGAATCCATTTCTGCCTGAGTGAATGTTTTGTCATCTGCCATCTTGTTTCCCTCCTGATTTGAGTGTTTTTAGTTGCCACGTTTAAGGCACGTGTTGCCATAAAAATAAGACGCGTAACCCTGCGCCTTAAAGGGAGATATCTGGATCACCGCCTTCCTACGGTTCGATTCGATCAATGTTATACTCAACAGCACAAGTGTGCTCAATTCTACATCCTCTTGCATCTTGCCATCCTTTCGCAAAATATGCGATATCTGCACCTGCTAAAAGTTCCAGAGATTTTCCAAGGAACCACAGTGGCTTTGCATCTACCGGTGCTTCCTGGAAGAATGAATCAATCACTTCTACTGGCTCGCCAATCGCCTTCTCTGCACTCTCGATTGCTTTCTTACGCTCTGTCAGAATATCTTCATCAGACTTTCCTCTCATTGGCTGACTGATAAATAATTTTTTCATACCGTTTACCCTATCCTTTCTTAAAAATGAGTATAAAAATACCACCAACCGTTTCCGATCAGTGGCTTTTAATACCATATTACCGTTTTTTCTTTTGGTGGATTATCCATCTTCGCAATCCGTTTCAGTTCTCGCCTCACGTGTGGTGCTGCAAACATGCTTGCATTTTCATGTTCTACAATCTCTCCATCCGGAATTCGTATTTCCATAAAACCTGCCGGCTCTTTTCCCTCTGGATAGTAATCTGCCGAAATACTATCACTGACTTTTTTTATGTTTTTTAAGGTTACCATAATATTCCAGCGCCTCCTTTGGATAATTATATTTTTCCGATGCCAATTCATGTGCTTTTACATGATCTATGCCCGGATTTTCTTGCTTAATTTTCATTTCCAACAACTCATGCTCTATCAAAGTTTTGTCATGAAGTTTAATGTCTTTTCCATTCATCAAGCGTTGCCAGCTCTGTGCAATCGCGCAATCTGGATCAAACTGCCTGCTTTCTCCCGTATCCGGATCTATCAAAGAATCATCTTCAAATAAATATGCCTTAATTTTTCTTATGTCAGATTCTTCCTTACCAAGATTATCTGCTATTTTCTTTGAATCAGTTGAAAAATGTCTAATCTCTTCATAGTACATCTCCGCAAATTCATCAGCTTCTGCACTATTCAGATCTGTGATTCTCGCTCCTGATATCAGTATATCAGACCGCCTCAATTTTTCAAGTTTTTCCGCTTTTTTACTTGCGTATAATTCTCGTTTTCTCGCATTGATCACATCTTTATTCTGTACATATCGCTTTCTCCGCATTTCATTGATATCCCCGTTGGCATCGTAATATTCTTCCAGATATTTATCCGGATCATAGCCTGCCACTGTGCTTTTTCCATCAAACCGGACTGCATACTCACAATCGCAATGTGCATGAATGTGTTCCGCGTGACCATTCCGCATAGCTTTTTTTGACTTATACTGCCATCCTCTGGATGCAAGTGCAATGCAGAAAGCACAGGTGTCTCCATGCGGTACCCAGGCAAACTGTGCCCCGTCACGCTCTGCATTTTTCAGTGTCGTATCTGCACCTACCTGTTTTACAAGCCTTGCAAGCGTTCCGGGAATATTGTTCGGAGACTGCTTTTTTGTTCCTTTTACTGCTTTCGCCACTTCCCCATAGTCCGGGAGATCTGCTACTTCTGCCGTAGGGACTATTACTCCCTGTGCCGCCGCTGTCGCTTCATACATCTGACACGATAATGCACCGATAGCCTGTCCATAGTGTTGTGACAATGCATAGGCGTAGTCCAAAAGTGCTTTATCGTTTTCCAATCCATTCTTCTGAACCCAGGACTGCATCAGATCCGCTGCTTTCTGGCTAATCTGTGACATCTTCGTTATGTACTCCAGCCACGCTTTCTCCGTTATCTGCATTTCCAAATTCCTCCGTCAAGATACTGTCACCTTTTGCCCTTTGTTCCTGTGCTCGGATTCTACGGATATCTGCCTGATCAAAACCAATCATTTCAAGGAAAATATCTGTCTGTGCAAATCCTTGTCGCGCTGTCGCAATTTTGAGTGCTGCATCTGTAGTAGATGCCACGCTTGGCATTGCCGGATTCTTAAAATGTGCAATCAGCTCATGTGTTTCTTCCGGAAGCTCATCCGGAATCGTTCCAAGTTCAATTGCAAGTGCCATCCGTCCAATCCGATACAATGCATCACCATTTGATTTATTCAGCTGTTCTGCCATAAGGATCAAGGTCTGTGACTGTGCAATAATTGCTTCACTGGAAGTCGGATTTGCATCATTTATCACACCAACATCCGTAACCGCCAACCCCGTTGCCGCTGAATACTGTGTAGCAAGCATCCGGAGCATCTGAACATGTGGTTCAATATTTCCCTGCGAAAGTTGCCCGAAATTCGGCTTTTCCCCAGTCTCCGGATTATTGGTACTGTAGAGAATACTTCCAACATACTGTTTGAATTTATTATCAATCAACATATCATATTGTTCATCTGACACCCCGAGCAGATATTTCTGTGGAGAAGTGGCAAATTCCAGTCCAATCGTTGCATTTGCGACTGTTCTTACATATCCCTGGATTAGTCTGCGGACCGGCTCTTTTAGCCTTGACTGACCAAATGGTTTATCGTTTGTTGCGTCCCAGATCAGAGCCACCATAAGGGGTTCTCCGAAATCATGGGGATTCTGCGTAGCATACCATGTACCTCCAATCCGATCCAGTTCCCAGATGTCTGTGTCTGTATAGAAATTTACATGTTCCGGAGACCATGTAACATCCGACTCGTCTCTTCGCGCATCTTCAAAGGCAAATCCATATCGGATGCGTCCTTCGTGTGCATTCCACGAAGCTGCAGCACAATGTGGAGAGTAAAACCGTACTCTTGCATCATCTTCCTCTCCGGATACCGCCGCAAATGCACAACCGTATTTCAGTTCTTCTTTGACCGCTTTATTGTATTCCGCTATCAAATGATTCCTTTTCATAATCTGATCCATATCTTCTGACTTCGTTCCATTTTCTGTAACAAACCCATCAAACATCGATCTTCCCGCAAGTACATCAACGGTTTTTGCTCCCCAGGCACATCCAATCTCAAGTTTTCCAAGACCTGCTGGCAATGCAATCCCAAGATTCACTTCATTCAGTGTGACTTTTCCGTTATAATAACGGCGCTTTTTCCTATTTGCACTTCTGTGATAATCATATATGTATTTCAATTCCTGAAGCCACTGTTGTTCTTCCGGTGGTAATCCTTCTACTCTTCCAAAATTTAACTCCATTATCCTATCCTCATCTTTCTGTTCGGATTTCGTTTCGATGTTCTGCATCCCCAAAGTGCAAGTGCTGCTGCTTCGATCGGGATTGAGTTTTCTCCACCAAATCCCCAGCCACCGGAAATCGGTCTTTTTACAGACGTAATTGCTGATTCATTCAGTATTTCTTGGTATTTATACCATGTTACAGTCTGTTCATTGATTTCCTGTGATAGCTGACTCGCCGCTGCTATCACTTCTTTTGCTGCCGGTCGAACAATTGACTGCTTATATTTCCACACCGGTGTTATCTTCTCTATCAGGAAGTCAACTCCATTTCTTCCATCGATCACCACACAGCTTGCCATCTTGTATCTCTGATTTAGCCAGTCCGCAAGCCACTGGATTCCTCTGTCCGTTGTTTTAAGCTCGATCAGTGAAATTCTCGCTTCCCCTACCTCTGGACAGACAGCTCCGCATAATGCTACCGCCGAACCGTCAAGCGAAAACTTTACACCGTAAGCAGTTTTCCCTTCCGGTTTTTCTTTTTCCGAAGCACATTCTTCCCATTTCTTCTTATCAATTGCATAGTCCTGATCATTGTTGATTGGCGACCACCAGCCGAGACGCTCTCTTGCAAACGTGTCCGCATCCATCTGTTCGCACTCTGCAGCTATGGTTGTTTCTGTCATTCTTCGCCCCAGTGCCGGATTGCAATCCGCCCATCTCTGACGATCAGTAACATCTCCAATCTCTTTCACAGAATATTCTGTCCAGGCTGTGGATTTGCTCTCACCTTCCGTTGCCCGTTTTCTTATCTTCCGGAATACTGTGCCGGTACAATTTTCATCCGGTGGTGTTCCAAGATAAATCGTTTGTGGATTCCTTGACGCTGATATTGCCGGCAAAAAAGATGCCTGCTGCTCGCTTGTCAATTCCTGTGCTTCATCAAACACAAGACAGTCGCCATGCAGTCCTCGACCACCATTCCTTGTTCTGGCAACAAATACTACTCTTCCACCATTTTTTAGAATAATCTGTTCTCTTCCGAGTGCCGCCTTAATTTCTTTTACATACTTACGGAGTCCTCTGCTTTCAAACAAGCCGCGCAATTCCATAAAGGTTTCTGTTGCAGTTTTCTGCAGATGAGCTGTGTATATAACCCATTCTGCATACAGAATCATTCCGGATGCAATCCGCCCGGAAGTATCCAGTGTTTTCCCGTTCTGTCTTGGAACAGATAAGCCACATGTCGGCGCTGACCAAACATCATCCTCTGTACGCCCCATCCAATCATTCAGCACTTCACTCTGCCACGGATCCACAATCAATTTCCCGACCGCAAGCACTTTTACCGCATCTGGGCCATCCGTATAAGCGTAATCCGGAACAATTCTATCGGACGGTGTCTGGCTTCCCATCAGCTTTTCGTGCCGACAGGATTTCTCCGATTTCGTCATCGTCTTTCTCCATTCCTTTTATTTCTTCAATTTCTTTGATTGTTTCTCTGTATTGCCTGGAGAGCTGTGACATTGTCTTTGGACCATCAACAGCATCTTTCGCGCATATATCAATCTGTTTTGCGAGAATCAGTGCTAAATTTTCCAAGCGTTCCAAGCGGCTTCCCTCGCTTGTTACAGTTGCCATTTTCTTAGCTCTTCCCATCTAAATTCACCTTTCAAAAATTTTCCTGTGTGTAAATCGGCGCTGGACAGCGGTGGTCGCCGTCGCCGCGTGGCGGGGTACCCTCCCCACCCTCTGTTTGCAGTTCTCACCATTCCCCATCTGTAACGTTCATTTTGGGTTTTTGCTGGCTCCTCTGCATTTCATTCAACGTTTTATTGCTTTTCGCTGCGTTGCAACAGTAATGCGCCGGTTGCAGATTGTTCCAGTCCTGTGCCGCTGCTTCACGTGAGCTATAGCCAAACTCACGCCACCTTGACACCGGTTTGATTTCATCTATAACAAAAGACAACGGATGTTTGCTATCGCTTGGTTCATTGTAATGTATGGGACCAAGCCTGCCTCTGCATATTCCACACTCACCGCCTATTGCTTTGAGTCTTGCCCGATGCTTTCTTCTTAGGTTGCCGTTCGCGCTTCTAGGGTTTCCTGCTGCCATATATTTTCACCTTCTGTTCTGCAATGGACCATACATGAATCGAACATGTGACATACCGCTTATGAGGCGAATGTTCTACCACTGAACTAATGATCCGGATTTTGTGTATTAGAAAAGCACCCCGGAGGGTGCCTTTCTAATGTTCTACTATTATAATCTTGCAAGTATATCACTTACTTTTTTCCCACTTTTTTCTCCATCATTTTCAAATGATCTTGCGAGATTTATTGAAAATTCAACTTGCTGTTTTAACCATTCTGTTGCCATTAATAAATCTTGCTCACTTATCTTTTTCAATACTGTCCCAAAATAAATTACCGAACCGTTCCACTTATCTTCAAATTTACCAGCCATTTCATTCTCAAAGTCTTTATTAAGTTCGGGATAAGTGTAACCATTCAGTTGGCAAGTAGCACGTAATATATTGCATAAATATCTATTTTTTATCCTATACGAAAAAGAATATTTTCTTTCGCCTCCATCTTCTATTTGTCTTTCAATACAAACTCCAGAAAACATATATTTTAAAAATTTAAGTGAATAACCTGTATCCATATACTTTTTTCTAATTTGTTTTAATCCAGGATATAATATTATTTTATTTACCTTTTCGCTTTGCAAATTATATAGCATCGCAAAATATGAATCCATTTGAATTCTATCTGTTTCTTTAATCCAATTTGTTAACAAATCCACTTGATCTTTATCAACTAGTTTACATGTGTACCATGCTGCAAAATACTCTTGGAAAGATCGATGCGTAAATCTATAATTTATTCCTTCTTTAACAAGCATACACACTGACTGAGTCAAATCCGTTAAAAAGTCGTCTGTCTTAAAAGAAATATTAGGAAACTTTGCTTTGCATATCTCTATATATTGTCTCAATTTTACTTCCGTAAATTCTGTGTCCCCTGCAAAATATGATTTAAAACAAAAATAAGCAAAAATTAACTTAAAATCCTCACATCCTAATCCTGTTCTTATATCTCTAACATACGCTTCTTTTGTTGCATCATGCATATTAAATAATGTCGCAAATGCTTGTTCATAGAAATCATTCAATTTATCAGGAATTGAAGCTCTATTATCAAAAGTCAACAACATTATCGTTAATAATAGCGGATTTGATGCAAATGACTTATATTTATCGTAAAGTTTTTCATTTAATTCTCTATAAAATGTTTTCTTTACTTTTTCATCAAAATCAATTTTGCTAATTAAACTTAATGCTTGCTCTTTCGTTAGCTCCATCGCGCTCATTTCAATATAATCGTTCCACCCCATAAAACTATCTGTAGGTCTTGAAGTGATAATATATTTATTTTGTGGATATTTCCCACTAAAACTAATTATTTCCTCTGTTAATTTTGGAATTTTCTCTCGGTTAATTTCATCAAACCCATCCAATAATATAACATATCCCCCTTCCTCCAAACTATATCTATAATATTTATCTTCCATCCGGAAACCATTATTAACTAAATTATCGAAAACAATAGCATACATAGAGATATTATCCACTTCCATGGAATTAACCATTCTTAATTCTACCAAAACAGGAATATAAGATGTATCCTCTATTGTATTTAAATAAAAATGTTTCAGCATCGTTGTTTTTCCAATTCCACCGGTTCCACTTATAATTATTTTATTACCTTCGCTTATGATATTATTAATTGTTTTTGTATCTATTGTATCTCCATCATATTGAACTCCTACACATTCATAAAATGAGTAAAGATCTTTAGGCACATGTCTATATATCAACGTTTTTATCTTACTGTTTTTAGATTTAGTATTTTTCAAATATTCTTCATACGCATATCCCAATTCAATTTGTTCATGGGCGCTAACTTCTGAAAAATAATCTTTCACTTTGTTCCACATTCCAAGTGCTGCATCCTCAACTACTTTTGCCACTGCATTTGTAAGCACTTCTTTATTATCTATATTATCCATTTTTTTCCTCCGTATGCATCGAATCTCTTTCCATAATATCCCATTTTTCGACATTACGCAACAAAAAGACACCCAGCACTACCAGGTGTCTCTTCATGGTTTTAAATATCAGAGGAGGAACCATCAAAAATGTCTTACCTTGTTACATTTCATCAATTCCAGTTTATACTCTATCACTTTTTATCGGGACATTGGGGGACATTTTCAAAATATCTTTGAATTTTTTTCTTGATATTCTCGTCCGTGTACCGGATCCGGCGCTTCGGGAACATTTTGTTCATCTGATCTGCAACCTTTGGATACGATAAGTCATCCAGAAAATACAGCCGGAAGATAATCCGCAGTTCACTCTTCTCAATGGATTCTATGTACTCTTCCACCTGGATTGTCATTTCCAGAAGTTCTTCCTCCAGCTCCTCAAGCCTTCTGTTCCGCTTTTTCAGCAACTGCTCTTTTCTGGAGATCACACCAACCGGTCTGCCAGTGATCTTCACCGTGCCAAGTGGCTTCTTGCCCTTCTTACCACATGATACCGAATCCACAACAATTTGTCCATGCAGTTTATCCAATTCTTTCTGGATTTTTTCAATTCTCCGGCGCAGATCCTTAATCTCTTCTTTCATATCCGCGTACTCAATCAAAATGCCCTTGTCCACCGGTATCCACCTCCGCTGTAATGTCATACTTCTTTGCCAGATATTCCGCAACGCTCACACTCTGGTATGCTGGCCTTCGGAATCTCTCCAACGCCTTTGCATCATGCCGGCTTTCCAGTTCCTCATAATGCTGCTGTCTATCCCTCCGCTGCTCTTTTCTGCTTCGTTTCTCCTGCAAATTATCACCTTCTATCCTTGTCATTCCAATAATGCCGGGATAAGAAACGCCCATAAGCACCACGCTGATTCGGAAGACGTTCTGTTGTTGGAATCCATCTATTGCCCATTTCTTTGCACCTCCATCAACTTTCTGATCAACGCAGTCTGGTTTGTTTTGCAATTATGCAGATGCTTATATCCCGGTTCAAGCAAATACTCTACAGTCAGCGTTCCTTCTGGTTCTCCCGGAACATATTTGTTCTCCCACCACTCGTTATAATGCTTATACTCGCAGATAACGATTGCTGATCCATCTGGAAGAATATATCTATAATAGGTTTCCTCTGCCTGCGGAACTTCAAACCATACCGGCCACTCCCGGTATTTCGCCAGAAACTCTTTTCTCTCCTCATTGTTTTTGAGTTTTGGAAGTTCCGGCTGTGCCGCCCTCTCATCTTCCATAGCTGCTTCTACCAATTCTGCATCCATATCCTGAGGTTGCCCAACTTCAATACATAACACCGGATCTTTCTGTCCCTTATCACAGATCATATTTAACTCATACGGTACATATATTTTTCTGTCCTGTGGATTTGCGACAATAACGTGGAGTGCTGCATCATCCTTGAATTCATCCAGATATTCTTTTAATTTCTTATTTTCCATACTCTTGCACCTCTTCATCTGCCGGAAATTTAAAAACAAATGTTTGACAAACGCCCTCTTTAAAAACCGAAGCAAGTCCCTCACTTAACCGTCCAATGCTCTCAGCAACTCCAGATAGTGAATTTCGATTGTATTCACCGTCCATATACTGTTTTCTGCACATCTCCATAGCCTTAATCGCTTTCTCTTTGGTGGAATATTCCGCCATTATAATAAAAGCATTACTTTCCAAATCGGTTAATGGAAATGCAGCTACTGTTCCATTTGTAAAAACTCGAATCGTTGTTTCCTCGTAAGGTAAATCAAACTCTTTGTCCTGACTAATGATTCTCATAACTTGATCCACCTTTCACATCCCATGCGCAAATGTCGCAATCCTCTGGGCATACATTTGCCTTTATTGCTCTTTTGCACATCTCCATTTTTAATTCCCTATCATCCTCAATATCCTTGATAAAACCGAGTTTCCTCAGGATTTTATGAATCAGTGTATTCTTTCCTTTCATGTGATTTCTCCTTTTCTTCATCAGTCCTCATAATTCATCACAATTGTAATTACTTTTACCAGCACTTTCTGAATCTGGTCATAAATGTGGTGGTCATCACTTCCAAAATGAGAACACAGCACTGTGTTTTGTACACCTTCTGCGTAACAATCAGCCATAAAGTCAACACTGTATACATCATCTTTGTTGTCAAGCTGTCCGTATTCTTCCCACTGCGAAGAGATAAAACTTTTAACTTTTTCGTCAACTACATCGTACGAATACTTGTCTCCGTTAATATGTCTTACGCAACAGTCAATAAATCCTAATTTGTCGCAGTCTCTATAATCTTTCGCCGTCTCAGCTGTATATTCCCGAAATGCCTGTTTTACTCTTCCCTCAAAATCCTCCGGCAGATTAAAAATATCTACTTCAATTCCTCTTGGTAGTTCAACTTTGTAACTTCTCATAATTCGTTCCTTTCTCCTTAAAAATGCGTAAAAAAATACCAACCACCGAATATTGATGGTTGGCAAGAACAATTTTAATCTTTTTGAATTCCAGTTCCGTTGCAATGCTTGCATTTTACCAAGTCGTATCCAACTTCCTCGAGAGCTCTTTTTCTACACTCTCCCATTGATAACGTTCCAGGAGCATCATACCTGTCAAATATTTCTGAATATTTTTCTTCATCTCTAGGTTTTTTGAATTTCCCGGTTCCTTCACACCAAAAGCAAGTTCCCATATCGATATCCTCCTTCGCATATTTGATACAGAAATTATACCATTCCAACCACCACTATTCAATTGTCAACGTACTGTTTCGATCTTTTTCGACTATCTTTGACTACTTCCCACGCTTAATAATCTTCCGTTTCTTCCTGCTTCCAGTTCTCAGGAACGTACTCCGTTTCCCATTCTTCTTTTTTCATCGCTGCATCAACTTCCTTGTAAGATCTGTCATGTCCTCATATTCACGCTCTTCAAAATTCTTAAACTTTCCCTGTTTCTCTGGCTGCTTCTTTGTTTTTGGCTTTCTCTTGCTTTGAACAGGATATAAATTCTTCCATCCACCAGCTGCAGCTTTATTCAGGATTGCTTTCTGTTCAGCCAGATCAGAGGACAATGATAATAAATCCTCTCTCAAAGCATTTACTTGCTCTTCAGAGATCTCTCCCCAGTTCTGTGATCGGACAAGGAGATAGAACTGAAAAGCTGATTCAAGGGAAGAATCGCTGAAAGCGCCCTTATATACATTACTTTTCTTTACTTTACTTTCCTTTCTATAAAGCGAATCCTCATTTGTCCCTTGCACATCATCATTTGTCGGTTGCACATCCGAAAATAAGCTGACTTTAACTAGACCTTTGCATTCTTCGGGTTTCAAAAGCCAATACTCACCATATACTGTTTTACTCCGCCGCTCGGATAGTACCGCCCAAAAACGACGCTGGATACCTCTACTGGTCAAGATCCCCCACCTGTCAAATAACCCTTTGTCAAAAAGATCCACTTGCAGGCAGTAATCCACAGTCTCTTTTACTGTACCGGAACCGATGCCGCCGCCCATCCGCCTTGCTGTCGTTGCACAGTCGTCATAGCCCCATTCGTAGAAATACCCGTTTACTTTATATGCCCTCTGACACAAAAAGAAGTAGATCCCGAATCCCTTCCATCCTTTTGCATCGAGAAGTTTGTCTATTTTCTTATCACCATCGAATATGTCAACCGACCATCCGGAATAATCAATTCCTTGTTTTGGTCGTCCTGCCACTTCTTACATTTCCTTCCTTTTTATCCGGTATACTCCTCAACTGTCACATCCAGTCCTTCTACCGCCGAATAACATTTCTTTGCCTGAACCAGCGCGATCTGCGTATCATCGTGATAAGCAACCCCGTTCAGTGCATCTGCTACCACCTTCACAATATTGTCCATATCCGGTTTCTTCAGCGGCAGCTCTCTTCCCTCTAGCATATCAAGCTTCCTTTTCTTCGATACGCTCTTTGGCGGAAGATACCTTGCAATAATCCGGAGCGTCACAGGCTTTTCTCTTTCCAGGAACGCTCCCTTTGCCATCTGCAGATACCGATCCTTGATGAAGTTCTCATACAGAACCGTGTTCTCCGGCGTAGTGGAACAGTGCTTCTTTGTCGATACATTATAATACGTCCGCGCCCTGGCTTTTCCCTGCGGCTTGCCCGGAACTGTAAACATTACCGATGTCATTCCCTTTTTCCTTTCTGCCGGCACTTACACAACAGATGCTGCATAATGCCGGCTTGCTTTCTTGTTATCAGGTTACGTGTGATATATTATTTTTAAGGAGATGCTATTTTCTACGCGATAATCGTAATGTTGTACTTTTCAAGTTCCTCTGCCAGTTCATATGCCAGATATTCTTTGATTTTCTTCATGGTTGCATTCTTCCATAAACCGCCGTCTGCTTCCACAAGCTTGAAGGATGGTCCACGGTCACTGTCCTGGATCCGGAATACATAACTGCTCTGTGGCTGCTCGATTTCTGCAAAGGTACGATACGGTCTGAGCTTCACCGGATTCGGTACGATCACATCCGTCTTATTTGCAATCCCGCTCTTAATTGTGGTTTTCTGGCTGACACCATCATCATCATAATTCGCCGTTGTTCCTGACTCGATATTTCCGGCAACCTGCTTCAGGACAGTCAGATCATCGGATTCAATGAAGTTTGCCTGCAGCTCGATCAGAAAACGTTCCTGGTCATAATAACGGTCAAACCGGAATTCATTTACAATGGCATCTGCCCTCATAAGCTCCTCCCTGTTGCGTTCGTCCACCAGTCCGGAATACAGTCTTACTTCTGTCGGACTGATCACATGCAGGATCATGGTCTCCCGGAGTTCTTCCGGTTTTCCCTTGATATAGTCCACAATGGATGTCAGAGTGTTGACACTCAGGGAATCTGCTTTCGGGAAATAATGGTATCTTGTCAGATTTTTATTACAGTATGTATTACCGTTGATATCAAGCACCTTCGGCTCCATGCTGCCTTCTTTCAGATTTGTGATAAATTCAATTGCTTCTTTTAATCCTTCCATCGTCTTACTCCTCCTATGCCTGTTTTGCTGTTCTTAAATCAATGACTTTGCCTGCGTGTTCCGGAACTGAATCCGCCACAACTTCTCCAGTAGCTTTATCAATTACTTTTCCATCTACCACTGTAGTTCCTGCTTCTGGTACAACTCCCGGAACGTCCTGTACAGACATCTGTCCTGGAATCTGGTTGCCGATCTCGACTGCTTCCACTTCGCCGGTGCGGAGATCTTTTCCCATGCTCAATGCAGTGACTGCTCCGAGTGCCGGTGCAAGGGTTGTCTTCGTCTGAACTCCGGTTGCAATGAAGTTTCTTTCCTGATTCGGCTTAAATGCGATCGTTACCGTAATCTTTCTCGCTGTGCCGGCATCCGTGTTCGGATCCTGGATGTTCTTCGTGACCTCTTCGATTGCCCGGTTTACTTGCGCGGTAAATGCTCCGTTTGCAAATGTTTCTAAGTTAATGTGCTGCATAATTCTTTTTCCCCTTTCTTAAATCTATCCAAAAAATGATGCCTCAATACCCTTCGGATCCGGCTGCTGTGTTCCTGGCGCTGCCGGCTGGTCTTCCTGGACCTCCTGTAACTCCTGATCGGATACCACTCCATCATCTTCCGCCTTCACTGCATCCACATAGTCTGTCTTTCCGTCCTCATGGATCACTGCCATATCCTTGTCAATAGCATTCTGGAGATCAATACTCATGATTCCCCATTTGCTGATCAGCTGACGGAGCATGGTTTTCAGTGCCATTCCGTCAAAATCCTTAAACCAGAATGAAGAATACTTCCACATATCCTTTTCCGGAATCTTGCCCTGTTCCAGTAATTCCAGAGATTTTGCTCCACCGTTTTTGTAAAACGCAAAAGAATACTTCTCAGCGTGTGCAAGCATTTTCTTCTTTGACCAGTACAAGGTCTTCCGGAAACCATTCTCATACTCGAACATTGCGAAGTATCCCATGGTCGGAGCTTCTTCCCGAAGGATATCATCCTCGATCAGATTAACCTCCACTTCTTCATCCAGAGGATCATACCGGACAAGCTCCCCTTCTTTGATTGCAAGCACATTGAGCTTTTTGTAGTAACCGGAACGGATTGCCAGCTGAATATACCCTTTATATCCAAGCTGGAACTGTGCTTCCTTGCAGCCTTTCTTCTTATTATCGAACGGGACCATATAAAACTGACCAAGCTGCGGGGACGGTGAAAGATTCAGCGCTTCTCCGAGTAATGCAGCGTTTACGATACTCGGGCTTGTACACTCCTGCAGCGCCGGTGTACTCTGCACCGCACTTACAATACTGGAAATGAACCTTGTCCCATTCTTTCCACCAACGACCTGATTGATCTGCTTCTTTACTGCATCGTTCTGCAGGTAAACAGATAACTTCATTGACTGGTCCTGTCTTGCCAGACTGTTATTTACTGCCATATCTTATTCCACCTTTCCGAATCGAATCTGATTCTTTAACATATATTCACGGAGCGCCATGATCTGCTCCATGGTTCCCCATACACGGAAATCAAGCTGGAATACCGGTTCTTCCTCTTCCGGAATTGAAGCAGTTTCCTCTGCCGAAGCTTCCGGTACAGATCCGGATGCTGTTTCCTCCTCTGCTGCAGGTTCTTCCTTTTGTTCAGCTGCAGTCTGCTGCTTCGCTGCCTCTTCCGCTTCCCTTGCTTTCCGCTCTGCCTCCATGCGTTCTGCTTCCAGCTTTCTCTTCTGGATATCGGCAAGCCTCTGCCCTTCCTGAATCGCCTGGTTCATATCCAGTGTCTTCCGGTAAACTTCCATTGCTTCAAACTTAAACTCCGGAAGCTTGCTGATCGTCACCACATCCGTACCGATCTGGTACATCCGGCTCTTCATCTGCTCTTCAATCTTTGGCAGCGTAACCGTTGCATTCAGCCACTTTTCATCCCAGATCATGTCCAGCTTCACAAAGCTCTGGAATCCGATGGTCAAAAACAGTTCCTCAATCTCTTCCCGTTTTACAGCTTTGCGGCTTTCATCGATCTCCTTGATCTGGGAGTCAATCAGTCCGATCGGTTCATCGATCAGTGCTGTGATCTCCTTGACCTGCTGCTCAAACTTGGTATACGGCTCCATGCAGATCTTCTTGACACGTTTCCGTTCGTCCTCAAAAGCTTTCTTTAACTTGTTCAGATCCGCCCGGTCTGCTTTCATATCTTTGAGCGAATCTTCTGTGTAGGCAATCGTCTTGTAATCCTTTACCTTCTCGGCAATCGCAGCCTTTAATTCCTCGTTGTTCCACAGGATCTGCTCTGTAAGCCAATTCTCCTGCGGATTTGTGATCCGTAATTCCATACGCTCCTCCTTCTTTTTTAGATCTCTGGAAGTATCAGTGGCGGTTTCCGTCCGCTTTCCACATACTTCCAAAACTTGATTTCTTCCTCCTGCAGATAATCCAGATCAGCCTGGACTTCTGCTCTTTCAATAAAATAATGCTTCACCTGTGTCCGGACGTCTGTTCCCCAGTTGCTCCGCAAATGCGCCCGGAGGACAACAAACTCATATCCGGTGACAAGCAGATAATGCAGAATCTGGATATAATAGTTATCCGGGATCCGGTCCTTCCATTTCTCATATTGCATAGACTGCAGAATGTTGGTGGTCTTAATCTCCAGAATCCCTTTCCGGCCGTCCTGATCAACCAGCTCCCCATCCAGAGAAGCCTGCATGAACGGATACTCCAGACTCTGCAAGATCCGGAATTCATGGTGCGCGACCTGATACTGTGGATAATCCAGGCGGAACAGCTCCCTGATGAACTGCTCCGCCTCTTTCCCATAGATCACATAAGGCTTTTCTGAAATGTCTGGTGCAATCCTTCTGCCGGTCTTTTCTTCAAACAGCTCAATGTTTGTTTTGTATGGGTTCTTTCCAACCACAGCACTTGCATCACTTCCGCCGATTCCGTTTAACCGCCCCTTCAGCCAGGCTTTTTCATCTTCAAAATCATAGATTTTATAAGGTTCCATCTTTTCCTCACGCTTTTCATATGATGATATATGTATGTTCTGTTCCGTCTATATGCTGTTCTGCCACTTCTACCGCTTCCTCGTAATAACCGAACAAGCCGTAGATCCACCCATCAGAGCACCGAATAATCAATGGTTTCTTTTCCATTATCACGCCCCCTTTAGGTACACATCTTCCTCTAAAGTGGCAGATTTTTCAGAAGCATCATCACTTTACCCATTACCGCCATTGCTTCCTGTGTGACTTCTTCATCTGTTGCAAAGCCAAGCCTTACTGCCTGTTCAACGAGTTTTTTTGTTTCAGCTTCGCTATAGTCTCTTTTCTCCACCATGGCTGTTCTAATGCTTCGGATAATACATGATAGATCCGTCATTATATCCGGAACTCCATCCACTGCCTTAATTTCACACATTCCATTTTCAACTTTGATCATTGACTTTCTCCTCCGACTTTCCTATAATTTAATTGGTATTTTTGTTATGTGCGCCAATGGAAGCTGCAACTTCCGGGCGCATTTTTATTGTCTTTACGCCTATCCTATCCAGATGATTTGCCAGATCCGACAAGTATGCAATCGCATTATTCTTGTAATACTCGGATGTACCGTCAACCCTTTCCAGCGACTGCAGTTTGTTGATCATCTTATCAAGCTCTGACGTTCTCATGCTCTTACGCTGCTTCTCTTCTGGCATGCTCCCTCGCCTCCCTTATTTTCCTTTTCCGGTACTGCCATTCCCGCATCCGGAAATATTCCAGTGCAAATGCTCCGGTAGTAAGTGTTGTGATTCCAAGTGCTGCATATAAGTAAAACAGCTCCTGACTTTTCACTGAGCACGCACCAGCCATCATCAAGATTCCGATAATACTTGCCGTTACGCTGAGTGTCTTTGCGATCTTGTAAAACATCTCTTATCCCTCCTTTGCTTGTCCAACTGGTACCGCTTACGCGGTTTTCTCAATGGTATATGTAATTTTCACTTTTTCCTGTTCTTCCAATAAAGAAATCATCACCTGTATGATTTTTTCGATATCGAGTTTCATATTTATCACCTACTTTCTATTGAAGTTTATGCGGTGCTGGTTGTACTTGTTGATTTGTCCTGCTACTGTCTGGTATAATTTCCGTATCAAATTATGAAAGGATAATCATCATGCTTTCGTTTGTATCAAATATCGATTTAGAAAAAATTATAAATATTTTATTAGAGCCATCTGTCACTCTTACTCTTGGCATCTTTACATTACTAATTAGTCGAAACTCTAATTTATCTACTTTAGCTCGTGAAAGACTAGATAAGGTATACCATCCACTCTTTTTAGAAATCGAACCTTTTTTATACAAAAAAGTATCTCTTAACGACATAAATGCTTTTCTTTCTAAATACTATGAATTAGAAAACTCACATTCTCTTCTTATTGATCCTGTTTTACGTCAAGAGATTCGCTGGCTTGAAAAACCATCTGCTCTGCAAGAGGATAAATATGGCTATAATCAATGGTTCCGAATTTGCGATCAGATTTCCAAAACATATGACAAACTATGTAAACAAGCTCATCTCCCTGTTCGCAGTATTTCTTATCGGATTAACTACAAGCAATATCGTTCAAAAATTCGTATGATATTCGCTCTTATATGGATTGAACTACCAGCAATTGCATTTTTTAGCCTATTACTCGGTTTCGCATCTCCACGTCTTTTAGCTGTTACATATGCATTGTTCTTTTTATTTTTGATGAAGACATTTTTGGATAACTTGTAATACAACGATTGCGCAAAGGAATATAATAGCTACTCTTTCTCTGGGATATCTATTTATCAGGTATCCCATTATTAAAGCAATTCCAACAATATACAGGACAACCACTATTTCCATCTCATCCCTCCTTACTCTTCCAGAAAATAATCCACGGTTACGCCGAAGTAATCTGCGCTCCCTCTTCATCTGTTGCAAATAATTGTATTTTCTCCTATACTTTAAATACCGGCACTACCATGCTGAGTAATTATAAAAGGAGACATTATGATGCAACTTACAAACGATACATACAGAATTCTTCGTCTTATCTACGATGAATATCAAAACCGAAGAAAAATCGGTATGTCTAAAACAGAGGCTATTCTCTTTTCTTATCCCTCTGCTCTTCAAACAGAATTTCTTCAAGGAATTCTCGAAGACGATATTGCTGATGCCCTTACCGAATTATCCACAAACGGTTTGATAAAACTTTATTCTGATTTTGGATTTTTACTGAAAGATTCTGCCATTATCTACATGGAAAATCGTTTACAAAATAAAGTGAATCTAATTTTTGACATAATCAGCAAAATTGTATCGATGCTACATTAGTTTTTCTCGCTTACTTCCTGGCTGTAAAGCTCATCCCTCGTGATTAAAAGTGACCATTTCCCATTGTTGAATTCCAAACAGCACCGGCTCACCATTGAAAGCGCCTCACCATTTAATAAGCAAATTCCTTTATCGATGTTGATGTGAATTGATTTGAATGGTTTTCTTTCTACTGTCTCAGGCATTTTCTCACCTCTCTCCCTCTTCATCTTTCTCAACAATTATTCTTATCGGCAATTCATTTGATATAAGGCACGTTCCCACAACGCTGATGCTCAATAAACCAAGCGCCATCAATATCCGCATCACCATAATGCTTATATCTGTTGGAAAATAACGTTCGCCAACAGTCACAAGAAGTAATGGCGTAAAAACCAGTATCCAACCAATTATTTTTCTTAGTTTCACATTCTTACCGCTCTCCCTCTATCTATTTTGCATCAAATTTAATTTGATTATTAGGGTAAAAAATATACTCCAATGGCATATTGTAAAGCTTACTAAGTTCTCTGCTTTGTGAAATTGTAGGCTCTGACTTACCTTTTTCCCAATTTACCACTGTATTTTTCGAGACATGCATCTCCTTTGCTACATCTTCTTGAGTCATTTCAGCATTTACTCTAGCCGCCGCAAGGGAAATTTTTAACTTATTCAATTTATTCACCTCCCACAAATCTTATTTTTCCTCGTTACGCTTATACTATAAATCAAATTTAATTTGATGTCAACACTAAAATACAATTTTTTTTGATTTTTAGTTGATTTTAGTCAAATTATATTGTAGTATGTGATTATGAAAGAGGTGACAAAATATGACTGATATAGAACAGAAAAAAATTTTTTCTAAGAACTTAAACTTTTATTTGTCCAAAGCAAATAAAACCCAAAAAGAAGTCGCTGATGCGATATCTGTTTCTCCACAAACATTTAATACATGGTGTCAAGGTATAGCTTTGCCAAGAATGGGAAAAGTTCAACGACTTGCCGATTATTTCCATATTGAAAAATCTTTTTTAATAGACGAACATACCGAGCAACCTTTTCCTAAATCTAATATAATAAAAGTTCTTGGACGCGTTGCCGCCGGCATTCCACTAGAAGCCATTACGGATATTGTAGATGAAGAAGAAATCCCTGAAGAATTAGCAAAAACAGGTGAGTTTTTTGGATTAAAAATTAGTGGTGACTCAATGGAACCAGATATTCATAACGGAGACACAGTAATTGTTAGAAAACAAGATGATGCCGAGTCTGACGAAATCGTTATTGCTCTTATCAACGGAAACGATGGCGTATGTAAAAGGCTAAAGAAATATGCAGATAGTATTGCTCTTATTTCGCTAAATCCTAATTACGAACCTATGTATTTCAGCCAAAAAGAAATCAGCGAGAAGCCTGTTAAAATTATCGGGAAAGTTGTAGAACTACGGCGAAAATTTTAAGCGGATACAAACACACATTCATGTATTTATTTTTAACGCAGATTGGAGGATTTTATGAATAAAACAGTTAGAATTATTGTAACTATTTTGGGTGGATGGTTTGGTCTTCATAAATTTATTGATAAAAAAATTGGAATGGGGATTCTTTACCTTTTCACATTTGGTTTATTCGGAATTGGATGGATTTACGATATATTTAAAGCTTTTTCTTCTTCACCTTCATCGTTCCAGTTAAAGCAGTATATCGCGCCTTCTGTTCCTGGAATATTACATATTAATGATAATTCTTATAACTTAGCGTACAATTATAATCAGGTTAACCTCTACACTAAAGAACCTTTTTATTTCGATATTCCATTCGGTTCTTCGCTTGGTATTCAGCCGGAACCAACAAACAAATACGATAGCCGTGCAATTTTTTTCACTTGGAAAAATACAAATATCGGTTATATCCATAAAGGTCAATTGCAGGACATGATACACGATTATCTTTCTCCGAACCGTTATGTAATAGCAACATACGAATCCATAGATTGCGGAAATGTAATGATCACTCTGTCATTTTATAAAAAAAAGTAATAAGTACGGGATCTGTAAACAAGTGGATAATTATGTAGTGTATTTTATACCGCAGTTATCGGTGATGAAATTGGTATAACCGCATATGCGATTATATAGAAACACTTTTTATGAGGAGGAAAATTATGAAAAAGAAACTTGTAGCATTGATTCTGATCGGAAGCATGGCACTGTCGTTTACAGCCTGTGGCAATAGCTCCGATTCATCAAAAGGAACAAAAGAATCATCCAAGAAGACAGAAGCATCTGCCGAAACTCCAAAAGAGGAAGCAAAGGAAGAAGTCAAAGATCCTGTTGTGCTTACTGGAAAATGGGAGTACAAAGATGATGACGGTACTTGGATGCAGGCAGATATTACAGAGGATACCATCACAATAAACTGGATTATGGATGAAGGAAACACGACTGCTGTTTACTGGGTTGGAACCTATACTGCTCCTACAGAATATTCTGAAGAATACACTTGGACATCCATCAGAGATAGGGAAGCAACCGATTCCGCTCTTCTCGCCTCTCTGGACGATACAAAAGAGTTTTCTTATTCCGATTCAAGCAAGCAGATTACCTATCAGGTAACAGTTTCCGGAATAACAAAAACTATAGCCCTTGAGCAGACAGAATAATATAAATAAAAGAACCGCTCCTGCACCAACAGGAACAGTTGAATAATGCGGTTAGTATAACTGCATAAATGATTATACAAAAAAAGATGATGTTACACCAAAAGATTTTTAGTAATATTTTTCATAATTTCTTATGACAGATTGCTCATTTTATCACTTACTTATATAATTGTCAAATGTTTTTTCAAAAAAATGTTGACTTTTTAATAAATATGAGCTATCATAAAAGACACAAAAGAAAAATATACTAATACTGCTCTAGGTTGTACGTCTCTCAATATATGGGAATGACCGAACCCTAGGGCTTTTTATATTTAAAGGAGAGTGCATATGAAAACTGCAATACTTGTTGATGGCGGTTTCTACCGTCGAAGAGCTCAAGCTGTTTTAGGCGACCAAACAGCTGAAAAACGTGCTATAGAACTTGCAAATTACTGTAAACGTCACTTAAATTCTCATGGAGAAAATAATAGCCTGTACAGAATCTTTTACTATGATTGTGCACCGTCGAGCAAACGCATCTTTCATCCATTCACACAAAAACAAGTTGATCTTTCGAAAACAGAGCTTTATACATGGACTATGAGCTTTTTAAGTGAATTAAAGAAAAAGAGAAAATTTGCTATTAGACTCGGAAAACTTGCTGAAGAGCAAGCACATTATACCATCTACCCAAAAACGGTCAAAAAACTTTGTAATGGTTCTATCTCTTTTTCTGATTTAAAAGAATCCGACTTCTATCTAAATATTGATCAAAAGGGTGTTGACATGAAAATAGGTTTAGACATTTCTTCAATGGCATATAAAAAACAGGTCGATCAAATTGTTTTGATATCCGGGGATAGCGATTTTGTTCCTGCTGCTAAACTCGCTCGTCGAGAAGGTATTGATTTTATTCTCGATCCACTAGGAGCTCCTATTAAACCTGATCTTTTCGAACATATTGATGGGCTTAGAACATGCGATAATAGATATACTGTACATACACACAAATAAACTAAAACCGCTCCTGCGCCAACAGGAACGGTCATAGGACGAAACATACGCCAATATGTTTCTTTCAGTACTCCGAAGAGATACACTGATTTCCGAATAATATTGTATCATCTCCGGAGCAGCCACGCAAGAGAACAAAAGTTCTCAGGCTGTTATTTTTGTACTCATTTTTACGTATATTGAAAAGAAAGGTGATATAATATGCCAAGTAAAATTGAACGCTGTGCCATTTACATCCGTGTGTCTACCGCTGAACAGATGATGCATGGTAAATCCTTGGAAGCACAAAAGCAATACCTGACCAATTACGCCAAAGAACATAATATGACCGTTGCTGGAGTTTATGCTGACGAGGGTAAAACTGCCCGTAAAGAATTAAAAAAGCGAAAAGCCATCCATGCCCTGCTTGAGGACGTAAAAGCCGGGAAAATTGATGTGATCATCTTCTGGCGGATTGACAGATGGTTCCGTAACCTGTCTGATTTTTACAAGGTACAGGAAGTCTTGGACGATAATAACGTCCATTGGATCAGCACCAGTGAACCCGGAATCAATATGGAAACCAGAGACGGTCGACTGCAGCTGAATGTAGTTCTATCTATCGGTCAGAATGAGGTCGATACCACCAGCGAACGTATCAAATTCGTAAACGAAGCATCTATCCGGCAGGGAAAATTGATCTTCGGTGATGTGAATATGGGGTACGGCTACAAATCTGGAATCATTGACGGCGTAAAACGCATGGTAAAAGATCCTGATCGAGAAGACACTGTAAATGCCTTTTATCGTTTTTTCTTTAAGCACCATGCAAAAGGGCTTTCCATGCGCTATATTCAGGAAAATTATGATCCGGATTTTACATGGGCGAATATGCGAACACTGCTGTCGAGTGAATTTTACAAAGGAACCTATCGCGGGATTCCATACTGCCCTGCTTACCTGACAGAATCTGAATGGAACAATCTGCAGGAAATACAGAACGCAAATGTTAAGCGTGCTCCTTCTGGCCGGATTTATCTTTTCAGTGGCATGATAAATTGTCCGATCTGTGGACGCAGGCTTAGCGCAAGAGGCGGTTCGTCCATTATCAACAGGAAAACCGGTGCAAAAAAAGTATACTGCTATTACCGATGCAACAAAGCTTTTATTGATCACAAATGTACGTACAAGCACATGGTAAGTCAAAATCTCATAGAACAATACCTGATTGATCATCTGGAATACGAATACAATAAATTTAAAATAAAATGTGAAAAAATTGAAAAGGAACAAGAAAAAAAGAAGAAAATTCAGACTCCTGAAAAGCTCCAGAAAGAATTAGAACGATTAAATCTTCTCTTCCAGAAAGGAAGAATCGAATGGGATTATTACAGCAAAGAATATGACCGGATTGAAAACAAACTGAATGAATTGTTAAATGCGGCTCCGGAATTAGAACCTGATTATGCTTATCTGGAAGAGCTGCTGAATACAGACTTTAGAACAATGTACTACAATTTAACCCAAGAAAACCGCAGAGCTTTCTGGCATTCTATTATCCGGGAGATTCACCTGAACACTGATCATACTGTCGACTCTGTTGATTTCTTATAGCGTCTTGTACTAACTGGTTGACTCCGTTTGGGGCGGATAAAGTTATGACCGCCGTCCTCTCCGGTGAGGCAGATATTGGCTTTATGGGAAGTGAATCTTCGATTTATACTTACCAGGAAGGTGCAAATGATGTCATCAAAAACTTCGCGCAGCTTACGCAGCGCGCCGGAAACTTTCTGGTCGCACGTGAAGAAATGCCGGATTTTTCATGGGATGATCTGAAAGGAAAAGACGTTCTTGGCGGAAGAAAAGGTGGCATGCCGGAAATGGTCTTTGAATACATTTTGAAAAAAAACGGAATTAATCCACAGAAGGATCTTTCTATCAACCAGAGTATTGATTTCGGTTCAACCGCTGCTGCATTTTCCGGTGGGCAGGCAGACTATACCATCGAATTTGAACCGAGCGCTACTGCCCTTGAAGCGGAAAATTCCGGTTATGTCGTTGCTTCTCTCGGCGTTGATTCCGGCTATGTCCCATACACCGCCTATAGTGCCAAAACAAGTTATCTGAATGCTAATCCGAACATCATCCAGAAATTCACCAATGCCCTGCAAAAAGGAATGGATTTCGTTCAGTCCCATACTCCGGAAGAGATTGCAAAAGTCATTGCACCACAGTTCAAGGAAACCGATCTAGCTACAATTACAACCATTGTCAGCCGTTACTACGAACAAGACACCTGGAAATCGGATCTGATCTTCAACGAAGAAAGCTTCAATCTGCTGCAGGATATTCTGGAAAACTCCGGTGAGCTGAAAGAGCGTGTTCCTTATGAAGAACTAGTTACGACTACCTTTGCGGAGAAGGCCGCCCACTAAATAAAAGCGCAGACGCTTCATTTTAAGCCAGCGTCTGCGCTCTATTCTTACATTTTAAAATTTATCCTTCTGAAACTCTTACCGGATATATCCCTCCTGATAAGCCTTTTGCTTATTGAATGTGTACATCTCCGCAAAGGATGCCTGTACATACGGATTTACATAAAAAATTGCAAGAAGTCCACAGGTAACCGCACTCAGCAGATACCATCCAAGGAATGACAGATCCATGATAAATGCTTCCATTTTTTCTCCATCCATCATCTGTTTACTGATCTGGAATGCTTCTTTGTAATCCATTTCCGGATTCTCAGCAATAATATATGGCACCATCAGATATTCATAATGCTTAACGATTCCAGGTACCACCAAAAGCAGACTCCAAAGTGCAGTAAATAAATCTCTTAAAAACATGGTAAGAACAATATTAACATAATGTCCGGAACGGAAACCGTCAAGCAATGTTCCGATTCCCGGCTGTGCAGTCTGGTTCAGGATAAAGAACCGGTATCCACCCATTTTCAGGAGATTACCTACAAATACTTTTGCCACAAGGACAATCAGTATTACTACCGTTGCGATTCCTGCAAGCAATCCGGTAATCATTCCCACATTAAATAAATTTCCACTATATATATCTGAATTCTCACTTACCCGTCTTGCACTGGATTCGCCAGAGACTGTGCCAAAGATTCCCATCAGAAGCGCAACTACAACGGCTGACACATAATTCTTCTTAAATGCCATATTACCTCTCATTTTAAGTTCTGCTCTATTCCACATCATATGCCTCTCCTCCTTTGAATACATTGATATGATTCTCACTACCTATACTTTATCATCTGTAAATCTGTCAATCACTTTACTGGTTTTCTATCTGCTCAGCAAGATCATTCAAGTACACCCATCTGTCCATCTTTTCTTCCAGTGTTGTCTCTGTTTCTTCCTTCTCTTTCATAAGTTCGGACAACTTCACGGAATTGGTGGCATTCTTAACCATCTCCCGATCCAGCTTTTCGATCTTCTCTTCCAGCTTTGCGATATCCTCATCGATCGTCTCGTATTCCCGCTGTTCTTTATAAGAAAATTTCAGCTTTTTCTCCCGCTGCTTCCAGGTCTTTTTGCTGTCAGACTCACCGGTCTGTGCAGAAGCTGCATCTGACATATTTTCTGCAATTGTCTGTCCGTCTTTCGGTTTTTCAAGCTCCACACGGATCAGATAATCGGAGTATCCACCTTCCGACTGGCGGATTTTTCCACCTCCATTAAATGCAAAAATACGACTGACAGTACGATCTAGGAAGTACCGGTCATGGGATACAATCAGAATAATACCATCAAAATGATCCAGATAATCCTCCAGGATTGTCAGCGTCTGGATATCCAGATCATTGGTTGGCTCATCCAGGATCAGTACATTTGGTGCTTCCATCAAAACACGTAGTAGATAAAGTCTCCGTTTCTCGCCTCCGGATAACTTTTCGATCCTCGACCACTGCATTGCCCCGTCAAAAAGAAATCGTTCCAGCATCTGGGACGCGGTAATCTTCCCGTCAGAAGTTGCAATGTACTCACCTGCTTCTTTTACATAATCAATGACACGCTCGGATTCATCCATATATTCATTCTCCTGCGAGAAATAGCCAATCTTGATTGTCTGTCCAATTTCAATAGTTCCGACATCCGGTTTTATGATCCCATTGATAATCTTGAGCAGCGTCGATTTTCCACATCCATTATGTCCAATAATTCCGATTCGGTCTTTCTTCAGAAAAATATAAGAGAAATCTTCGATCAGCTTCTTTTCTCCATAAGATTTGCAGATTCCGGAAAGTTCGATTGTTTTATTCCCCATACGGGAAGCCACAGAATCCAGCATTACTCGCTTTTCTTCCTGAATATCTTTCATTTCCTGCATAGCATGAATCCGGTCAATATGCGCTTTCTGTTTGGTACTTCTCGCCCTTGCGCCGCGGTGTAGCCATTCCAGCTCCGTACGCAAAAGGCTTTTTCTCTTACGTTCTGCGGCAAGCTCCATGTTCTGACGCTCGGCTTTCAGACGCACAAACTCGGAATAATTGCCTGGATAGTTATATAATTTCCCATGATCAACTTCCACGATACGATTTACCACACGGTCCAGGAAATAACGGTCATGCGTAACCATCAGGATCGCTCCCCGGAACTGGATCAGATATTCTTCCAGCCATTCGGACATCTCATTGTCCAAATGGTTCGTCGGTTCGTCAAGGACCAGCATGTCTGCCGGTGTTAAAAGTGCCCGGACAAGTGCCACTCTTTTCTTCTGTCCGCCGGACATATGCTCAATCTTTTCATCATAATCGGTAAATCCAAGCTGATTCAGCATAGACTTTGCTTCTGCCTCGATCGTCCAGCGGTTCAGCTCATCATAATTTCCTTCTGTTGCCGCGCGAAGAATTGTTGTTCCTGCTTCAAATACCGGCGTCTGCGGAAGATAGCAGATCTTCACCTGATTCCCCATGCTGATCGTTCCGGCATCACTTTCTTCGATTCCGGCAACGATTTTCAGCAAAGTGGATTTACCCATTCCGTTGACTCCGATCACACCGATTTTTTCATTTTTGTTGATTCCAAATCCCACATCATCCAGAAGCACACGATCCGTATAGGCTTTGGATACATGTTCCATTGTCAGTAAATTCATATATTTTCCCCTGTGATTCTCTGTTTTGTCTTTTTCCATTATAGCAATTTGTACGGGTCCTAGTCAATCCAAAGTATCTCACCCGGCACCGATTCTGACACGCAAAAGGCACAGAATCCTATCCGTTACCGGACAGTCCCTGTGCTTTCACATATCCCCATATTCTTTTTATCTTATGATGTGAGTGTCAAAAATAAATTTTGCCGCTCACTGGTGTAATCAGATTGCTCCATTGCTAAGCAAGCTTGCATCGGCTTTCTGGCCTTTTTGACCCTGGTATCATCATCTTATAAGAAAATATATTTCAGGATAAACAGTATCACCAGTACATACATCAGTACACTGATCTTCTTTTCTTTTGCTTTTCCTGTAAGTACGTTGATTACTACATAAGAAATCACTCCCATGGAAATACCTTCTGAAATACTGTAGCAGAATGGCATTGCCGCGATACAGATAAAGCACGGAATTCCTTCGCTGTAATCACTGAAGTTAATTCCTGCCACATTGCTCAGCATATAGAAGCCGACGATGATCAGTGCCGGAGCTGTTGCAAAGGACGGAATTGCAAGAAAGATTGGTGATAAGAAAAGGGAAATTCCAAACAGGATCGCTGTTGTCAGGGATGTTAAACCTGTACGTCCTCCTTCTGTTACACCAGAAGCACTCTCTACGAATGTTGTTGTTGTAGAAGTTCCGAGTACTGCTCCAACTGTAGTTGCAACTGCATCTGCCATCAGTGCCCCTTTAATTCTCGGAAGCTTTCCGTCTTTGTCAAGCATGCCTGCCTTTGTAGATACACCGATCAGAGTTCCGAGTGTATCAAAAAGATCTACGAAAAGGAATGCAAATACTACAACAACGAATTCCAGTGAAAATACATTCTTAAAATCAAGCTTTCCAAATACCGGTGCAAGGCTTGGAATTGCAAGTCCGGAACTGAAATCCGGAAGCAGACTGTAGAATCCGATCTCCGGATTCGGTACATAAAGACCTGCTATCTGGCAGATGATTCCAAGTATCCATGTGATCAAGATACCCCAAAGGATATTTCCTTTGATGTTCTTAATCACCATGATTGCTGTGATCAGCACACCTATGATTGCAAGAAGTACAGTAATTCCAACGTTATTGAAGCTTGCTTCCACTCCATTTGCCTGATTATATGCATCTACAGAGAAGAGCTGTACCAGAGTAGATCCTCCGACAACGATATTGGCATTCTGAAGTCCAAGAAATGCAATAAATAATCCGATACCAACGCTGACTGCTGTCTTAAGACAAGCCGGGATCGCATTGAAGATCGCTTCTCTGACATTCGTCAGGGAAAGAATAATGAAGATAATACCCTCTGCAAATACTGCAGTCAGTGCAGTCTGCCATGAGTAGTTCATACCGATTACTACAGTATAAGCAAAGTAAGCATTCAGTCCCATACCAGGTGCAAGTGCAAATGGATAATTTGCGAATGCTGCCATACACAGCGTACCGATCAGTGATGCAAGTGCTGTTGCAGTAAAGACTGCCCCCTGATCCATACCCGCTGCGGAAAGAATGCTTGGATTGACTGCCAGGATATACGCCATCGTCATAAATGTCGTAATACCTGCAAGAATCTCAGTTTTGACGTCGGTGTGATTTTCTTTAAGCTTAAACACCTTTTCCAACATATTGTTTTCCTCCTGCTGTCTGTCTCGGATATTCCCTCTCACTCCTTAAAATATCCTCGTACAATTTTCTTGTAGCAGAGAATATTTTAGCAAAAAAAAGAGAGAAAGTAAACACATTACTTTCTCTCTGATTTCTAACTCTTATTCGCTATTACTGTTCATAGTAGCTGTATACCGCAACTATTTGCTCTCTCTGATCTTCTTTCTGAGCGGAAGTACCATTG
>NZ_JAQCSY010000014.1:18746-81225 GCF_027686195.1 Coprococcus sp. AF102-57 | reverse complement strand
GGAGAATTTAATAACAAAATATAACAGTTGTTAAATTGCTTAAAACAGGTGAAATCTCAATCGGAATTTTGCTTTCGATGATCAGAATGAAAATCGTTACCGTTGCGCCTGTTTTCACAAGCGTTGCGTGACATAAAAAGAATTCTTTTTTAATATCAAAGTATCAAAAACAAAGGAGGTTCTTTTTATGTTGAAGGAATTAAAGAAAAACAAAATGAGTGTTGTTGCAACTGGAATTTTATTTGGTGTTATGGGGGTATTAATTATTCCTATGATAGCAGTAATTGTAAAAATATCGAATGCATTATCCCAAAAACATCCTAGGATATACAAGTATAGTATGATTGCTTTTATCGGTATGTTATTGGCAATTAGCCTATTTTGCGTTGTTATTAAACATCAGATGAGTTTTCTTGTAATAGTTGCTTGTTTAGCAATAACATTATGCGACACTATTAAAAACAGATAATAAATGGAGTACAACTATGGAAATATCAGATTTGATTAAATCAGCCAGAATTGAAAAGGGCTTAACCCAACAACAACTGGCTGATGTTGTCTTTGTTACGCGACAGACAATTTCGAAATGGGAATTGGGAAAAAGTGTTCCTGACCAAGCCTCTCTTATATTGCTATACCAGTATTTGGACATCAAGGATAATGAGAAAAAACAGTTATCAAAGCTTATTTTTAATAAGCAAAATATTATATTAATTTTGATTGCAATCTTATTTTCTCCTATGGTTATTGGAGTACGTTTTATCTGTTGTAAAATTGATAAGATTGAAAATCGAAAAATTAAAGCGGTAATCAAGGTTATTGGCTTTGTTGTATTCTCATCGTATCTAGTATCTTTAAAAGAAAATGTGGCGTATTTGTTAATTGGTATATTTTCTCTGGTGTATTTGTTATATCAATTCTATTTGAGTGGATTGGAAACTAAATGATTTGTGTCAGCAAGTTTAAGGCAAGCGATAATTCATGAAATTCCAGTTTGTAGAATTCAAAAATTTAATATGAAATGTGAGATAGAGCGTATGGAAATAATCTATACGTTCTATTTTTTTTGCCTTTTTGAAAAAAGTGATTAAAAAACTATTGACATTTTGTTACTGGCAAGACTGCGAAGTCGATTTTGATTTCTGTTGGTGTCCGTCTGGCAGCGTTCAATCTGAAACAGTTCCAGTGCTTATATGGTAGGTTTTGATCAATTCATATTGAGAAATACCTTTATCTTTTAATGTCTGCCATAATGGGGCATAGGTAAACAAATGTATCACCTCTTTCATGCGTGTTCTATATTTAATTATAGGGTTTTCAATTACCTTACATATTGCCGAATATTCGACTATAATAAACATAACAAGAGAGCAAAGATTAGATACAATGTAGTTCAAATATGGAGAAAGATATGGAAAAGTGTGCAGAACAGCAAAGGCTGTTATTCCTTGGTATGTGTAGTTTGGAAGACCGAAAGAGAATTTGTGATGAAAAAATAATGGATTTATATAATTTTGAGCGAATTACTTATTTGCTGGAAGCGTTTGGATTTGAAGAATATAAATTTGTATTTGAAATGAAGTATAAAGATCTGCTACTGAAACTTGCGGATATTGTTGAGCAGAATTTAGTATGTGGAAATTCTATGGATAAATATGTGTTACAGGATAAATACGAAATAAGAAATGAGTGGCAGCAAGAGTTTATTAGAAATTTGCCCAATGAAGTAATGAAAAACTGTATTCAGGAGATATTTGATTTGTATGCATAAATGCTAGATTTGTTTCGGCTTAATATATTTGTGTACAGAAAAAGGTATGACATAAAAATAATAAAGGATTATGTGCGAAAATTGGAACCTGGTTCCAATTTTTGTGCTTTATGCCATATTCAAACAGAAGGGAGTGATAATAAGGACTATTTGTTATTCTGGGAACCGAAAAATAAAATGAGATTTTCTTATCAGATAGATGTTGAATTTTTAGCTTATCTTGAAAAGAATTTAAAAATTTGTTAAGATGGAACAGGTAAGCAAATAGGTAGTCATCTGTCTGTTAGAAAGAAGAAAAAGGATGGATGAGTATCATGGCTAAAGCCTTAAATGGGAAAGAGTTGGGGAAAGGAATTACTCAACTGAGAAATGGAACCTATCAAGCACGTGTGTATATTAAAGGAAATGACAAACCTATATATGCATCCAGTAAAAGATTAGAAGAAGTAAAACAAAAGAGAGAAAAAATATTAGAATAATATAATCTAGGATTGCAGACTGATGCCAGCAAAAAAACGTTAAATGATTGGTTTGATGAGTGGATGGAGTTATATGTGGTTGGAAAAGTGAAACCTAGGACTGTACAAAACTATATAAGAGAGTATGAAAGATGTAAATCTTATATAGGGCATAAACATATAAAAATGATGAAATATTATACACACCTTGAGGAAAATTTTGTGAATAAAGAATTTGATAAAATACGAGAAAAAATGTAAAATACCTAGAAGTTACAAATGGAAATAACTGAGCCTGCGAGGAAGCAAAGATACGATGGTTTTCTCGTAGGCTGACAGATAAAAAAGAGAATAATTATAACAAACACGCGGATAAATATGCAAAAGGCTATTAGGGAAGAAAGTACGAAAGTTTAGAAAACCGTGTAAAAACCGTGTAGAAAAAAACAGAAAGTGCTGAAACCCTTGTAAAATAAGGAGATTTTGATATGATTGGGGAACTAACACCGATGATGAAGCAATATATGCAGACAAAAGAGGAATACAAGGATTGTATCCTTTTTTACCGCTTAGGAGATTTTTATGAAATGTTCTTCGACGATGCTCTCACAGCATCAAAAGAGCTGGAAATTACTCTGACTGGAAAGAATTGCGGACTGGAGGAACGGGCACCGATGTGCGGAATCCCGTACCATGCAGTTGACAGTTATCTGAACCGTCTGGTATCCAAAGGCTATAAGGTAGCAATCTGTGAGCAGGTAGAAGATCCGAAAACAGCAAAAGGAATTGTAAAACGGGAAGTTATCCGTGTAGTAACACCTGGAACCAACCTGGATACTCAGGGACTGGATGAAACAAAGAACAATTACATTATGTGTATTGTCTATATGGCAGACCGGTACGGACTTTCGGTTGCGGATGTTACAACCGGGGAATATCTGGTGACAGAACTGGATTCCCAGACAAAACTGATGGATGAGCTTTACAAATTTATGCCGTCTGAGATTGTCTGCAATGAAGCATTTTACATGAGTGGACTGGATTTGGATGATCTGAAAAACCGTCTGCATATGGCAATTTATTCACTGGAAGCATGGTATTTTGATGATGCGCTCTGCCGGGAAACTTTGCAGGAACATTTTAAGGTGGCTTCTCTTGAAGGAATTGGACTTTCGGACTATGAATGTGGGATGATCGCGTCCGGTGCGCTTTTAAAGTATCTGGAAGAGACGCAGAAGAATTCCCTGTCTCATATGAGCCGTCTGACACGTTATGCAACGGGTAATTATATGGTTCTGGACAGTGCTACAAGGCGTAATCTGGAGTTGGTTGAGACTTTGCGTGAAAAGCAGAAAAGAGGATCCCTTCTGTGGGTACTGGATAAGACAAAGACGGCAATGGGGGCGAGAACCCTTCGGAAATATGTAGAACAGCCGTTGATCGACAAGAAATCCATTGTCAAAAGGCTGGATGCAGTTGCGGAATTGAAGGACAATGCTATTTGCAGAGAAGAAATCCGGGAATATTTGAATCCGGTGTACGATCTGGAGCGTCTGGTCGGGAAAATCACCTATCAGTCAGCAAATCCAAGAGATCTGATTGCATTTCAGAGTTCCCTTTCCATGCTCCCGTCGGTTAAATGCATATTAAAGGATATGGAGAGTGACCTTTTAAAAGAAATTTATGAAGAACTGGATCCGCTGGAAGAACTTTGTGATCTGGTTGGACGGGCGATTCAGGAAGAACCGCCGCTTGCCATGAAAGAAGGCGGAATCATCAAAGACGGTTATAATGAAGAAGTGGATCGTCTTCGAAAAGCAAAATCCGAAGGAAAGAACTGGCTTGCTGATCTGGAGACCAAGGAACGGGAAAAGACCGGGATTAAAAACCTGCGGATCCGTTATAATAAAGTATTCGGTTATTATCTGGAAGTTACCAATTCGTTCAAAGATCTGGTTCCGGATTATTATACAAGAAAGCAGACCCTTGCCAATGCGGAGCGTTATATCATTCCAGAACTGAAAGAGCTGGAAGATACGATTCTGGGAGCAGAGGATAAACTCTGTGCACTGGAATATGAGCTTTACTGTGAGGTGAGAAATACTATCGCAGCAGAGTTAACCAGGATACAGAGAACAGCAAAGGCAGTTGCAAAGCTGGATGTGATAGCTTCTCTTGCACTGGTTGCCGAGCGCAACAACTATGTACGGCCAAAGATCAATGAAAAGGGCGTGATCGACATTCGTGATGGGCGACATCCGGTGGTGGAAAAGATGATCCCGAATGATATGTTTATTGCCAACGATACTTATCTGGATGATAAAAAACAGCGTATTTCCATCATTACCGGACCAAACATGGCTGGAAAATCCACCTATATGCGTCAGGCTGCGCTGATCGTACTGATGGCACAGCTGGGATCCTTTGTGCCGGCGTCTTCAGCAAATATTGGACTTGTGGACCGCATTTTTACCCGTGTGGGAGCGTCAGATGACCTGGCAAGCGGACAGAGTACCTTCATGGTGGAGATGAACGAAGTGGCAAATATTCTGCGAAACGCGACAAGCAAGAGCCTTCTGATCCTGGATGAGATCGGAAGAGGAACCAGTACCTTTGATGGATTGAGTATTGCTTGGGCGGTTGTCGAGTATATCAGCAACAGCAAGCTTCTTGGGGCAAAGACCTTATTTGCAACCCACTATCATGAGCTTACCGAGCTGGAAGGCAAGATTAGCAATGTCAACAACTATTGTATTGCGGTCAAGGAAAAAGGTGATGATATCGTATTCCTGCGTAAGATCGTAAAGGGTGGAGCAGACAAGAGTTATGGTATCCAGGTCGCAAAGCTTGCAGGAGTGCCGGATCCGGTCATTAACCGCGCCAAAGAGATCGTAGAAGAGCTGGTGACAGCGGATATTACCGGAAAAGTAAAGGATATTGCGGTACAGGGAAGTGAGACGAAGAAAAAAACGCAGAAGAAGCTGGATGAGGTGGATCTGACACAGTTTTCTCTGTTTGATACTGTAAAAGATGATGATGTGTTAAATGAGTTAAAGGAACTGGATATCAGCCATATGACGCCAATGGATGCCATGAACAAACTGTATCAGCTGCAGAATAAGCTGCGGAACAGATGGTAGGCTGATCCATAAGAGAAAGGAAAGAAGAATCGAATGCCGCATATAGAATTGCTGGATCAGATTACAATTGATAAGATAGCAGCCGGGGAAGTGATTGAACGCCCGGCTTCTGTTGTGAAAGAGCTGGTGGAAAATGCGATTGACGCAGGATCTACAGCGGTGACTGTGGAGATTGAAGAGGGCGGGATTTCTCTGATACGAATTACGGATAATGGTTGTGGGATCGCGAAACAGGACGTGGAAAATGCATTTCTGCGCCATTCGACCAGCAAAATCCGCAGTGCAGAGGATCTGACACATTTGTCTTCTCTTGGGTTCCGCGGAGAAGCGTTGTCGAGTATTTCGGCAGTTGCAAGAGTGGAACTGATCACAAAGACAAGAGAAGATGTATTTGGGACAAAATATATCATAGAAGGCGGAAAAGGAAGAACGCCGGAGGAGACCGGAGCGCCGGATGGGACGACCTTTCTGGTGCGTCAGCTGTTTTTTAATACACCTGCCAGGCGCAAATTTCTGAAGACGCCGATGACAGAGGCAAGCCATATCAGTGATCTGCTGACCAGACTTGCCCTTTCGCATCCGGATATTTCCTTCCGGTTTATCAACAATGGACAGGTAAAGCTGCATACTTCCGGGAACGGGAAGATGAAAGATGTCATTTACCACATTTACGGACGGGAAATTGCGAACAATCTGATCCCACTGGAATTTGAAAAAGATGGTGTAAGGCTGTCCGGATATCTGGGAAAGCCAGTGATTAACCGCGGAAATCGAAATTTTGAAAATTATTTTGTCAACGGGCGTTATGTAAGGAACAGTATTCTTGCAAAAGCGATTGAAGATGGATACAAAGATTTTACGATGCAGCATCGTTATCCGTTTGTTGCATTCCAGATTGAGATCAATCCGGAAAAAATTGATGTAAATGTGCATCCATCCAAGATGGAACTTAGGTTCAGTAACCAGCAGGGGATTTACAATCTGCTTTATGAGGCGATCAGTAAGGGTCTGCATGAGCCGGAGTTGATTCCCGAAGTGGAAATGTCTGAGATCAAAGTACCGGGAATGTCTGAAAAAAGACAGGAAAAGAAAACTGTTATAAGAGATGCGGGGAATCCATATCGGACAGATGGCACTTTACCCAAGATGCGAAAGAGTTCCGTTCAGGAGGGGGCAGAGCGAGCGGAATCCTGGTCGCAGTCAGAGATGCCGTCAGCAGAACTTCAGACACAGATAAGTACAGAAAAGACAGTCTCAACCGGTGACGAAAAGCTGGATTATTTTATGCAGAAGATGAGAGAGCGGGTTTATGCCAGTCATCTTGCAGAAGCAAAAGGAGAGCAAGAGAAGAATATCGGTGCTAAAGAGTCAAAGATGGCTGCATTAGATGAAAATCCGGCTGTAGATATCCAGAATAAAGGAATAGAAAACAGAGCACATTCTGATAAAAGCAAAGAAAAAACAGAGTGCGATCCGGAAAAAACAGAGTCAAATCTGTTTTTGAAGGATTTGAAAGCAAAAAAAGTAAAACAGTTAGATTTGTTTGAAGAGCAGATTTTAAAGAAAGAGGCAAGACAGGAATACCGGATCATCGGACAGGTCTTTGAAACCTACTGGCTGATCCAGTATCGTGACAGCCTCTATATTGTAGACCAGCATGCCGCACATGAAAGAGTCCTTTATGAAAGGACCCTTGCAGGAATGAAGAAGAGAGAGTATACTTCACAATACTTGAGCCCACCGATCATCCTGAGCCTTTCTATGCAGGAGATTGATGTGTTGGAGACATTTAAAGACCGCTTTACGGCAATCGGGTTTGAAATTGAGCCATTTGGTGGTGACGAGTACGCAGTTCGCGCAATTCCGGATAATCTGTTTGGAATCGCCAAAAAGGAACTGCTTCTTGAAATGTTGGATTCCCTGTCGGATGGGTTATCGACCAGTCTGGAACCAGAGCTGATTGATGAGAAGATTGCATCCATGTCCTGCAAGGCGGCTGTCAAAGGAAATATGAAGCTGTCCTATGCAGAAATGGATGAACTGATCAATGAACTGTTGTCCCTGGATAATCCATATCATTGTCCGCATGGCAGACCAACGATCATTGCGATGACAAAGCGGGAACTGGAAAAGAAATTTAAGCGTATTGTGTAGGAGAAGAACATGACACAGATGACAGAGAAGAAAAAGCCACTGATCATATTGACAGGCCCAACTGCTGTCGGAAAGACGGCTGCGTCGATTGGCCTTGCAAAAGCAATTGGAGGAGAGATCATTTCGGCGGATTCGATGCAGGTATACCGGCACATGGATATTGGTTCCGCGAAGATTTTGCCGGAAGAGATGAAAGGTGTGAAACATTATCTGATCGATGTGCTTAATCCGGAAGAGGAATTTAATGTAGCTGTTTTTCAGAAGATGGCAAAAGATGCAATGGTAGAGATCTATAAGAGAGGACGTATTCCGATTGTTGTAGGTGGCACGGGATTTTATATCCAGGCGCTTTTGTATGACATTGATTTTGAAAAGGGAGAAGAAAACACTGCCTATCGAAAGAAGCTGGAAACGTATGCAAAGGAGCATGGTGCGCAGGCACTCCATGACAGGCTGCGGGAAGCGGATCCAAAATCGGCAGATGCAATTCATGCAAATAATGTAAAACGGGTGATTCGTGCTCTGGAATATTATCATGAGACAGGAACAAAGATTTCCGAACATAATGAAGCAGAACGGGAGAAGGATTCCCCGTATCGGTTTGCGTATTTTGTTCTGAATGATGTGCGTAGCCGTTTGTATGAGCGGATTGATCGTCGTGTGGATCTGATGGTGGAGCAGGGGCTTGTAGATGAGGTGACTGCTTTAAAGATCAGAGGATGCACAAGGGAAATGGTTTCAATGCAGGGACTTGGATATAAGGAAATTCTGGATTATCTGGATGGAAAGAATTCACTTGAAGAAGCGGTAACGATCCTGAAAAGGGATACCCGTCATTTTGCAAAACGTCAATTGACCTGGTTCCGCAGAGAGCGGGATGTGAACTGGATCCAGAAAGAGGAATTCGGATACGATGAAGAGAAGATTTTGCAAGCAATGCTTGCGATACTGAAAGAAAAGGAGATTACAGACTAATGGATATCAGTCAGAAAATACAGAAATTATATGAACAGACCGGAATTTCACCGGAAGTTTATGACTTTGGAGAAAAAATTGAAAAATCACTGAAAGAACGTTTTGATAAGATCGATAAGATGGCAGAGTTGAACCAGCTGAAGGTCATTCATGCCATGCAGGAAGCAAGGGTGAATGCAGAATGCTTTAACTATGCATCTGGCTATGGATACAATGATTTCGGAAGAGATACGCTGGAAAAGGTGTATGCAAATGTCTTTCATACCGAAGATGCGCTGGTAAGACCACAGATTACCTGTGGAACCCATGCACTTGCTTTAACACTTTCTGCAAATTTAAGACCTGGTGATGAACTGCTTTCCATCGCAGGAAAGCCTTATGACACACTGGAAGAGGTCATTGGAATCCGCCCATCCACAGGTTCCCTTGCAGAATATGGAGTAATCTATAACCAGGTGGACCTGCTGCCGGACGGAAGCTTTGACTTTGATTCGATTGAAAAAGCGATTGGCGAGAAAACAAAGCTGATCACGATTCAGCGTTCCAAAGGATATCAGACAAGACCGAGTTTTTCTGTGGATCAAATTGGGGAAGCAATTGCATTTGTCAAGAAGATCAAACCGGAAGTCATCTGTATGGTGGATAACTGCTATGGTGAATTCGTAGAAGAAAAGGAGCCAAGTGATGTGGGTGCGGATCTGGTTGTCGGTTCCCTGATCAAGAATCCGGGCGGCGGACTTGCCCCGATCGGTGGCTATGTGGCTGGAAGAAAGGATCTGATCGAGCAGTGTGCTTACCGCCTTACTTCTCCTGGACTTGGAAAAGAAGTGGGTGCTTCACTTGGTGTGATGCAGTCGTTTTATCAGGGACTTTTCCTTGCACCGACTGTTGTTGCAGGTGCATTAAAAGGTGCTATTTTTGCGGCGAATGTATATGAAAAGCTTGGTTATGCAGTTGTACCGGACGGAAAAGAGGAACGCCATGATATCATTCAGGCGGTAACACTTGGAAGTGCGGAAGGTGTAATTGCATTCTGTCAGGGAATCCAGGCGGCAGCACCGGTTGACAGTTATGTAACACCGGAACCGTGGGCAATGCCGGGATATGACAGTGATGTGATTATGGCGGCAGGGGCATTTGTACAGGGATCGTCCATCGAACTGAGTGCAGATGGACCGATCAAAGAACCGTATGCAGTATATTTTCAGGGAGGTCTCACCTGGGCGCATGCAAAACTTGGTATTTTAATGTCTCTTCAGAAGTTATATGAAAAAGGAATTGTAAAGGAATTATAGAATGAAAAAAAGAGTCATCATCATCGGCGGCGGAGCAGCTGGCAGTATGGCTGCACTTACGGCGGCGCAGAACGGCGCAGATGTACTGCTTCTGGAACAGAATGAAATAATTGGCAGAAAAATACTGTCGACGGGTAATGGCAGATGTAACTTTACCAATCGTTTTCAGGATCCATCCTGCTATCGAAGCGACAATAGCGGATTTGCATGGAAATCAATCGGAAAATTTTCTGAGCCTGAGACAACGTCTTTTTTTAAAAATCTTGGAATTTATCCGAAGGATAAAAATGGCTATCTGTATCCCTGGTCTGAGCAAGCCTCGGCAGTGAGGGAAGCACTGGAGTCTGCGCTGAAACTGGCAAAGATCCGGATTCATACCGGAGTTCGCGTATTTGGGATCATACCAAAGAAAAATGGTTTTCAGATCAGTTTTTCAAAAGATGGGAAAAAAGGAATGATTTCCGGTGAGGCTGTGATCCTTGCGGCCGGATCAAAGGCAGCTGCAAAGCTAGGGAGTGACGGAAGTGGATATGACCTGGCAAAAATGCTGGGACATAAGCTGGTTCCGGTTGTCCCGGCTCTGGTACAGCTTCGGTGCAGGGAAAAGCTGTACCGGCAAGTTGCAGGCGTGCGTACTCATGGAAAAGTAACGGTTTTTATCGATGGGACAGAAACGGCTTCTGATATCGGCGAGCTGCAGCTTACGGATTATGGTATTTCCGGGATCCCGGTCTTTCAGATCAGCCGTTATGCGGCGAGAGGTCTGTATGAAAAGAAAGAAGTTTTTGCAGAACTGGATTTTATGCCGGATTTTGGAGATGTAGAATTTTTGCAGATGTTAAAGGAACGGAAGATAAGGCTGGATGGTTTTGTGATGGAACAGTATTTTAATGGATTATTCCACAAAAAGCTTGCCGGTGCGCTGCTTAAGAGAATTGGAATTTCGGGAACAATGCCGGTGCATGACCTTGGTGAAGAGAATCTGGAAAGACTTTGCCGGATCTGTAAGCATTTCCGGACTTATATTGATAAGACAAATCCGTTTGAACAGGCGCAGATCTGTGCGGGGGGTGTAGATACAAGCGAGATTGATCCGGACACGATGGAGTCGAAGCTTGTAAAAGGACTTTATTTTGCAGGAGAAATTCTGGATGTAGATGGAATCTGCGGAGGTTACAATCTGCAGTGGGCATGGACCAGTGGTTATCTGGCAGGGAAAGGAGCGGCAAATGCTTAGAATCAGTCAGCTGAAGCTTCCGGTTACGCATACGGAAGAGGATTTGAAGAAAAAGATTGTGCACACACTGATGTGCAGGACAGAAGCGGTACAGAGCTATGAGATTATCAAGCAGTCTCTGGATGCCAGAAAGAAGCCGGAGCTGTTCTATGTCTATACTGTGGATGTAAAAGCGGACAATGAAAAACAGCTTTTGAAGATGCTTACCCGAAAAAAGCGTGCAGGCAATGTGCAACTCCATGAAGCAATGCCATATGTTTTTCCGGCAGGAGGCAACGAAAAATTGAAGTCACGTCCGGTAGTTGTCGGATGCGGTCCTGCCGGACTTTTCTGTGCGTATTTTCTTGCAGAATATGGGTATCAGCCGGTTCTTCTGGAACAGGGGGCACCGGTAGAAGAGCGACAGAAAGATGTTGAGGAGTTCTGGAAGACGGGGGTGCTGAAACCGGATTCTAATGTGCAGTTTGGAGAAGGCGGAGCAGGGACGTTTTCAGACGGAAAACTAAATACACTGATCAAGGATCCGGTGGGGCGCAATCGTAAGGTGCTGGAGATTTTCGTGGAAAACGGAGCACCAAAAGACATTCTTTATGTGAATAAACCACACATTGGAACGGATATTCTACGGACTGTGATCAGAAATATGCGGGAGAAAATCCTTGTGTGGGGTGGTGAAATCCATTTCCATACACAGATGACAGAGGTCCTTTTTACAGAAAATACAAGGCGGATCAGAGGGATCATATATGAAGATCTTCTGAAAAAAGAAAAAGAAGAAATACAGACGGAGACGCTGGTTCTGGCACCGGGACACAGTGCGCGGGAGACCTTTGCGATGCTCTTCGAGAAAAAGGTTCCGATGGAGGCAAAATCCTTTGCGGTTGGTGTACGTGCAGAACACCCGCAGGAGTTGATCGATCATTCCCAATATGGGGATGCAAAGGCATCTCTTCCGGCAGCAGCCTATAAGCTGACTGCAAAACTGCCGGATGGAAGAGGTGTATATTCATTCTGTATGTGTCCGGGAGGCTATGTGGTTAATGCGTCTTCGGAGGAGGGATATCTTGCGGTCAACGGAATGAGCTATCATGCCCGCGACAGCCACAATGCCAACAGCGCAATCGTTGTGACGGTTACACCGGAGGATTTTGAAAGCGACCATCCGCTTGCCGGAATTGCATTCCAGAGAAAACTGGAAAAGGCAGCTTACAAAGCAGGAAAAGGAAAAATTCCGGTACAGAGATACGGGGATTTTTACCGGAGTGTGACCGGAAAAGAAAAGGAAAAGACCGAAGCAGAAGTCTGGTATCAGGGACATGAGCCATGTATGAAGGGTGCGTATGAAGAGACAGACCTGGCGGGGATTTTCCCGGCAAAGATCAGTAGTGCGCTGGTGGATGGGATGGAAGATTTTAACAAGAAAATTCGAGGATTTTCGCATCCTCTTTCCGTTCTTTCCGGAGTGGAGAGCAGAACCTCTTCGCCGGTACGGATCGTAAGAGATAATCATTCGCTGGAAAGCGTGATTGGAGGACTTTATCCTTGCGGAGAGGGCGCAGGATATGCCGGCGGGATTACGTCGGCGGCAGCAGACGGTATTAAAATCGCAGAGAAAATTCGACAAAAATATGCACCGTTTTTATAGAAAACAGCTGTGTTAAGAAAAAAATAATATTTAAAAAGTCTATACACGTTTTTTAAAATATGCTAAAATGATACCAGTTTGTGATTCAAAAGAGGAGGAGTACAGATGAGAGGAGCCGGAAGTAAGAATGCCTGGGCGTTATTTCTGCTGATTCTGGCAGGGATTGTTCTGGGTGGCTTTATCGGTGTGCTTGCAGAAGGGGTTCCAGCACTTAGCTGGCTTTCTTATGGACAGACTTTCGGGGTAGAGACACCGATTGTTTTGAACCTCGGACTTGTCGTTATTACGTTTGGTCTTACGATTAAGATCACGATCGCAAGCATTATTGGAGTGATTATCTCCATATTCATTTATCGTTTCTTATAGGATGTATAAAGCATCCCATATACAAGGGTGGAGAGTCTGGTGTGAATCAACAAATCCTGCAAAAGGATGAATCAAAAAAATACCATTCGAGAAATGTTATCAGAAGAGCGGCCATATGAAAAATGTGAACGCTTTGGGGCGGGCAGTTTAACAGATATTGAATTGCTCGCTGTTTTGTTAAGGACTGGAACAAAGGGAGAGAGTGCACTGGATCTTGCCAGGAAGCTTTTTTATCCCGGAGAAGGTACACAGCCACAAGCCAAAGCCCATCTTCAAAGCTGGACAAAAGAAGAACTGCTGAAAATCAGTGGAATCGGAAGAGTAAAGGCTATTCAGATCTTATGTCTTTGTGAACTTTCCAAGAGAATGTCCCAGCTTTCAGCCAGAGAAGATCTGGATTTTTCAAGACCGGATACAATTGCAGCATATTATATGGAAGATATGCGCTATTACAGGCAGGAGCATTTGAAACTGCTGATGCTGAATACGCGTTCCAGACTGATCGGAGAAAGCGAAATTTCGAGAGGGACAGTAAACATGTCCGTAATTTCCCCGAGAGAGCTTTTTATAGAGGCATTGCAAAAGAACGCAGTCTATATTATATTGTTGCACAATCATCCAAGTGGTGATCCGATGCCGAGCAGGGAAGATATTCTTGTGACACAGCGCATCCGGGAGGGCGGAAGCCTTCTTGGAATTGAACTTCTGGATCATATCATTATTGGTGATAACTGCTATGTATCACTCGCAGAGCAGAAGCTGCTTAAGGAAAAGTAGTATGGAAAGGAACTTTAGATTATGGCGCGAAATATTTACGGTCTTGATCTCGGAACTTATGAGATCAAGGTGTATGATAAAAAGCAGGACAGTACGTGGAAAGAGAAGAATGTAATTGCTATTGTGGACGGAAAAGAGATCTTGGCTGTCGGCGATGAAGCATATGCGATGTTCGAGAGAACACCGGGAAATATTGAAGTGGTGTTTCCGATGAAAGAAGGTGTAATCAGCAGATTTACGGATATGCAGTATCTTCTTCAGAATCTGCTGAAGAAAGAGCGCCGTTTTACAAGAGGATCAGAATATCTGATCGCAGTACCTACGGATGTCACAGAAGTTGAAAAACGGGCGTTTTTTGATCTGGTTGTTCATTCAACGGCGAAAGCAAAAGAAGTGAGTATTGTAGAACGCGGTGTTGCGCAGTGTATCGGAATGGGAATTGATGTCCGGAAGACAAAAGGGATGCTGATCGTTGATTTTGGTGCGGCTACAACCGAATTATCTGTAGTAGGTTCAGGTGGCATGGTACTTAATAAAATGCTTAAGATTGGTGGTATGACATTTGATGTGGCAGTTCAGAATATGGTCCGCCGGAATTATGATTTTCTGATCGGAAGACAGACAGCCGAGGCTCTCAGAAAACGTTTTGGAGTGCTTGGCGGAAACGGAAAAGCTTCCATGGTGGTTGCCGGACGTAATCTGGTTGTTGGTGTACCAAGATACCAGGAAATCCCAAGCAGTGCGGTACGGGCTGCGATGAAAGAATCTCTGGAAACCTGTACTTCGCAGATTGGTCAGTTGATTGAACGGACCCCACCGGAGGTAGCCCGTTCAATCAAAAAGAATGGAATCTGTCTGACGGGTGGTGTTTCCAGGCTACCGGGGCTTGACCGGTACATAGAAGCTGTGACTGGATATCCGGTGCATGTGGCTGCTAAGCCGGATCTGTGTGCAGTAGAAGGGCTGCGACGGATGATCAATTCAAAAGAACTTAAAAAAATTTCGTACTCAATGTTGGATGAAAATTATAGGTGGATAAGATAGATGAAAAGAAAGAATCAATTTTCGACATCAAATAAATACTGGTTGCTGATCCTTGCTATCATATGTATTGTATTGATGGGACTTTCCGGATTTGCAGAGTCCGGGAAAGGACCGCTTTCCTGGGCAGCAGGTTACACGATCGTGCCGATGCAGAAAGGAATCAACCGTGTCGGGATGTGGATCGGCGATGTTTCAGAGAATTTTGCAACACTTCAGGAAATAAAAAAAGAAAACAAAGAACTGAAATCCCGCCTGGAAGAGATGACGACTGAGAATAACCGGTTGCAGCAGAATTCAGCAACGCTGGAAAGATATAAAGAACTATATAAGATGGATCAGAATACAGCGGATTATCCGAAAGTTGCTGCAAATGTAATCGCCAGCGAGAATAGCAACTGGTTTTCGAAATTTACGATTGATAAGGGAAGCAATGATGGGATCAGGAAAGATATGAATGTCCTATCTGGAACCGGACTGGTTGGAATCGTCACAGAAGTCGGACCGAACTGGGCAACAGTAAGTTCGATTATCGATGATAAAAATGTAAGTGCCATGATCCTGACAACCTTTGACAAATGTATTGTAAGCGGAGATCTGCAGACGGTGCAGGACGGACTTTTAAAATTTGAACAGCTTGCCAATAATGAAAATGAAGTGGCGGTTGGAGAACAGGTTGTAACATCGAATATCAGCAGCAAATATCTGCAGGGACTTCTGGTTGGATATATTTCAGAGGTAAATGTAGATTCCAATAACCTGACAAGATCCGGATATATCATTCCTGCTACGGATTTTAAGGAATTACAGGAAGTTCTTGTTATTACAACAACAAAGCAGGATCTGATCGATGGAAAAGGTGAAAGTGGAAGCGATAACGGAGGCGAATAGACATGAAAAAGATTAAAAGGATCCTGATCTGTGCTGTGTTGATCACTGTCTGTTTTCTTCTGGAGACAACGGTGTTTCAAAAGCTGGCGTTTGCCTCGATTATTCCGAATCTCCTGATTATCGTGACGTCCTCATTTGGATTTATGAGGGGACAAAAAGAAGGGATGATCATCGGCTTTTTCTGTGGACTTTTAAAAGATATACTAGGTGGAAATCTGCTTGGATTTTATGCGCTGATCTATATGCTGATCGGATATGGCAACGGATTTTTCCAGAGAGTATTTTATGACGAAGACATTAAACTCCCGTTGGCACTTATTGCCGGCAGTGAGTTTCTATATGGTATGGTGATTTATGTCCTTTTATTCATGTTAAAAAGTGATTTCCATTTTTTGAATTATCTGAGACATGTGATCATGCCGGAACTGGTTTACACGATTCTGGTTACACTGGTTCTGTATCAGATCATTCTGCATATTAACCGAAGACTTGAAGAAGAAGAAAAAAGGAGTGCTAGCAGATTTGTTTGATTTATTGGATCGTCTGAAAAGATGGTTTATCGACTTGGTAAAATCTAGAGTGTTTGTGCTGATGCTTGTGTTTATTGTGCTTTCTGCAATTTTGATACAGCGTGTGTTTGCTTTACAGATCGTAAACGGACAGGCATATCTGGATGACTATAAGCTTCAGATCCAGAAAACAAAAGAGGTACAGGGAACCAGAGGTCGTATCCTGGACCGGAACGGAGTGGTTCTGGCAGATAACAAGCTCGCATATTCCGTCACGATTGAAGACAACGGTGACTATGATACGGTTAAAGAGAAAAATAAAATCATCAATGCAACAATTGAGAAAGTGATCAGTATTGTTGAATCGAATGGAGATTCTATTGTCAATGATTTCAAAATTATTCTCAATGATAATGGAGAATATGCTTATTCCATGACAAGCGAGGTGCAGCGTCTGCGGTTCCTTGCGGATGTGTTTGGAAAAGCAACCATTGATAAGCTCAGTAACAAGCAGAAGGCATACAGTGCGGCAGATCTGATGCATTATCTCTGTACAGATGAGACCTACGGTTATGGGCTGGACGAACAGAAACTGTCCAAAGAAGAAATCCTGAAGCTGGTAACAATCCGGTATTCCATGGGACTGAATCGCTATCAGAAGTATGTGGCTACAACGATTGCAAGTGATGTCAGTGAAAGTACAACAGCTGCTATTATGGAAAACCTGGATACTCTTCAGGGAGTTAATATTGAAGAGGATTCAATCCGTTATTACCCGGACAGCAAATATTTTGCGTCTATTCTTGGTTATACGGGCGTAATTTCACAAGATGAATATGATGCGTTGGATGAAAAGGAGTCGGACTCGTATTCTCTTACGGATGTGGTTGGAAAAGCAGGGTTGGAGCAGACACTGGATAAAACACTTCAAGGTGAAAAAGGTGAAATCAAACTTTATGTTAACAGTGTGGGAAAGGTCATTGAGTCCAAGCAGGGGAAAAAGGCAAAAGCAGGAAATGATGTCTATCTTTCTATTGATGCCAATCTGCAAAAGGCAGCTTATGATCTCCTGGAAGAAAAGCTTGCCGGAATCATCCTTTCCAATCTGACTACGTCTCTGACCTATGACCGTACACAGGCAGAAGAGGGAAGTGATGTGAAGATACCGATTGGTGATGTTTACAATGCATTTATTTCCAATGAGGTTCTGAATGTGGGACATTTTGAGGCTGCGGATGCCGGGGAGACTGAGAAAAGTGTGTATGCGTCATTTTCCTCCAAAAAGGAGGCAGTGCTTGCAGATGTGATGGCACAGCTGAGTGATTCAGGTGCGCCGGCATATAAAGACTGTGATGAGGATATGCAGGCATATCTCAGTTATATTATCAGTACTGTACTTACCCAGAATGCAGCAATCATTCAGAAAGATTCGATTGATACCAATGATTCTACATATATTGCGTGGGAAAATGATGAGAGCATCAGTCTCTATACTTATCTGAATTATGCGATCTCCAAGAACTGGATCGATACATCAAAACTGACTGATTATATGAACAGTGACAGTGAGTATTCGGATCAGAATGAAGTATATCAGGGGATTCTGGCGTATATCAGTGCAAATCTTCCTAAGGATTCCGGATTTGACAAACTGATCTACAAGTATATGATACGCAATGAAGAAATCACAGGAAGCCAGATTGGTATGATGCTTTATGAGCAGGGAATTCTGAATTATGATGCAGATGTTTATAATAAGCTTGCGGATGGTACAATGACCGCCTATGATTTCATGTATTCCAAGATTGAAGATCTGGAAATCACACCGGGACAGCTTGGACTGGAACCATCTACCGGATCGGTCGTAGTAACTGACACGAAGACCGGACAGCTTCTTGCCTGTGTATCCTACCCGGGATATGATAATAACCGGCTTGCAAATACCATGGATTCAGGCTATTATACAAAGCTTTTAAATGATCAGTCAGCACCGTTATATAATAATGCGACGCAGGAGAAGACGGCACCGGGATCTACTTACAAACCACTGGTTGCTGTTGCCGGACTGACAGAAGATGTCATTGATACCAGTACGTATATCAGCTGCGGCGGACTCTATGAAAAAATTTCACCGAGTCCACGATGCTGGATTTATCCGGGGTCGCATGGAAGTCTGAATGTGACGAGTGCGATCCAGCATTCCTGCAATATGTTCTTCTATGAAGTTGGATACCGTCTGGGACTTACAAACCAGATGCTCAGTAATGCAAAGAGCAGCGAGTCGGGATATTCTTCTGACCAGGGATGTGAGACGCTTCTGAAATATGCGACTATGTTTGGACTGAACCAGACAACAGGAATCGAAATTCCGGAATCGTCACCTCAGGTATCTGATCAGGACTCTGTACGTTCTGCAATCGGTCAGGGTACTAATAACTATACGACAACTCAGCTTGCAAGATATGTTACAGCAATTGCAAACAGAGGAACTGTTTATAATCTTTCCCTTCTGGATCATGTGGAAAATAAGGATGGTAAGGTAACAAAAACTTACGAACCGGATGTGCTGAACCAGATAGAGGGTGTTTCCGGAAATACATGGGATGCTGTTCAGTCGGGAATGCGGGCAGTTGTTACCAGCAACAGTACATATTCTTCGCTGGGAAATATTACAATGTCAGGTAAAACCGGTACGGCACAGCAGAGTACTACACATCCGGATCACGGTCTGTTTGTTGGCTATGCGCCAAGTGACGATCCGGAAGTCGCATTTGCGATCCGTATCAAAAATGGTTATGAATCTTTATATCCGTCAGAGATTGGAAGAGACCTGATGCGCTATTATTATGGAGAGACAAGCCGTGATGAGCTGATCACAGGGCATGCATCGGCAGCAGGTTCATCATCGACACATGGAGACTAGATTGAGGGGGATCACAGGTATGAAACAGAAAGTCATCATTAAAAGTAATAAATACGGTCTGATTGTTCATATGGATCCTGATGCAGAGTATACAGAGATTCTGAAGGAATTGAGAGAAAAATTTACCGAATCTGCCCGCTTTTTCAAAGATGCGACCATGGCGGTTACGTTTGAAGGGCGGATTCTTACAAAACCACAGGAAGAAGAGGTCATTGGTCTGATCACTGATGTCGCTCATATCCATATTGTCTGTATTTTTGATACTAATGAAAATACAGAAAGATTATACAAAAAAGTAGTAGAAGACTCTCTTAACAGTTTAACCAGAAAAGAAGGTCAGTTCTACAAAGGTACACTCAGACAAAGGCAGGTACTGGAGACAGAGCAGAGTATTATTATACTTGGCGATGTAGAGTTTGGTGCAACCGTAGTATCCAAGGGCAATATTGTTGTGCTGGGTGCGGTAAGGGGAACGGTACATGCCGGGGCAACAGGAGATCGGAATGCGTTTATTACGGCGTTGTCGATGAGACCGCATGTGATGAAGATTGCAGATATTGTATCAACACATACATATCTTCAGGACGAAACCGTAAGACCAAGTATCGCCCGTCTTGACGGCAAGCGCATTTATATCGATCCACTGGAGAATTTGGAGTGGTAGGAGGATCTGAAAAATGGGTGAAATTATTGTAGTGACATCGGGAAAAGGCGGTGTCGGAAAAACAACAACGACAGCAAATATAGGTGCCGGACTTTCAAGGCTCGGGAAAAAGGTACTGGTGATCGATACGGATCTGGGCCTTCGGAATCTGGATGTTGTCATGGGACTTGAAAACCGGATCGTATATAATCTGGTCGATGTGATCGAAGGTGGCTGCCGTTTGAAGCAGGCGATGATCAGTGATAAGCGTCATGAAAATCTGTATCTGCTGCCATCGGCACAGACAAAGGATAAGTCAGCGATCACACCGGAGCAGATGATCAAGCTTACAAATGAGCTTCGAGATGAATTTGATTACGTTTTACTGGATTGTCCGGCAGGAATTGAGCAGGGATTCCAGAATGCGATTGCCGGAGCTGACAGAGCATTTGTTGTGACAACGCCAGAAGTATCCTCCATTCGTGATGCTGACCGCATCATTGGGCTGCTGGAGCAGAATCACATGAAAAAACTGAATCTTATTATTAACCGTATCAGGATGGATATGGTGAAAAGAGGAGAGATGATGTCAGTAGAAGATGTGACAGAGATTCTTCCTATCGATCTGATCGGAGCAATTCCGGATGATGAACAGGTCGTGATCGGAACGAACCAGGGAGAGACGGTTGTAGATATGGATTCGCTGGCAGGAAAAGCATATACCAATATCTGCCGGCGTATAACCGGTGAAGAAGTACCATTTCTCGATCTGGATAAACAGGAAGGTCTGTTTTACAAACTTTCCCATATGTTTAAAAGAAATTAGGAGGATGTATCATGCATGTATTTGAAAGAGGTATGCACCATTCATCTGTCCGCATTGCAAAAGAACGTTTGAAAAGCCTTCTTGTTTCGGACCGGGTGCAGTGTCAGCCAGATACTTATGAACTTTTGTGCGGAGAATTATACCACACAATCGGAAAATACATGAAGATAACCGAAGATAATTTTAAAGTGGAAATAACACGTTCACAGATTAGAATCAACTTGACAGGAGAAAAATCGTGAGATTACCAAAAAAGACAAAACCTTATCATTTAAAAGATGTGAAATTCGGTCTGGTCATTTCTGTTATTGCTATATCGATTATCGGAGTTATGGTAATCGGAAGTGCAAAGCAGGCAGTACAGGGAAGACAGATCATAGGACTTGTCGCCGGAGTGATCCTGATGATCATTCTTTCGATGATAGACTATGTATGGCTTCTGAACTTTTACTGGATTTTATACGGGATCAATATCATTGCACTGGTATGTGTAAAGCTGTTTGGAACCAATGTAAATGGTGCACAGCGGTGGATCGATATCGGAGTGACGAATTTTCAGCCATCAGAGCTCAGCAAAATACTGGTTGTCGTATTCTTTGCAAAATTTCTGATGAATCATGAGGATGATCTGAACAGTGCTGCAACCATCCTGAAAGCAGTAGGACTGATTGCACCAACACTGATCCTGATCGTTCTTCAGCCAGACCTTTCAACAACCTTATCCATAGCGCTTGTCTTTTGTGCTATGATGTATCTGGCGGGACTGAGTTATCGATTTATCGGAACCCTGATTGCGATTCTGGTTCCGGTTACGATTATTTTTATCAGTATTGTTGTACAGCCAAATCAGCCATTTCTGCACGATTATCAGCAAAAGCGTATTCTGGCATGGCTGGAACCGCAGAAATATGCAAGTGATGAAGCTTACCAGCAGAATAATGCAATTATGGCGATTGGTTCCGGACAGCTTACCGGTAAAGGACTGAATAATAATACAACCACATCCGTGAAGAATGGAAATTTTATTTCTGAGCCACAGACAGACTTTATTTTTGCAATTGTAGGTGAAGAATTAGGTTTTGTGGGTTGCTGTATCGTGATTGGTCTGTTATTATTGATTGTAGTACAATGCATATTGATAGGACTCAGGGCACAAGATCTGGCGGGGCGGATTATTTGCTGCGGTGTAGCCGCGCAGATAGGATTTCAGTCGTTTATCAATATCGGCGTGGCAACAGGAATCTTACCAAATACAGGAATTCCCCTTCCGTTTGTTAGTTACGGACTGACTTCGCTTATCAGCTTGTATATGGGAATTGGCATTGTATTAAATATAGGGCTTCAGCCTAAAAAATATCAGTAAAAGGAGCTGAGAAAATGAATATCGGACTTATTGCGCATGACTCTAAGAAAACACTGATGCAGAATTTCTGTATTGCATATCGTGGGATTTTGAGCAAGCATGAGTTGTATGCGACCGGTACAACCGGCCGGCTGATCGAAGAAGTTACTAATCTTTCTATTCACAAATATCTTGCGGGACCGCTGGGCGGCAAACAACAGCTCGGTGCGCAGATTGCACAGAATGGAATTGATGCTCTGATCTTTCTTCGGGATCCACAGAATCCAAAGCCACATGAACCGGATGTAAATGATGTCATTCGTCTTTGTGACATGCACAACATCCCGATGGCTACCAATCTTGCAACGGCAGAAATCATTATACTTGCATTAGACAGAGGAGACTTGGATTGGCGTGAGATGTATAAGTAGAGCAAAAAGTGCCGCACTGGTATGTGTGGCATCGATAAGTCTGTTTACAGGTGGTTGCATCGGAGGAAAAGGAGCAACACCTGTGACAGCATATGAACTTAAAAATTATAATCAGGATTTATACCAGGGAAAGCTTTATGCAGAGGAGCTGTGTGTAGCACAAAATGATGTGGCGTTAGAGGGATATACAGAAGATACTGAATTGCACAGTGCTGCATTATTTGATCTTACAGGAGAACGTGTATTATATTCTTATAAAGCGCATGAACGACTGTATCCTGCCAGTACAACCAAGATCATGACGGCACTTCTCGCTATTGAGAATGCAAATTTGGATGACCAGGTGACGATCAGTGGAAACGCAGATGCATCCAGTTTTTCGGCGGATGCACAGGTGTGCGGTCTTGCGAAAGGAGAAGTCTGGACACTCAGGGATCTTTTGGGAGCTCTTCTTTTGTATTCTGGAAATGATGCAGCAACTGCAATCGCGGAATATGTAGGTGGATCAGAAGAAGCGTTTGTTAATATGATGAACCGCAGAGCCCAGGAATTGATGGCGAACGGGACTCATTTTATGAATCCGCACGGACTGCATGATGACAATCATTATACAACAGCGTATGACCTTTATCTGATATTTAATGAGTGCATAAAGCATGAAGATTTTGTAAATATCATACAGAGTGAAGCATATACCGCATATTATACAGATGTGGACGGTAACAGCCAGGAGGCGTTGTTTACACCGACCAATCTCTATGCGCAGGGAGAGGTGGATGTGCCGGAGAATGTTACGATCGTAGGCGGGAAGACCGGGACAACGGATGAAGCAGGATATTGTCTGATTCTGATGGAAAAAGATTCCAGTGACAATCCATACATATCGATTGTTATGGGAGCCTCAGAAAAACCGGTTCTGTATGAGGATATGACATCATTGATCGAGGCAATCCCGTCTGGTCAGCAGTAAATGTGGTGTGTGAATCTTATCGTATACACAAAAAGGGGCATCTCTTGTCTGGGAGCCCCTTTCTTTTTTTCAAGCATGTAGAAAATACACCGAGATGGTATCAGGTACATTACCTGGGCGTATTAAGATTCGGACATGGATCCGATTCTACCAAAAAGACTGATCAGGTAGAGTCCACACAGTCCGACGATCGTGTAGACGATACGTGAGAGCCATGACATGTTTCCAAAAAGCCAGGCAATAAGATCCAGACGGAATATACCGATCAGAAGCCAGTTCACAGCACCGATGATCACGACGGTGAGTGCTGTATTATCAAACCATTTCATGTAAATATCCTCCTTATACGATTCTATGCGGTTAGTATGTGTTAAAATTTTGTAATTATTCATAAATGAGAGGAAAAATATGTTATATTATAAATATTCGGATTACCTGAAAAACAAATATGGTGAAAAAGTATACAAGCTTCCGGTGAACCTTCCGGTCACATGTCCGAACCGTCTTAACGGAGATGGATGTGCATTCTGTGCCGGTGCAGGAACCGGATTTGAGGCAATGTCGGCTGCAGTTTCTGTCACAGAACAGTTGACACGGACCAGACAGATGATCACGAGAAAATACCATGCCAACAAATATATTGCATATTTTCAGAATTATACCAATACCTTTCTTCCTCCGGACAGATTTCGCAGTTATCTGATGGAGGCTACCAAGATTCCGGGTGTCGTGGAGATATCTGTTTCCACAAGACCGGATTGTGTTTCGGCTGAGTATCTTGATATTATGAGAGATATCCGCGCGATGACCGGAATTCAGATGAATGTAGAACTTGGATTACAGACAGCAAATTATCATACACTGCAGATGATCGACAGGGGACATGGTCTTGCAGAATTTATCGATGCAGTACTGCGGATTAAAAGATATACTGGTATTTCAATCTGTACCCATGTGATTCTTAATCTTCCGGGAGATACGGCAGCGGATGCAAAAGAGACTGCAAGAATCCTTACTGCGCTTGGTGTGGATATTGTGAAACTGCATTCGCTTTATATTGCCAGAAATACACGGTTGTGCGATTGGTATGAAAATGGTAAAATAACGGTATGTTCAAAGGAAGAATATTTTGAAAGAGTGATTACGTTTCTTGAACAGATTCCGGAAACCGTGGCAGTAGAACGAATGTTTTCAAGAATTCCTGAGAAAGATGCGGTGTTCTGTAACTGGGGATGCAGCTGGTGGAGGCTGAGGGACGAACTGCTGCAGAAGATGGAAGAGGAAGGCAGGTATCAGGGCAGGTGCTGTGATTATCTGAATGGTGCGGCACTATGTCTGTTAAAATCCGAATAGATTTGGAGGCTTGATTTTTGGCTGGGAAAAAGAAGAATACGGAGGTCGTCAGCCTCCAGAAATATAAACGAAAAGGACATTTAAATATTGGTACGATTCTGTTTGGAATTATTTTTTTGTATCTTGTTTTTACCGTTCTGATCTATTTTACAAAAGACAGAGTGAGTGTATATGAGGTACGGGAAGGAAGCATTTTAAAAGACAGGAATCTTACCGGAATAGTTCTCAGAAAAGAAACGGTGGTGAATGCTGAAAAAAGCGGATATGTCAATTATTTTGTAGACGATGCACAGAAGGTTGCACTTGGAACCAATATTTACACCATTACGTCTTCCAAGCTCGAGACACAGACGGATCAGGACAGCAATGAAGAAGTTTCCCTGAATGCAGATGAATGGAACAGTATTCTGCTGAAGGCACAGGGATTTAATGAATCCTATTCACCGGAGGAGTTTAAGACGGCATCAAATCTGAAAAGTGAAGTAACAGCGATCTTACAGAACAATACGACACAGAGCAGGGTTGCACAGCTGAATTCTATTCTGCAGTCCGGAAATGTAGATGCATTTCAAAGCCCGGATGACGGAATCGTGGAGCTTTCGGTAGATGGCTATGAAAATCTGACGACAGATAATATCACGGATGAGATGTTTGATAAAGCAAATTACAGTGTCACAGAGCTTTCAGGCAACCAGAAGATTGATGCAGGGCAGCCGGTATATCGCCTGGTCACAGATGAAGAGTGGACGGTAACGGTACGCCTGACCTCTGATCTGGCACAAACCTTCCAGAAAAAAATGAACGGGGAAGATTCCCTTTCTGTTGAGGTCAGATTCCTGAAGGATAATAAGGACCTGTGGGGAACTATGCGACTTACGGAAAAGAAAAATGATATTTATGTCAATATTACTTTTAAGGATTCCATGATCCGGTATGCAGATGAACGGTTCGTGAATATTGAACTGATCCTGGAAGACGAGTCCGGGCTTAAGATTCCGAAAACCTCGGTAACGGAGAAAGACTGTTATGCTGTTCCGATAGATTATATCACGAGCGGCGGGGCTTCTCAGAACGAAGGTGTCTACAGGCAGACGACCAAAAAAGGAAAGACGACAACGGAATTTATTCCGGTGACGATCATTAACGAGGATACGGAATCGGGTATTGCATATCTGGATACAGAGAATCTGAAAAAAGGAGATACTCTTTTGTTGCCGGAATCTTCCGATACGATGGATCTTTTGAAAACCGAAAGCATCAAAGGAGTTTATAATGTCAATAAAGGCTATGCTGTATTCAAGCAGGTTCAGATCCTGAGTGAGAGTGATGAATACTATATTATTGCAGAAGGAAACAGCTACAGTCTATCCAATTATGATCATATTGCCCTGAACGGAGATTCTGTTCGGGATAATCAGATAGTAAGTCAATAAGAAATGGAGTGAAAGAAATGATCACAGAAAACTTAAAAGATGTGGAAGCGCGTGTATGCGCTGCATGCGAACGCTCCGGCAGAAAACGGGAGGATGTAACACTGATTGCTGTCAGCAAGACCAAACCGGTAGAAATGCTGGAAGAAGCGTATGCTTACGGTTGCCGTTATTTTGGTGAAAATAAAGTGCAGGAACTGGATGAAAAATATGACATAATGCCAAAGGATATTCACTGGCAGATGATTGGTCATCTGCAGCGCAACAAAGTAAAATATATCATCGATAAGGCAGAGCTGATCCATTCTGTTGATTCTATTCGTCTTGCGGAAACAATTGATAAAGAAGCAGCGAAAAAAGGTATTGTTGTAAATGTGCTTCTCGAAGTAAACATGGCAAAAGAAGATACAAAATTCGGTCTGATGCCAGAGGAAGTTATGGATTTTATTCATGAAATTGTCAGATTTCAACACATAAAAGTACAAGGATTGATGACAATTGCTCCGTTTGTAGAAAACCCGGAAGAAAATCGTATACATTTTGCAAACTTACGAAAATTATCTGTTGACATTGCAAAGGAAAAAGTTGATAATGTTAACATGAGTATTCTTTCAATGGGGATGACCAATGATTTTGAAGTTGCTATAGAAGAGGGAGCCACCATGGTTCGGATAGGGACAGCAATTTTTGGCGAGCGAAATTATGCTCATCAGATTTAGATACCACAGATAGGAGTGTATAAGAAAAATGGGAGTATTAGATAAGTTTTTAGACGTTATGAAATTAAACGGCGACGATGATGAGTATGATGATGATTTCTACGATGAAGATGACGATTTTGAAGATGAGTCATATGAAGAAGAGAAGCCAAAAAAGAATATTTTTGGAAAGAAAGATAAACCGGCTGCTTACGAAGAAGAAGAGGAAGATTATCAGCTTAAAAAATCAGGTCGTTCAAATAAAGTCACCCCGATGCGCCAGCCTTCTACACGCAGAAATGCTCCTGCAATGGAAGTTTGTGTAATCAAACCAAACGCAATGGATGATACACGTGAGATTACAGAGACTCTTCTCGCGGGAAGAACTGTTATTTTGAATCTGGAAGGTATGGATCTTGAGATCGCGCAGAGAATTATTGATTTCACATCAGGATCTGCTTTTGCAATTGATGGTAATCTTCAGAAGATTTCAAGTTATATTTTTCTGGTAACACCGGCAAATGTTGATATTTCCGGCGATATGCAGGATCTTCTGAATACTTCGTTCGATGTGCCGATCCAGAACCGTTACTAGAAGAAAGAAGACAGGGTATGGAAAAAGAAGAGACTTTACTTCGCAAACGTCTGATTGAGCTGTCTAACAATGCTTATCAGAGAGGAATCATTATGTATTCCGATTTCCTGAACCTGAATGAACTGAATATATTACATACTACGCCGAAGGATTCTTTCCCTGTTCCATACAGGACCTTTGGCGGGTATGATCCGTCAGAGCGTCAGATGGCAGCATTTCTACCTGATGCTTTTTATATGTATATGGATGAGGAAAGTATCCGCAGTACATATCCGATCCGCATTCTGAAGATCAGTCCGCTACAGCCGAAATTTGCTGAGGAATTATCACACAGAGATTATCTGGGTGCACTTCTGAACCTTGGGATCACACGGGCAAAGACGGGAGATATTCTGATTCACGATAAGGAAGCTTATGTTTTTGTACATCAGGAACTGACGGAGTTTCTTGTAAAAGAACTGACCAGGGTACGTCATACAACCGTTCGTGCCGTAGAAGTAGAAAATGCAGATTTTAAATGGGAGCCAAAGTACGAAGAGATTAAGGGGACTGTTGCGTCAGTACGCCTGGATTCCCTTCTTTCACTGGCTTTTTCTTCGTCCAGAAGTAAACTTACTGCATTGATTGAGGCTGGGCGTGTATATGTAAACGGAAAGCTGATTACCAGTAATGGATATCATGTAAAGGACAACGATATCATTTCCGTAAGACAGATGGGACGTTTTCAGTACGAAGGAGTTCTTTCCGAGACAAAAAAGGGACGTTATTATGTTACAATCCGAAAGTATATCTAATGGCATTAGCAGTAAAGGAGAGCATATGAAGAACAGACCAGGGTTAAAACAATATATTTTTGCAGCACTTGGAATCGTAATCCTGGTGCTTCTGGATCAGTATACAAAGCTTCTGGCAATTGCACATTTGAAGGAGCAGTCTGCATTTGTGTTGTGGAATAATGTTTTTGAATTGCATTATCTTGAAAACAGAGGAGCTGCATTTGGGATTTTTCAGAACCAGCGATGGTTCTTTGTCATCATGACCGTTGTGATTCTTGTTGTTGTGAGCTGGTTTTATGGCAGAACTCCGATAGAAAAAAGATATCTGCCACTCAGAATCTGCATGATCGTTCTGACAGCCGGAGCAATCGGGAATTTTATTGACCGTCTGACCAGAGGATATGTGGTTGACTTTTTTTATTTTTCACTGATTGATTTTCCGATTTTCAATGTGGCGGATATTTATGTGACTGTGACGTTTATCGTTCTGGTTCTGCTGATCTTTTTTTATTATAAGGACGAAGATTTTTCTATTTATTCGCGCAGACAGGAGCAGAAACATGCAGATTAAAGAATTTCAGAGTGAAGAAAATGCAGGGGAGAGAATCGACAAATTTCTCACAGAGAAAGTGCCGGAGCTTTCCCGTTCTTATATTCAAAAACTGATAAAAGAAAAAAATGTAAAGGTAAATTCCACAGTAATCAAATCTAACTATAAGGTTGCAAAAGGAGATCAAATTCAGATTACGATACCGGATTTGACGGAACCGGATATCCTGCCGGAAAATATACCATTGGATATTCTCTATGAGGATGATGATATCCTGGTGGTTAATAAGCCGAAAGGTATGGTAGTGCACCCGGCAGCAGGTCATTATACCGGAACCCTGGTCAATGCGATCATGTATCATTGCAAAGACCGTCTTTCAGGAATCAACGGTGTAATGCGTCCGGGAATCGTACACAGGATCGATATGGATACTACCGGTTCTCTTCTGGTATGTAAAAATGATACCGCACACCAGATCCTTGCAGAGCAGTTAAAAGAGCACAGCATTAAGCGGATTTATCATGCGATTGTACACGGTAATATCAAAGAGGATTCCGGTACTGTGAATGCGCCGATCGGACGCCATCCGATTGACCGGAAGAAAATGAGTATCAATGAGAAAAACGGCAGAAATGCAGTGACACACTACCGGGTCCTGGAGCGGTTTGGCGATTATACTTATATTGCCTGTGAGCTCGAAACCGGTCGCACACATCAGATCCGTGTGCATATGGCAAGTATCCATCATCCGTTGCTTGGAGACTGTGTATATGGTCCGGCAAAATGTCCGTGGACACTACAGGGGCAGACACTTCATGCGAAAATTCTTGGAATTATCCATCCGAGAACCGGAAAATATATGGAATTTGATGCCCCACTTCCGGAATATTTTGAAAATTTATTGAAAAAACTACGCAAAATGTCATGAAAATCTATACATTTATTATGAATTGTTATATAATATGTATAGGATAATTATGGAATAATGACCTGCAAAGGAGCGTGACGTTTATGAGTAAAACACATACAATTATAACAATAGGTCGTCAGTTTGGAAGCGGAGGACGCGAGATTGGAAAACGTCTGGCAGATGAACTGGAAATTGAGTTTTATGATAAAGAATTGTTGTCACGGGCAGCAAAGGACAGTAAGATATGCAAAGAGCTTTTTGAGACACATGATGAAAAACCGACGAACAGTTTTCTCTATTCATTGGTAATGGATACATATTCTATGGGATTTGCATCCGGTTCTGTCAATGAAATGCCACTAAATCACAAGATTTTCCTTGCGCAGTTTGATGCGATCAAAAAGATTGCGGAGGAAGGACCGTGTGTACTGGTAGGAAGATGTGCGGATTATGCACTGGAAGAGCGGGATGATGTACTAAGTGTATTCATTCATGCAGATCTGGAAGACAGGATTAAAAATGTAGCAAAGCTGAATGAACTGACAGATAACAAAGCAAAAGATCTGATACATAAGACAGATAAACGCAGGGCAAGCTATTACAATTATTATACCAACAAAAAATGGGGCGATGCCGAAAGTTATGATATTTGTATAAACAGTTCCAAGTTTGGTGTTGACGGATGTGTGAAAGCTATCAAAGATTTTCTTGAATTAAAGGCAAGCTTGGAAGAGTAAGAACAGAGATTATAATGTTATAAGACGGGGGAAATAAAAATCCCCCGTTTTTTAGACCTGTAGCAAAATACTTATGTTCTGATAATTTCGGAACACAGGCATTATAGTGTCAAATAAAGAGAAGAAAGAGGAGACAAGAAAACATGAAATTTGTAATTCAGAGAGTAACACATGCCGAGGTTGCGGTAGAAGGAGAAGTGATCGGAAAGATTGGAAAAGGATTTATGGTGCTGATCGGAGTGGCACAGGATGATACCAGAGTGATTGCAGACAAAATGGTAAAGAAGTTGACAGGACTTCGCATTTTTGAAGATGAGAACGGAAAGACCAATCTTGCCCTGAAGGATGTGGATGGAGAACTTCTTCTGATTTCCCAGTTTACCTTATATGCAAACTGTAAAAAAGGATTCCGCCCAAGTTTTATTGAGGCAGGTGCACCGGATATGGCAAATGAACTGTATGAATATATTATTGAAGAATGTAAGAAAGTGATCCCGGTTGTGGAAAGAGGAAGCTTTGGTGCAGATATGAAGGTGTCTCTTTTAAATGACGGTCCATTTACGATCGTGCTGGATTCGGAACAGATTTGTTAAAATATTATTTGGTTTCTAAAGATGTATCGTGTATAATAGAATACAGATGGAATACACAAGAAAGTGGGGAATGTAATAATGAGTTATGAAGCATTAAACAGCAGGATTATGGAGATGAAGGATGAAATTCTTGCTGGAATTCAACAGAACATGAGAATTGAAAGCGTGCGTGGTGAGGCACAGCCAGACGCGCCATATGGTCCTGGACCGAAGGCTGCTCTGGAAGATGCCCTTGAACTTGGCCGCAAACTTGGCTTCAAGGTTGGGCAGGCAGACAATCGTATCGGCTGGGTAGAATATGGAGAAGGAAAAGAGATGGTAGGCGTTCTCGGTCATGTAGACGTTGTACCGGCTGGTGATACCGGCTGGACTTATCCTGCCTATGGTGCCGAGATCCACGATGGAATCCTTTGGGGAAGAGGATGTCTGGATGATAAGGGACCTATCATTGGATCAATTTACGCATTGAAGGCGATCCGTGACCTGAATCTTTCAATTGACCGTAGAATCCGTGTTATTTTTGGATCTGATGAGGAATGTGGCTCTTCATGTGCGGCGTATTACGTAGAGAACGGATATGAGATGCCGACGATCGGATTTACTCCGGATGCAGATTTTCCGGTTATTTTCTGTGAAAAAGGAACGACCGGTATCAAAGGTGGTTCTAAGGTTTATGACAAAGGGCATATCGAAGTGGAATATTTCGGCGGTGGAATCGCTGATAATGTCGTGATTCCAACTTGTAAACTGGTCGTAAAAGGAGACATTAAGGTAACAGAGACAGAAGGAATTACTGTGACGCATGAAAACGGAAAAACAATCGTTGAAGCGGTGGGAAGAAGTGCACATGGAAGTACCCCGCATCTTGGTGTAAATGCAGCAATTCTTCTTTTGAATGCAGTGAAAGAGAATGAATTTGGTGGAGAATTCCAGCAACTGATGGAATTTCTTCTGAAAGAGATCGGAACGGAGACAAATGGAGAATCACTGGGAGTACATTATGTGGATGAAGAAACTGGTGAGACAACCGTAAACCTTGGTATCGTTTATTATGATGGAGAAGAGACATATTTTACATTAGATGTCCGTTATCCAAAAAATGCAGATCCGAAAGTTGTTGATGATACACTGATCAATCATATCAACAGTTACACATTCGATGTGCTCCGGAAAAATAACCACAAAATTCTTTATGTACCAAAAGACTCTGAACTGGTGACGAAGCTCGTTCATGTATATGAAGAAGAGACCGGCGAGCACCTGGAACCACTTGCAATCGGTGGTGGAACTTACGCAAAGAAATTCCCGAACATGGTTGCATTCGGACCGGTATTTCCAGGTGAAGCAGACGTGATCCATCAGCCAGATGAACATGTGGAAGTAGAAAAGCTTCTCCGTGCACTGCAGATTACGGCAGCAGCGATGTACGAACTTGCAAAAAAATAGTAGGAAACAGTACTGACTGGATCATCTGGATATGTCATATATAGATACGAGCATCGAAGGGTGAGTTGTTCAATGGAAACAATAGCCGGATAAGATGACAGGTTGAGAATACCTGTATATTTTATCCGGCTTTTTTGATGCATTTGAAAAAATATTTATGATAGTAAGAGAAAAAAGGATATGGAGAAGAACATATATAAAAAACAGGTGATTACTTGCAAAAAGCACTTCTATCTGAGATGCTTCTGCAAGTAATCACCTGTTTTTTAAAAATTAACGGAAGAAGCGCATAACAGCAGCAACTTTCCCTAAAATCGTAACATCTTCAAGGATAAATGGTTCCATTGCATCATTCTCCGGCTGAAGACGGATCACACCTTCTTCTCGGTAAAACGTCTTTACCGTTGCACCGTCATCAATCAGAGCAACAACCATGTCACCGTTCTCTGCAGTTGCCTGCTTTTCCACAATGACATAATCTCCATCCAGTATACCGGCATTTATCATACTTTCACCCTGAACTTTCAGCATAAAGAGTTCTTTATTTGATGAAATATATTCAGTAGGAACAGGATAGTAATCTTCAATATTCTCCTGTGCAAGAACCGGTTCTCCTGCAGCTACATGGCCTACGATCGGAATCTGAACCATCTCACGTCTTGTGAGATTAAATGAATCATCCAGAATCTCGATTGCACGTGGTTTGGTTGGGTCACGTCGTATGTATCCGTTCTTCTCAAGAGTCTCGAGATGAGAGTGTACAGAAGAAGTTGACTTCAGATTCACAGCATCACAGATCTCACGTACAGCCGGTGGAAAACCACGTTGCAGGATCTGGGACTTAATATATTCAAGTATCTCTTCCTGTTTCTTGCTAATATTACCTTTACTCATAAAAGACCTCCTAAATCTGTATCTATATCAATTTGAATTATTATCCGAACTATTAAAATTATCATATCATACAGAAGAAAAAATAGCAAACAAATGTTTAGAAAATACGTTCGATTTGCATATTGACAAACGTATGTTCTTGCTGTATATTGATAACAGAACAGTTGTTCGGGAACATGCTTTCTGGTATATAGGAGAACTGAAAAGATTACAGAAGAAAAGGGAGGAATTTATCATGAGATCAGAGAAAAGAAAAGATATGTATGCAGATCGATATCATGCAGGAGCAAAAGGACAGAAGCACTGTCATTATGCAAAGCACCGTAAGACGAATTCTATCAGACGGTTTGTGACAGGGATTGCGGCTCTGGTGATGGTTATGTCATTGAGTTTTGGATTTGGAAGCTTTTTCTCCAGTGCGCACGATAGCAAAGCTGAAGAACCTTCCGGAGAGAGATATTATAAAAGTGTCCAGCTTGAAAAAGGGGATTCACTCTGGAGCATTGCACAAAGATACAGACGAACAGAAGATTCCATATATGAATATATGGATGAGCTGGCAGAAGCAAATCATTTAAGTTTAAAAGACAGGAATAATCTCCAGGAAGGAGACTATCTGGTTGTTTCGTATTATGGAGATGATTCTGTTTATTAAAGACCATCTGTGCTGTCAGGTAGCAGCGAATAATCTGCCTGACAGCACATTATATACACTCTATTTTTTATAAAAGTCTAAAAGACTAAGACATTCTTAAGGTCTCTAACCAAGATCCCATCGCTCACCCCGTCTTAGTCTTTCCGGACTTTTTAATTTTATACTAAGAAATTTTATATTTTTAAGGCTATACTTGATTTTACTAGTGACTTTAAAGGATTATCATGATAAAATCAAACAGGTGTATTTAATTTTAGAATAAAAGAGGAGATTTTGTTATGGATAATCATAAAAAAAGGAGTACATTTTCCGGTAAATTAGGATATGTACTGTCAGCAGCAGGAGCTTCTGTAGGTCTTGGAAATATCTGGAGGTTTCCTTATCTTGCGGCGAAATATGGCGGAGGAATTTTTCTGCTTATCTATATTCTGTTAGCCCTTACTTTCGGTTATACGATGATAATTGCTGAATCAGCAATTGGCCGTATGACAAGAAAAAGTCCGGTAGGTGCGTTCAAATCTTTTGGAAAGTCAAAATGGATTTCTTTTGGTGGATGGATTAATGCGATTATTCCGGTTCTGATTGTACCATATTATTCTGTAATTGGAGGATGGGTTATCAAGTACCTTTTGGAATATGTAAAAGGGAACAGCAGTAGTCTGGCTCAAGATGGATATTTTTCAGAGTTTATTTCAAATGGATTTTCTACAGAAATCTGTTTTATCATATTCTGTCTGATTACACTGATTATTATTTATGCAGGTGTTCGGAATGGAATTGAGCGTGTTTCAAAGTTTATGATGCCGATTTTGATCGTGCTTTCGCTGATCATTACCATTTACTCAGTAACACGACCAGGTGCAATGGAAGGCGTGAAGTATTTTCTGGTGCCAAATCTAAAGAATTTCTCATGGATGTCTGTGGTAGCTGCTATGGGACAGATGTTTTATTCCCTATCGATCGCTATGGGAATTTTGATCACATTTGGTTCTTATATGAAGAAAGATATTTCGATTGAAGATTCTACAAGAAATGTAGAAGTATTTGATACAGCGATTGCAATTATGGCAGGACTTATGATCATCCCAGCCGTATTTGCGTTTTCAGGTGGAAATCCGGATACGTTACAGGCAGGGCCGGCACTGATGTTTATTACAATACCAAAGGTGTTTGAGAATATGGGATTGGGAACAGCAATTGGAATTCTGTTCTTTCTGCTTGTTCTTTTTGCTGCGCTGACAAGCTCAATCGCATTGACAGAGAGTGCAGTATCTACATTTGAAGATGAAATCGGCTGGAGTCGTAAAAAGTCTACTGTGCTTGTTGGTGTGATTATGATAGTATTAGGAAGTTTATCTTCACTTGGATATGGACCACTTGCATTTGTGAAAATTATTGGTATGCAGTTCCTGGATTTCTTTGATTTTCTGACTAATTCGGTAATGATGCCGATCGCGGCACTGATGACAAGCCTTTTGGTAGCTAGAGTTGTTGGGGTAAAGAAGATAGAAGAAGAGATTATTCATGGAGAAAATGCATTCCGCAGAAAGAAGATTTTTGCTGTTATGATTAAATATCTGTGTCCAATCTTTGTTCTGATTATTTTGATCAGTTCTGTGGCGAATGCATTTGGATGGATTTCCATGTAGAATAATATGTGAAAAAAGGAGTGTAAAGAAATGGAACAGATGAAAGTTGGAATTATCGGTGCTGGGCGAATTGCAGCAAATATGGCGAAAACACTGGACGGTATGGACGATGCGGCTGCATATGCCGTTGCTGCAAGAAATCTTGACAGAGCGCAGAAATTTGCCAAAGAATGGGGATTTGAAAAGGCATATGGCTCATACGAAGAACTGGTAAATGATCCGGAAGTAGAGTTGATTTATATCGCGACACCACATCCGTTTCATATAGAACATGCCAAACTTTGTATCAATCATGGGAAACCGGTACTTTGTGAAAAACCATTTACTGTAAATGCTGTTGGAGCAAAAGAAGTATTTGCTCTCGCAAAGGAAAAAGAAGTCTTTATTACGGAGGCAATTTGGACAAGATACCTTCCATCCCGTAAAATAATCGATGATATTATTGCAAGTGGTGAAATCGGAGAAATAAAGGGGATTTCAGCAAATCTCGGATATGATATGCATACAAAAGAACGTCTGATCGATCCGAAGCTTGCCGGTGGAGCGCTATTAGATGTAGGTATTTACCCACTGAATTTTGCAAGCATGGTTTTAGGCGATGATGTTGAAGAAACGCTTTCTTCCTGCGTAAAATTTGACAGTGGAGTGGATGCACAGAATTCCATTATTCTGAAATACAAAAATGGATCGATGGCTTCTATACAAAGCAGTGCACTTACCGGTACAGAACAATATGGTATGATATATGGGACCAAGGGGTATCTGATTGCGGAAAATATTAATGATATTACAGCGGTAAAAGTATATACACCGGATCGGGAATTTGTAAGGGAAATTACAATGCCAGAACAGATCACTGGGTTTGAATATGAAGTACGCGCTTCTATGAAGGCTATCCGTGAAGGAAAACTTGAATGTACGGAAATGCCGCATGAAGAAAGTATTCGCATCATGGAACAGATGGATGGACTTAGAAAAGACTGGGGGATTGAATATCCATTTGAAAAAGGAAACAGACCGTGCTAGTAATTATAATTAGCTGTCCCTGGCAAAAAGTTGTCTTGGGACAGCAGTATTTTGAATAACAAATCTATACGACAAATACCGATTTTTCCAAAAGATATAGACAAATCTTCCGAAACCATGCTATAATCATACCTATATCGGGGAAATTTATGGAATTTAGGAGGTTCTTAGGATCATGCCATCTGATACAAAAACATACCAGGAAGAAACTTATATTGATAATACTATTCGTCTTCGTGGTGTTTTAAACACCATGCCTGACTTTGCACGTGATTATTTTCGTGCCATTGAACCAACCACATCACCAAAGACACGAATATCGTATGCATATGACATCCGTTTGTTCTTTCAGTTTTTAATTGAAGAAAATCCTGTTTATAAACATCACTCAATTAAGGACTTTCAGGTACAGGATCTGGAAGCTATTCAGCCGGTTGATATTGAGGAATATCTGGAATATCTGAAGGTCTATGATACTACAGATGTTCATACCAAAGAAACCAAACAGGTCACAAACTCTGAACGCGGCTTATTCCGCAAAATGTCTGCATTACGCAGCTTTTATAATTATTTCTTTAAAAGACAGATAATTCAGAAAAATCCGACCTTATTTGTAGATATGCCGAAGCTACATGATAAGGCGATCATACGTTTGGATACCGATGAGGTTGCAAAGCTTTTGGATTATGTGGAATCCTGTGGTTCCAAATTAACCGGTCAGGCACTCTCCTATTATAATAAGACGAAAGAACGTGATATTGCGATCATTACTCTTCTACTTGGAACAGGTATTCGAGTATCGGAGTTAGTTGGACTGGACCTGTCAGATGTGGATTTCAACAATAATGGGGTCATGGTGACACGAAAAGGTGGAAGCCAGATGGTTGTTTATTTTGGTGAAGAGGTGGAAAAAGCACTTCGCAATTATCTGGAGACATACCGTAAAGCGGTAACGCCCCTTGCTGGCTATGAAAATGCTCTGTTTTTATCAACCCAAAGACGCCGGATCGGTGTGCAGGCGGTTGAAAATATGGTTAAAAAGTATGCCAGTCAGATTACAAATAAAAGAATCACGCCACATAAGCTCAGAAGTACCTATGGTACTGCCCTTTATAAGGAAACGGGGGATATTTACCTGGTAGCGGATGTTCTGGGGCACAAAGATGTCAATACAACGAAAAAGCACTACGCTGCAATCGATGAAGACAGACGACGTAGTGCTGCAAATGTGGTAAAATTGCGGGAACCGTAAATTGTCAAAGCTCGGTAAAACTTATTGTTTCTTTACTCTTAATGTCCTTAAATAGATCTTCTGTTCCGGCGTGATCCGGTAGCTTTCAATTGCTTTCTGAATCGTCTTATTATGTGTCCAGGTGTCCAGCCTTTTCTCTTCCAGATAAGGAATGATCTGGTCATACTGCTTTGCAAGAGCGGTAGCAAAATACCAGGCACGCATCATGTTTACATAATATTCGTCCGATTTAACTTCGGCTACCTTTTTGGGATATTCCGGTTTAAACTGTTCATCCAGATAATACCGCATCAGCATTCCAATTCCAAAACGGACGATATAAGGGTGATCCGATGCTATCCAGCGGCAGACTTCCTGGATAAATATGTCCAGATGTTTTTTTACTGTCGGGAGCGCGATCATATCACAGGTTGCCCAGTTATCTATATACGAGAGAAAACGGTCCAGTGCGGCAATACAGGATGGGTACGCTTTAATCTGTTCAATCAGCAGTCCATGAAGGTTGTTTTCTTCATAATATTTATGTGGAAGCACTTCAAGAAATGCAGAAACATTGTCTGTTTTACCGAATTTTTTTGCGTATGCGCGCAAAGAAGGAATCCGCACACCGATGACGGTTTCCTTATTGACTGTCGGCATCAGTTTTGCCTGAAAATCCCGATAAACAAGATCCTGTATTGCAAAGAGATCTGCTTGTACATTTTCTATTACTTCTCTACTGCTCATTTGTCATTTCCTCCTGAAATCTTGTAGATTTATAATTCGGTATAACGAAATTTGCTACAGCTTGACAGTGGTTTACGCATTTATAAGATCGTGCCTGTCTCATAGAGAGCATTCTTCCGCTCCATACGCTTTAATTCCGGCAATACGGTAAGTAACATGGTGATGAAGCATAATCCTCCACCAATGACGTTAGAAACCGGCTCAGCGAGAAATACGCCGTCTGTTCCCATATGCAGGGCATACGGCATTAGATATGTCAGAGGCACGACGATAAATACCTTCCGAAGTAGTGAGAAAAAGATTGCTTGCTTCTTCTTATTCAGGGATTTAAAGACCGTTTGGCCAATGTATTGCATATCCATGCAGATAAACGCTGCAAAATACTGCTTCAGGGCAGGAACTGCATCTTTCATCAACGTAGCATCTGAACTGAAAATTCCGATCAGGGTTTTCGGCGCGATGATGATAATACTCCACATCACAGCTGTGTATCCGAGAATCATAAGTGCCATCATGGCACCGGCTTTTCTTACACGGCATGGGCGTCTTGCACCATAATTGTAACTCAGGATTGGCGAAGTCCCTTCGTTGATTGCATAAATCGGAGTTTCTACAAGCTGTCTGACACTGGATACGATGGTCATAACAGAAATGTAGATATCTCCGCCTGTGACGGAAAGTACATTGTTGCAGACAATCGTTACCAGACTGTTTGTCAACTGCATGATAAATCCGGCAGTTCCCAGGCTTACAATGTTTTTTGCATAAGCTGTACAGCTGGCAAGTTCCTCTTTTTTGAGGAGCCTCACTTTCAGTTCTGCTTTCTTTGTAAGAAAGAAAAATACAAATGCAGCAGAAAGTGTCTGAGAAATGACCGTTGCAATTGCGGCACCGCGCACGCCAAGTCCGAACACAAAAATAAACAACGGGTCAAGCAGCAGGTTCGTTACTGCCCCTATGGTAACTGAAAGCATGCCGATGGTTGAATATCCCTGTGCATTGATAAACGAGTTCATACCGGTTGCAATCATAGAAGGCAGAGTTCCGATCAGGTAAAGCATCAGGTACGGATATGCATAGATTAGAGCGTCTTTTGAGGCACCAAACAGTACCAGGATCGGGCGGGCAAATAAAAAGCCAATTACCATGAGTACAATGGCACAGATACAGACCATGGAAAAAGAAATATTCATAATTTTTTTCGCTTCCTGTGGCTCATTTTTGCCGCGCTCAATCGAAAATAATGGTGCACCGCCGCTTCCGAATAGATTGCTGAATGCGGTAATGATGACAATTACCGGGAAACAAAGACCGACTGCACCAAGTGCTGCAGTTCCGATGTGCGGGATACGTGCAATATAAATCCGGTCTACAATGTTATAAAGTAAGCTTAAAATCTGGGCGACCAGCATCGGGAGCGATGCTCCAAGGATATTACTGGTTATCGTTCCATTTTCAAAATCGACTCGTTTCATTTGTAAATTCATTCCTTTTTATTTTTCTTGCTTTTTAATTCTAACATGATGTAATATATATGTAAATTATTGTTTTTATATGATAATTCAATAAAAATCATATGGATAATATATTTTCATTTTTAAATAATCAGGAGATGAAGATGCTGGAGGAAGAATTACAGGTATCACTCTTTTTGCGAGGCACAAAGAAAATTGCGCTTACAGATGCCGGAAAGACGCTTTATGAGCAGACCGGTAATCTTCGGATGCTTTTATCATTTGATAAGTATTTTTTAATAGGATAAATAGAATTACCAGCTTGATTTCTGCTCATCTATAACTTCCAAAGTCTCCGGATTTACCAGATAGAAATCAACCAGTTCTGTCTCATATCCACCATCCGGATATACCTTTTCCAGAACCAATTCTTCGAAAGTATTATTATTTTCATCTGTCTTAGAACCGTTATCATACAGACAGTAATTGACATTTACTGTTGTGCCATCCTTCTCTTCTGTTGTCTCAGAGAGGATCGCGTAATTTTCGCCCTTTGCATTTGCCGTGTAAGTGAAATTCATATCCGGAAGGGGATTCTGTTGCTGGATATATTGATACACAGCACGCATTTCGTCCTGAAGCGGTGAAGCCTTCTGGGATTCCTGTGCCGGAGAATTTTCGGTAGAATCAGTGGTACTACTATCTTGTGTTTCCGAATCATTCGGGTCGGAATCTGGTACAGAGGATTCTGTTAAAGTGTCTGTATTCGGCAAAAACAAACCCGTTTTTTGCATATAAATCAGGTTATCAGTTCGGTACTGTGTAGCGATGCCGTAATCAGACTGTACGGAAAGATAAATATAATGCTGATCTTGACCGGTTACGGTTTCCGTTCCTTCTACGCCAAAGCTCACAATTAAAAAGCTGTAACCAATCAGAGAAAGTAAGAAAAGAGTCAGTGCGGCATAAGAAACGGCAATTATTCGTCTGGTTGCTTTCCTATTAAGAAGGCTTTTTTGCTTTTTATACAGACAGATCATGCCCCAGATCAGCAGGCAGGACAAGGTGACGGAAACGCAGATGGCGGATATTTCAGCAAAATAATAGCGGATTGCATATCCTGCGCTTTTATTGATACCATACCATGCACCGTAGAAAAAGGTACTGTATGCCAGAACGATTGTAATCAGACAAGTACGCAGGATATGCTCTTTTCTTGTTGGAGTAAATTTTTTTAATGCAGAAATAAGTCTGTCCATTTCTTCTGCTTCAATCCAGGTGGTAAGTTCTGCTTCAGATGGATATTCACCGTTTGTGTCAGGAATTCCTGTATAACGGGTTAAAAACTGATTTTTTGTATCAGTATCTCCCACTTCTGCTGCCAGTAAGATCTGCATATAATACAACTGTTTTAACTGGACTGGTGTACATTTTCCAACAGAAATCTGTGTAATTGTCTGTGTAGCATGATCGTATTTCCCAAGCTGGATTTCAAGGCTTGCAATCAGGAGCAGCATGCGGTTATTCGTAGCAAGATCGCGGACAGATTGTATATGATACATATAAAGCGCATACTCATAATGTTCGTCCAGTGGCATTCTACTCGATATCTTTCTGCTCCATCCGGCTTCTACAAACTGGAGCCCGAAAGCAAGTTCGATAACGGCAAGAAGCTGGCAAAGGAAAGCCGTAAGTCCCCAGACATTGGTAGTGAGTTTCTGATAGGTCAGAAAAAAGATTGCAGCGGCAGCCAGGATGACGATCAACCATCTCAGCATGAACACGCGGTGGGCTTTCTTTTTTACGGTTGGATTCCATGGATATGTTTTTAATTCTGAATCTAGCACGGGCAAATCTCCTTTCTGTTGTCTAATTATCGATTTCCAAAAATATAATCTTAGTATTTAAGCGCCTCCTTTATGACGAAATAAAAGGGGCGCTTAAATCACTTTTCATATTTACTATTTTACTTCTACCAGTTCGATCTGGAAGTTCAGTTCTTTTCCAGCCATCTCATGGTTGGCATCAAATGTGATGTTGGTTTCTGTCTTTTCGGTTACGGTTACCGGGAATGGCTGTCCGTACTGGTTGGTCAGATATGCATGTGCACCGACTTCCAGATCTTCTGATCCAGGAAGCTGTGCGATTTCCAGCGTAAAAATGGCGCGTGGATCCGGCATGCCGTAAGCTTCTTCCGGCATCAGATGGATGTTGATGGTCTGTCCTACTTCCATTGTTGCAACGGCTTTATCGTAACCATGGATCATCTGTCCGGCTCCGCATACAAATTCCAATGGCTCTCCACGGTCATAGGAAGAATCAAACTGGGTACCATCATCAAAGGTACCTCTGTAATGGGTACGGCAGGTCTTTCCGACATTCGGACCTTCAAAATCCGGCACATGTGCGCCACCACATCCGCTGCATCCACTGCAGTGTCCGCCACAGGAATGTTCTTCTTCAGCAGAAGCTTCTTCTGTTGCTGTTTCTTCATGCTGTCCACAGCAGGAATGACCTTCTTCGTGGTGATGGTCACAATTTGTACCTGCAGATTCCAGTTCTCCTGCAAGATAGGCATTCACTGCCGCATCTACTTCTCCTGCTGCACCGGATATAACTTTGATACCGGCTTCTTTCAGCGCTTCTTGTGCACCTTCTCCGATACCGCCACAGATCAGAACATTTGCACTCTGCTCAGAAAGGAATCCTGCAAGCGCACTGTGTCCGGCGCCACCAGCATGAACAATCTGCATGGAAGTGATCTTTCCGTCTTCTACCTCATACATTTTAAAAGTTTCTGTCTTTCCGAAGTGCTGGAAAATAGATCCGCCTTCGTATGTTACTGCTATTTTCATTTGTAAAATCCTCCTTGAGATACCTTTACTCAATAGTATAACATATGGATTGCGAAACGCATAGAAAAAGTATACAATAATGAAAGAAATAATGAGACAAAACGAAAGAAAAAAGGGACTGGAAAATGAGTAGTATTTATTTGAGCAACGCAATATTTATGATGATAATACTGACGATCATCTTTTTAAGGATCCGTTATTATATTACATGGAGCCCGAGTAAAAAATATACGATGATCTTTATTGGCATGGTAGAGCTTTATGTGTTAATGGATGCATTGTTTATGAAAGAACTCTTAGGTAAGTCAGGAAACCTTTTGCAGTTTAAGCTGGTTGTGTTTTTCTTTTATCTGGTTTATGTAATCATGCCATATGTGTGGCATTTGTTTATGCAGAGTTATATGGGGATTAACCGTTCAAAGAAGCAAAGATTTGCGGAAATGATTCCGTTCATTCTCCTGGTTCTGATGGTTCTTCTCTCAGTTCCGACGGGAATTGTCTGGAGATTTTCACGGAACCGGACCTATATACGCGGTACATTTTTCGGAGTGTTTGCCGTACTCAATCTGTTTTATTACGTTTATACATTTGCACAGACATTCTTCATTTTATTCATGAACAATACAAAGGGTGTCAGATATCTCATAAAATCGGCACTGTTTTCAGCAGTCCCACTGATCGGAATTCTGGTAAATACCTATATCATTCCACTTTATGGGGCGTATCCGTTCCAACCGTACTGCCTGGTAATCGGAGCACTGCTCTCCTACCTGTTCATGGTGGAGCACCAGCAAGATCAGATGGAGTTTGAACACCGGAAAAGACTGTCCAATGCATTGGAACTGGAAAAAGAATCGACACGGAAAGCGAAAGTAGCCGGTGAGGTAAAGAATGCTTTCCTGGCAAATATGTCCCATGATATCCGTACCCCGATGAATGCGATCATTGGATTTTCTGATATCATTGCAGAACATCCGGATGATGAAGAAATTGTAAAAAATGCAATTTCCAAAATTCAGGCATCTGGTGAGATTCTTCTGAAGATCATCAATGATGTGTTGGATCTGTCTAAAATCGAAAGTGGAAAGGCAGAAATTGTGGAGATGGTAACTGACCTGAAGCAAATGGAAGAAAATCTGAAAATGATGCTCGAATACAGCATCCAAAAGGGAATGATTGATTTCAAAGTTGAGGATCAAATAGAGAATCCACTGGTATGGTGTGATGCGACAAAACTGCAGCAGGTTCTGGTAAATGTACTGAATAATGCAGTTAAATTTACCCCAGCGGGAGGAACGATCACATTTAGCTGCGTCCAGAGAATGATCGCACCTGGATTTGCCGAATACAAATTCACGATAAAGGATACCGGAATCGGTATGAATGAAGAATTTCAGAAACATGCGTTTGAGGCATTTGAAAGAGAGCGAACTTCTACCGAGAGCAAGACTGAAGGAACAGGGCTTGGACTTGCGATTGTGAAGAAACTGGTAGATCTGATGCATGGTGATGTGATAATCCAAAGTAATTCCGGTCAGGGAACCAAAATACAGATTTCACTTCCCCTTCGGATTGCAACGAAAAATCAGCTTCATCAATCAGATAAAGCAAAGGAATACAAAATAGGTCTTGACGGAATGCATGTACTTTTGGTGGAAGATAATGAATTAAATGCAGAAATTGCCATGGAAGTTTTGAAAAATAAAGGGATTCTTGTGAACTGGGTTCCGGATGGATGCGCCTGTGTGGAAGAAATTCAAGATAAGGAAGCAGGCACATATCAGTTTATCCTGATGGATGTACAAATGCCACGGATGAATGGATACGAAGCGACACAGAAAATCCGTCAGCTTGCAGATGTGAAGAAGGCACAGATTCCAATCATTGCCATGACTGCAAATGCATTTGAGGAAGACCGGAAACATGCGCTGGATGCCGGGATGGATGGGTTTATTATGAAACCGTTCCGGGTGGATGAGATGATGAAGGTGATCGGGGAAGTGATGGAATAAATGAATGTGGAAAGAGCAGGGAAAGAACTTTGGAAAGTTCATCCTCTGCTCTTTGTGTGTTTCATTAATCTACGCGGCTATGTTGTCCACGTTTTTGATAATCTTTATCAATTCGCTTCTTCCAACTAGAATCAAGCGCTGCATTGCACCTAACAGCAGAAATTGCGTCATTTAACACCTCGTAATTCAATGTAGTTCCTTCGCAGTCACATTGATAATTGGCAGCTTTATCTGCGTTAATTCCAAAATGATTGGCTGTTTCAATCGCATCAATATTTGCGCAGAGGAACAGAAACTCCCATCCGTATTTTTCCTGCTGCCGCTGAATCATCTGCTTTACTTTATCACTGCTGTACATATGGCTTGCATTTTCCATACCATCTGTCATGATGATAAAAACGGTATGCTCTGGTACATCTTCCGTGCGCGCATATTTGTGGACATTTCCAATGTGATGGATAGCACCGCCGATCGCATCCAGGAGAGCCGTACAGCCGTACACAGAATAATCGTCTTCTGTCATAGAGGGAATCTTCTGCACCTCTACTCTGTCATAAAGGACTTTACTGTTATTGTTAAAAAGCACGGTAGAAATCAGCGCCTGCCCTGCCTCTCTTTTCTGCTTTTCAATCATAGAATTGAAGCCGCCTATGGTGTCCTTTTCCAGTCCGCTCATGGATCCGCTGCGATCTAAAATAAATACAACTTCTGTCAGATTTTTTCTCATGCTAAATTTCCTCCTAAGTAATGGCTTATTTTGTTTGTAACTATAGGATACTGCCATTTTCAGGGGAAATGGTCGCATGAAAAGCGACACTTTTTATGGATCAGAAAATTTCTAGAGAATCATATCAGGCGAACAACGCTGTGTGCAAAATTGCCAAACTATTTTCTTCTTAGCCTCCAATCAGACTTTGATCAAAGGCAAAGAGTGCTTCATTGATTTCATAAATACTATATTTTTGCTTCAAGATAAAATATTCAACGATTACGTCAAATTTGCTGGAATGAGACAGGGCAAATCCTGCTTTCATCAGCATATCCTGAATTTCCGGAAGCGGAAGCTCAAGTGCCAGCGCAAATGCAAGAACAGTCGGTTTGGATGGTTTGTAGTACTTGTCATTTTTAATCTTGGAAAATAATTTCCGGTCAATATTGGCTTTCTTATAACACTGGGAATCGGTCATTCCACTTTCATCAATCTTCCGAAGCAGCATTTCAGAAAAGCTTTCATCCATTTGCTGCAAGGCATCTTCCAAAGTTGCAGCCTTACTTAATGGTACATTTGATGGCTCTGGTAAAGATATGCTTTCACAGAGATCCATTTCCCGGAACTGCTTCTGGCGCCTCATTGCTTCGGATGTTTTGTTAATGTGTGTTTCTACATAATGATCATCGATATAAGATGCAATATCAGAAAACAGTTTGCTGCTGATCCGATAAGCTGCTTTATCAAAAATGACGATGTATACCGTCATATCATTTTCCATAAGAAATGCGCTGATCGCGTCGATTGCAACCTTCAGCGCCTGAGCTTTCGGATAGCCGTAAATTCCGGAAGAAATCAGTGGAAATGCTATGGTTTCACAATGTTTTTCTTTTGCAAGTGCTAAGGAATTTTCATAGCAGGAAGTAAGCAGCTCCCGCTCATGAAACTGTCCGCCTCTCCAAATAGGACCTACTGCGTGAATGACATAATTGCAAGGCAGATCATAGGCGTTTGTAATCTTTGCATCTCCGGTCTGACAGCCGCCTAATGTGCGGCATTCTGCTAAAAGCTTTGGCCCTGCTGCACGGTGAATGCAGCCATCCACTCCACCGCTGCCGAGCAAGGAGGAATTTGCGGCATTGACGATGGCGTCTACGGACATTTTGGTGATATCATTTCTGACGATTTGTAATGGCATAATTAGGCATGCTCCTCTAAATAATTTTCAATCTTTCCAATCAGCGCCTGATCTGCCGGAAGCCAGTCTACGCTGTAAAGAGTCTCTTTGGTGAACCATTTGGCAGCTTCATGCTCTTTTAGGATCAGATCGCCGGATTTTACATTACAGATAAAACAATCCATTGATAGGTGGAATTTTGGATAGTCATATTCTACGGTGTCAAGTATAGGACAAAAAAATTTAATTTTTTTCTGCCGAAGACTATCTGACGTTTCCATCAGGTAGTCCAAGCACCTTTATTATCTTCTGATAAGTCATTATTGTCCTGCTCAAGTTATCTCTGTTCTGAAAAAATATCGTCAAAATTCCATTCGATTTCAATTTCATCCTGACTATGAACACAGATCACCTTGATAATCTCACGCAGCTTCTCTGTATCGAACTTCTGAATTCCCAAGAAATCTTTTAGTTTTATTTTATCAGAAAGTTCATTTTGTTCAAGAAGCTTTTTGCTATTCTCCGCATCTTCTATTTTTCGTTTGATTTCATCCAGCTGTCCACTTATCTTTTCAACTCTCTGCTTATACAAATCACGACCCATACGATCATCTTTGTAATCATCATAGAGTTTCATCTTTTCCGAGGTCAACTGTCGGCTCTGTTTTTGCAATTCTGCAGTATTGATTTCTTTATATTCGCATTGCCTTTTGGAAGATACTTTCTTTTCTTTTTCCAACATTGACGCTACATACTGATGGACAAGCCCAAGGATATTCTCCTCCAGCGGTTTCCATCGGATCTCCATTGGTTCGGGCATCTGAGCATTTCAGCAGATGCTCTGTTTCTTTTAACAGAGAACGCCAACAGTTGGCACATAACAGCAATGCCGGCTGTTTTTTTCGTCTTTCCAGCGTAAAATTGGTGCGTGATTCTGCAACAATTCTCCGTTTTTTCGGATGCATTTCATTTGCTTTTTCAAACAATGCCCTGTCTATAATTGCTGTATGATGATTTTCCAGGCGAACCCATTCTGTTTCATCATTCAGAACTGCTTTATGACCGGTATGCATACTGCAACGTGTTTTTCCCCAGATTCTGGTTCCAATATAAATCTCATTATCCAGAAGAGAAGCTCGCCTGTATATCAATATCTCCACGTATGTTACAACCGGCAATCGTGAAGGATTTGAACGTTGGGCAAAGCTCAATAATCTGAAAGAGGCAGCCCGCACCTTCAACTTATCTTTCCGAAAATAACCTGCTGAATTATGAGGATTTCAGGCAGCATGTATCTGACATTGAAGCTTCTATGAAAGTTGCCGACCAAAGAATTGCACAAATCAACAGTAATCTGAGCACGCAGAAAGTCATTCAAAAACACGGTGATTCTTACCGGCTCTGCCGTAAAGTAATTGAAGATTGCAAATCTACTAAAAATCCAAAAGCATACCGAACCAAACATCAGGCAGAATACCAACTGCACGATTCACTAAAAAAAGAGCTTCAGGATCTCGGTGTTACCAAAATCCCAAGCTCTAATAAAATCCAGAAGCGGATAGAAAATCTTGAATCTGAACAGGCTGCTACTGTCCGGGAAAAAAAGAAATTGCAGAAAAAGCAAAAGACACTGGATATCATCAGACAGAATTTCACTGCACTGCTCGATGCTCCTGAGATCAGTTCAGACTTACTTCCAGCAAAACGGGAACTTGTTTCTATCACAAGAGATAAATAAGATTGCACTGACAACTCACTCATTTTCTTCCAAATCTTCCCATGGTTTAAAACCCATTTCCTCCCAGGTGACGCCATACGGTGCACCTCCGGAGGTATTTGTTTTTGGGTTATGCCAGTTATATAACGAAACGGGAAGACCTGGATTTCTCGATCTTCTCATATTATTTATGGACTTTTCTTTTACAAATACTAAATATGACTAAGGATATTCCCATTAAAGAAAGCCACATAATTACATTCGTATCATCTCCCGTTTTTACATTTGGAGTATGACTGCTATTATCACCTGATGGTTCTTCTGAAACTGGTGGCGTATTCGTGGTAATTGGTGGTATCGATTCATTTTTAAATTTAGGTTCTGCCGTTACATTCCAAATTATCTGACCATCATAATTACCTGGAACTGTTATGATAAAAGGTTCGCTTTGATATACTTGATTGCTAATTTGTGTTTTTTGTGTCTGGACAAAAAGATACACTCCTTTTTCCAGATCTCTGTACATAACTTCTCCGTCTGAGTTGGTCTTTCCGGACATTCCTTTGATGTTGTTATCCTGTACATATTTTTCCAGTTTTTTTGCAGCTTCTGCCTGAGCGGAAGAATCATCAAAATCAAATATGACTCCAGACTTTGCAAACTCACTCACTAATGCCCATGAATTGTTTTTATATGTTCCAACCTGATACATCGTAAATTCAGTATTACTTAGCTTATATACCGTGGTCTCATCTTCAACAGTTGCTTTTAATAATATACTTCCCAGATCATTCGCAGACACAGGTAACGGAATGAGGAGTAAAAGCATACACATCACACTGGCCATACACATATATATTCGCTTACGTTTACTTATTCTGCTCATGTTTTTTCTCCTTCCTGCGTTTATGTAACTTAATGCTCACCCATATGATGATGAAAGCAACAATTCCAACAATCAATAGAATCACATTGAATGGGATTGTGCGCTGAAGACCAACTTCCTCATCTATCTTCTGTGCCTCTTCATACGGAATTCTAGTGCCACGTACAAGCAGTCTGTGCGTGTTAACTGCATAAGGAGTGCATGTGACCAGTGTTACATAATCCTTGCCCTTTTCAATCTGTAAAGAATCTGTATCTGATGGCAATACTGTCAGAATCTGATCCACCTGATAGGCAAAGGTATGATGAAGAACTTTAATATAAAATACATCTCCAACCTCCATCTTGTTCAGGTCGGTAAATATCTTGGCATTTGCAAGTCCACGGTGTCCGGATAATACCGCATGACAGCTCTCACCGCCTACCGGAAGCGAGGTGTTTTTCAGATGTCCTACACCTGACTGCAGTACTTTTTCGGATGTTCCATGATAAACCGGAAGGACAACATCAATCTTTGGAATATCAATATATCCCATCATTCCAGTATCATCAATTTTCAAAAGATTGTTATACTCATCATCTTCTGTCTGGTTTTCATTACTTTCTGAAAACGGATCTGCTATGGAACCAATTCCAATCAGGCTTTCATTGTATTCCTGCGCCTGCTCGATCATTGCATTTTCCTGTTCTTCCGACAGATGAGAAACTTCCTGTTCATAATCTGTAGCAATCGTTGTGCTGTTCATCTGATTGATGTAATTGCTCACTACCGGATACAGGATTAAAGAAAATGCCGCCAGATATCCAATTCCTCTTAGTATTTTCACTATTTTTTTCATAATACCTTTCACCTTTTGTCTGTTTCTTCTGAAATACCCAGTCCACACTGGATATTTCAGAAAAAGCAGACATCCTCCCGGCGCAATACCGGGAAGATGAACTGTCTTTTTGTCCATTCTTAAACTTCAGGACGCCTTAGTTTTTTGCTTTCTTTTTGCCAAAAGCTTTGCTTGCTGTTAATGCACCGAAAAGAACGATACCAGCCAGTGTTACCATAAGGGCTCCCTTGCTACCAGTAGATGGAAGCTGTGCACCTGTCTTGTTTTCTACAGCTACTTCTGGAGAGCTATCTTTGTTTGTGATTGCAGTACCATTTGTAGTCTTTCCATTGTATGTGTAATCTACTGTATAGCTTACAAGTTTTCCATCTTCGCCATAAGTTGCTTTAATCTCAACCTTAATGTCGCTGAGAAGTTTATTGTATCCTTCTGGAGCTTTTGTCTCTCTTAAGTAGTAAGTTCCGGCATCAAGACCTTTTACAAGAACTTTACCGTTGGTACCAGATACGATTACATCGGATTTGAAACCTTCTGCTGCAGCTTCCTCAGATGTTGCCACACGGTATTCACCATCAGTTACTTTTTTAATGTTAACCTTGTCTCCAGCTACTTCACCATTTGCCTTGTAAAGCTCGAATTCTGCTTTTGCAAGTCCAGTCTGAGTCTCACCTTTTAAATAATATTTGAAGATTGTGAAATTGAAAGTATGTACGTCTACTTTACTTGGTTCGGATTCACCTTTGTCATCTGTTCCTGGCTTATTGCTGTATTCAACAGTAGCCTTGTTGGTGTTAGGATCAAATCCAGTTACGGCATCTTTATTTAAGGTTGCTGTATAAGTTACTTTAATTTCCTGTCCTGCTTTATTTGCATTAGAAGCAAGGAAATTGTTCATTATAATTGTAATGTTCTGTTCGTCCTGTGTTAATGTATAAGTATTATCGCCAGTACCTGCAGTAACATTCTGCACATTTTCACCTGATCCAACTGTCACAGAGGTAATTTCTTTAAAAGTAAGACCTGCGGATAATGTATCCTTGAAGTTAAATACATAAGAAGTATAACCTGTCATATCCGGTACTTTAGATGTCAGTGTGTAAGTTACTGTATCACCAATGTTGACATCATCTGCATTTTTGTCATTTACTTTTTTTACTACTGTCGGGTAATTGCTCTTCATATTAACTGTAGCATCATCACCTGTAACGCTGACTAAAGAAGCTACGGATTTTACTGCTTCATTTCCAGGTGCTGTAGATGTATCTGTTGCACCTAATGGATAAACTACATAGTATCCATATGCCAGATTTTCAATTACTGTCTTTGTGTCTGCTGTAGTTGTAGTACTATGAGTAGATTCTACAGCTGTTTTGGTTTCACCTGATGCACTAAGAATCCATCCCATGATATCTTTTGCAAACGCTGCGCCATTACTTCCATCTGTTCCAACCTGTGTTTTAACATATTCATAAGCTTTTTCACTTAATGCTTCACCTGTTAATGTAGAAGCACCAGAAATTTTGCTCTGGAAAAATCCCTCATATGCACTGTTCAGTGTATAAGCTACATTCTCGCCACTTTTTGTTGCTGTAAAAATCTGATACAAATCCAAATTCTTTCCTGCTACTGTATTGTTGACTGTCAGGGTTCCTTTTGGAGCTTCTGCTGCAAATGCAGTCATGCTCATGGACAGTATCATGGTCATTGCCATCAGAACTGCCATAAATCTTGATACTAATTTCTTCATGTTCCTCTTCTCACTTTCTTTTGATTTTTTATTGGTTCGCTGGGGATTCTTTCAGCCTTTACGGTGGAAGTTCCCCACGCAGCCATATCTCTCTCATGACTCTGCTCCCCCTTTCCTACATCGTCTGTTTCCGTTTCTTTCTACGTCCGGTATAAAGCAGGAACGCTAACAACAAACCACCTGCTATGATGAACATCATGATGCCCTCGCCACCGGTATCCGGAAGCAGTGCAAAATGCCGGTTGATGATCGTGAAGGTAAATCCATCATCAGAGCTTTTTATTGTAGTTGTATATCCGTTTATTTCCGTTTCTGTAACAGAATATTTGTAATAATAAATATCATCTCCATCTGTCTTATATGCCGGAAGTTCCTTTATTACCTCCTGCCATGTAGATTTTGAAGGATCGCCTGTAATCACATAATTATCATATCCCGATACATCTTCTGTATGTTCTGTTCCATCTGCATCCGTCCAGCTTCTAGAAATCTTGATTTTAATGAAATCTGTTCTGATACCATCCATATTTCGAAAATCTTTCCAGACTTTGTTTATCGTCAAGTTTACATTCTCATCACATGGATCCTGCGTATCAGACGGTTCCGGTGATGTGCTGTCACCTATATTGACTGTCGTTTTGGTATCTGACATCAGAACGGCTTTTGCATCTGATACATAAGCATTCAGATCTGCTGTTTCAGAAGAATCTTTTGTTGCCATAACTGCATCCTGCAATGTGTTATACTCATCTACCTGCACTACATGCTTTACTGAGAAGATGCTCCATCCATTTTCCTGGCTGAACGTATCTGTCAGAAGTTTCGAATTCTTTTTGATCTCATCAAAACTAATCGCCGGTTTTCGGTAAATACGATAATTGTTATTCTCACCTTCTACACCTGCTTTTGTATTAAAGTCATATACAGATTCCAGATCACTTTTTCCACTGAATGGTCCCACCAGCTTAGATGTTCCACGGACCACATCGCAGTAATACATGTTGTTATTTTTCAGCAGTCCTTCGTCGTTGTATCCTACAAAGCCTCCGCTTCGTCCATCTGTTGCAGTACCGTCTGCATCATTTCCGGCACCGCCGGCATAGACATCGTATCCCGTACTGATTCCATATACATTGCTGTCTGTAATTTTTGTCCTGTTTGCCTTGATCAAGTTGACACTAATATTGGACTTTACATCATTATCTTTTGTTATGATTCCATTCTTATCACATGGAAGCTTAATAGAGGAATCTCCGATCTTAATGATTGCAAAATCTGTCTGCTGGTCGTTGTCTGCCGATTTTTTGGACAGTCCGACGGAAATATCAAGTCCCAGCAGATTCACATGGAGAAGATTTCCTTCATACAGCGCATCAACCTTCACAATTCCAAGATTAATATGCAACAAGTCGGAATCCTGGATCTTATCCAAATACAATGCCCTTACAAGCTGATCTAGAACTACGAATAATGCATCCACCACTGTGGAATCCAGTTTTACATCTGCAAGATAGGCAAAGCTTGTTCTTCCAGCGAAGCCACCGGCTGTTCCACCGGATTCTACCAGTTTCAGACTGTTTTCCTGATTCTGGGCATCTCCGGCATTGCAACCTGACATTCTGGCAAGATTTGCATAGCCGATAAAGCCTCCGGCGATCTGCTCCTTTCCGCCTTTACTCTGAACCGTATAACCACCAGGCACTCCTGTCACGCTACTGTCATCTATGTGGGAACCAAAAATATCCAGAACGCCGAGGGCACCGCCCAGAAGCTGTCCAAATTTATCTCCCAGCACATCCAGCTTCTCCATTTTTACAACTCCGCTTTTTCCGGAGTATCCTACAAAACCGCCAACGCTGTTCAGTCCAGTTACATAATTTAATCCTGTTACTCTACTGTTTTTGACAGATCCATTTAACAGTGAACCACCAAATCCGCCAGCTGTTCCGCTGTATGCAACCTGATTATTCTGTCCTGTATCTGTTGCTGTGTTAGCACTGACGCCAAGCCCTGCATCTGGACTTCCTGTGACATTTCCGTAATATACATAGCTTCGGAACGCATCCAACACATCGGTTTTTCCAAGTTTTAAAAGATACTGTAATACCGAGGTCTCATTACCTGCACTAATGTTTGCGGCACCGGAAACATCCGCAATACCGAAGCATCCTCCGGCATATTCACCTGCTACTACAGAGCGAATCTTGTCTGCACGGATTCCGCTTTCTGGCTTATCCTTCTCGCCAAGAACTGCTCCACAAAGACTTCCTGCGAATCCTCCAGCTGCCTTTGCGTACCCTGTATTGCTTCCATTTTGATAGGTTCCGTTTACAATCACGCCCCAGTCATCCCAAGCTGACACAGATGCACAACGAATGGTGGAAACAGTTGCATTCAAAACCTTGATCAGCTCTGCCGGAGCATTTACCATAAGAACATCCAGAAGCTTATTCAAAAGTCCCTGTTTTGTAGCTGTATCAATAGCTGCCACACTCCCCGGATCTACTTTTCCAGCAAAACCGCCTACATAGGAAGTTCCATCTACACGCCTTAAATTTATGATACTGCAGGAGGTAGTTTCATCTCCCCAGATCTGGCCGCCGATCATCCTTCCCACATAGCCTCCGGCAAATCCTGCCGGGTCTTTGTCTGCAATACCGGTTGCTTTGATTCTTGCACCGGAACGATAGCCTTCCACATGGGACTGTTTTACAACCGGCACAAAGGTTTTTAATGCTGCCAGACTGTCTGCACCTATAACCTTAAGACCTGCCAGTGAAACGTCACCTGTGTTTGCCACAGAACCTGTAAGCATCTCACTAGCAAAACCACCACTACTTCTATAAGCCTCTGCTAACTGAAGATCTACGGCAGTACCATTCGTAACGGTACCGCCTTCCATCCGACCTACATAGCCTCCAGCAGAACCTCCCTGTGTTGCTTTACTTGCAAGAATACTCCGTCCTGCTGTGACTGCGTATCCATATGCATACTGAGAAATGATCTCATTCAACTGATCCTGATCATTGACTTCACCAAGTGCCTGTAATTTATTACCGTAACTTCCATAAGAGCCGACAGCGCCAACCCACTTATTCCAAGTATCCGTATCAAGTCCACGAAGCGGTCCATAGACTGCTGTATTCTTTTCTGTCGGATACACTGCCTGAAGAAGCGTCAGCGGATTATCCAATTTGATAAGACCGAACAAAACCTTCAGACTTCCTGTATCTGCAACATTCGCACACCGCATCAGTCCTGTATAACCTCCGGCATATTCTGTTCCATATACGGATCGGATACGATAGGCTGCACATTCCCTTACGGTTCCTGTATATGCAGAGCCTTTCCACTTATCCGTATTTTTTCCCCAGATCTGACCGCCGTAGTTGTAACCTGCATATCCTCCGGCAAGTCCACGATAAATGCCATCATCACTCTCAGCCTGAGCCCTCACAGCACCTCCACATGGAATACTTGTTGTTTCGCTGTTTTTGATTACTGGAACAAAGGCTTGTAAAACTCCAAGAAGATTATCTGCCTTAATAAGTCCTCCAAGAGCACTTAATCCATCGACCACATCTGCCGCACTCCCCGGCTCCATGGTTCCAACATATCCACCGGCACTTTCACGCCCTATGATATGTGCAAAATTATAAGAATTACTATTCTGAATCTGAACTCCAAGAAGTTCTCCTGCATATCCTCCGGCTTTTCCGGTATCACCGTCTCCGTCTGTTGCAATAACATTAAATCCACCTATCGCTCCATAAACATCTGAGCTGTCTATGATAGATGCAACTACAGTCAGTGCTGATAACAGTCCTGTCGTAGAAAGAACATGATCCAGAACACTTGCTCCACCGATGGCTGCCGTACTTCCCATAGCAGCTTTCCCAATATAGCCGCCGGCATAACGATAACCACTTACCGCATATGCACTGTCGCTTCCGTAATAACTGCTACCATCTTCCTGCTGCAGATTCTTTGGCTCACTGACACCTGTATGCTGCAATTTATTTACATCGGAATTGCTGATCTGTACACCGGTTCCGCATCCGATAAAGCCTCCGGCACTTCCAGCATCCGCATCGTTGGTGCTGTCTTTTTCAAGAGTACCTGTAACGGTAACGGTAAACCCTTTTTCTACAGAATTAACACTGGCATTACTGATCACAGGAACAAAAGCATTAACCAGGGAAAGTAATCCTGTCAGATCAACTACTTTTGTAAGAATTGATGACTTATCTCCAATCTCTGCAACCGCTCCGGCTTTTACCAGACCTCCGAAGCCTCCGGCATAACGAAGACCTTCTACTTTCAGAAGATTTTCTACTGCCGTTCCTTTTCCAGCGTCAACAGCATTTGATGAATTATCTACATGACCGCTCTGCATCTCTCCAACGAAGCCGCCTGCATAGCCTTCTGCGTTTTCAAATCCCCTGTCAGCCGTAACAGTCAAACCATCTGCGGTACCAGCAACTTTGCAGTTTGTAATTTTGCTGGATGCAGCCTGCAGGACACTTGCCAGTTCCTTCAGACTCAGAATCTTACCAAGGACACTGTTCAAAAGATCTCCTGTGGCATCTCCTGCCTCCGCCGCACTTCCGGAACGCATGATTCCGATATAGCCACCGGCATGATACGGTGCAGTGACTTCTTTTACATTGGTCACATCAGAGTTCTTCACCATGACTGCTTTTCCATTACCGATATATCCTCCGGCATCTCCAAGCGCCACATCATCATTTTTTCCAGATGCTGTTACAACTAAGCTGTCTCCCTCGATAGAAGAGTCGGAAATTCTCGGATACGCCACATCCATGACACTGAGAAGCTGATTTACATTTAAGAGACCCAGTAACTTAATAGAACCTGTCTGTGCCACATCACCAGGCATCAGCCTTCCTGCAAAACCACCGGCATAGCTGGTTCCCTTTATATAGGAAAGTCCGGTAATATTTGTTGTTGCAATCGCACCAGTCTCACCTTCTGTTGTTTCATTCTCGCTATTCGTGACTGCTGAAATGAAATCTGCTTCTTCACTATTCTTTTCACCTGTAGATTCATTCGAAGATGAATTCGTGTCTGTGTCAGCTTTGAATCCAGAATTGTTGTTTCCATAGTTGATATCTACTGCCTGTCCGTCTCCCACAAAGCCGCCCGCCATATCAGCGGATACCTGAGGGTCAGAACCATTCGAAACATATGCAATAGAAGTATTATTGAACTCCGGTCTCAGTGCACTGACAACGCCTAGCAGGTTCTCCAATTCGATTCCTGTCAGTTGTGATGTAGTGGAATCCCCGGCACTTAATGCATCTCCGGCTTTGGCAAAACCTACAAAGCCCCCGGCTTTTCCGGATGCTGCAGATGCAGTAACCGTTTTCAGGTTGCTGATTTTTGTGTCCCTTGCTCGTCCACTAATGCATTCTCCAATAAAGCCACCACTATAACCTTTCTCATTGCCAGTAGACACACTATATCCTGAGGAAACACCTGTAACAGTGCTGTCAACTGTAAATGTCTCAATCATCTGGCCTACAGAAAGAAGGCTGTCAATTTTTAGTAGCGGTAATCCAAGAAGTTTAATACCTCCAACATTGGCAAGGGTGCCGCTTCCGAAATATCCGGCAAATCCTCCTGCAGACTTTCCAGCCATTACGGAATTCAGATTTGTGACGGATGTTCTCCTTACTTCTCCACCGGTTCCATAACCAATAGCACCTCCAGCACAACCATTTTCCTGATCTGACGCAGTGACAGTAAGCCCGGAAGAGCCTCCGTTTACGGAACAATCTTTACATTCAAAACGCATATAGTCTGCTGCTGTAACTGTTCCGCCAAGGACATCACTGACACTGGTCATTTTAGCGTAACCTAAGACTCCTCCGGCATTCTCTGATGCTGAAACGGACATGCTTTCTGATGCAATAATACTATTAGAATGATCATTAAAACTGTAAGAAATACTGTTTTTTGCAAGTACACGATTCAAGGCTTTTGTAGTCGATTTTGAACCGTCTGCAAGTTCTGAAGTATTAGAAACCTGAACAGCTCCGGCATATCCTACAAGTCCTCCGGCATTTTTGCCACTGGCAGTTATGGATATCGTACTTCCACCAATGGTGCATCCACTTATAACGGAAGGCCGAAGTCCTACAAGATTCAGGATATCCATATCCGTTGTAGTACCGTTTAATAAACCTGTAAGAAGATTTTTCACGAGATCAAGCAGACCTTTATTTTCATCAATAGATGTAACAGCACCAAGGGTTGCCAGACCTGCAAATCCTCCGGTATAATCTTTTCCGGACACTGTACCAAGAGAAGAAATACTGCAATCCACAGCATAACTGTTACGCATTTCTCCTATAAATCCGCCTGCATAACCACTTTCCTTACCAGAACCTCCTGTTGCAGATACATTTGCACTGCCATTAATACTGCATCCAAGCATTACAGTATTAACCGGAAAATCAGCAATTTGGATTCCCAGATGATCCAGTGCACCTGCAACAACTGCATTGGAAGCACGGCCAATAAAGCCTCCAGAGTAATCTATACCATTGACGCTCTCAGCACCATTCACTGAACATCCAGTCATTACAGCACCTATTGATTCTCCTGCAAATCCACCTGTATAATTCTGTCCGGATATCGTATCACTACCAGCTACTGAGCAGTTGCTGAACACCGGATTCACATAACCAATCGGAATCAGGTTTCCGACACTTAGAACGCCTCCATTCAAAAGCGTTGTAATCAGATCACCAAGGCCTAATACCGGAATCAGGTTTAATAACTTACTAAGTGCGTCCGTTACTCCTTTAAGTGCTCCTGATAGAGCTTCATATTTTGTAATACCTGAACTGTACCCAACAAAACCACCCGTCCAGCTGTTTGCATTAGATACTCCTGATAATCCTTCTACATGACAGTCTGATATTTGTACGTTCCCTTTTACAACGCCAGCAAAAGCACCTGTTGAAAAAGATTTTGGATCCTTTTCCAACCCACTTGATAATCCCAGGACTTTTAAAACTAAGGTCAACACTCCACCAAGCAAACTAAAATCTTTTTTTATAGAACTCGTTGTAGTTAAAACAGACACTCCTGATAAGGTGAGATTTTTTACGAAAACCTGTTTTGATGAAATCTGTAATGAACTGTCATATGGGGTCGATAAACTTCTGAAAAATCCAACACCATATTCCGTGTCTGAGCTACTTCCATTTGAATAAGCGCTCTGATTGATTGCTGCGTCCTGTACAATCTTTACATTACTGATTTTGACATTAGCTCCTTCTGTCATTCCCTTACGACCTTCCATATTTCCCTGGAAGTTCTTTATAGGTGTCCAGTTATCATCTTTCCCATTAGAATTGGTACTCTCTTTGGAAAGATCAATATCACGAAAGATAATGTAATTCGCATCCTTGCTATATTTATATCCTGTGCCTGCAATATTGGTATTACTACTTTTGGATGTATCATAGGTAAGGACGTAAGTTTTGTTCTCATCAACCGTAATACTTTCCGGATTCGCATCATCTGAAAAATCACTTTCATCCTCACCACTTGTAAAGGTTTCATCATTACTTCCTGTCTCAGCTGCTGCCTCGCTGTCTGATGGAGTCATATCAATCGAATTGCTATCTTTTACGGTTGCATCTGCTTCAACGGATTCCACTTTGGAATCACTGGAAGTACTTTCTGTTGCAGTTACTGTCATATCAGCTGACTCCTGAATCGTACTGCTCACATAGTGATATCGTTTTGTGGCACCTGTTCCTAACAAAGCCCCACCATCCTGCTCATCTGTATCTCCCAGCTTATGGTCACCTTTTTTATTTCCATACAATTCTTTTCCAGACCAATTATATGTGTCATTAAACTTTACAATATCCGCATCACCCGGATAATACAGTTCTGTCTTGTATGTCTGTGTATCAGCTGCTGGTTTCCAGTCTGTATATCCTCCTAACAATCCCGACTTTTTCTCTCTTGTTTCATATACTCGCCAGATTGGCTCTGTCACATCCGTATCTGTTCCGATTGCCCGAAGCTGTGTTTCATTTCCAATCAGAATATAATTTTTATCACCAATCTTTTTTACCACCTGACCGAAATAATTTCTTCCTTCATAGTCGGACGGATATGCGCTAGTAATATCCTGAGTTGTCTCCTCTGTCCCAGCCTTATTTGCAAGAAGCTCCGGTGTTTCTGTTGTAAATGAAGAAGCAAGCACATAATTATGTGTTTTGCTGTAAGTAAGATAGGAACCATCTTCCAGTGTAAAAACCTGTCCCATTCCAACTTTTTCAGCAATGTAATCCTCGCTCATTACAGGTTCGCTGTCTGATGATTCCCCTTTCATCAATTCAAGCTGGTATCGGTTATACACATAAATCGTGTCAGTCACTGAATCATATACTGTGTTGCCCGTGCGCTCTGATGATGAAGTGATGCTACCTGTAAAATCTGATGGGAAGTTCCAGACATTTTCATTATCTATTGGAATATCATTCATCAAACAATAGGAAGCGTCTGATGCATAGGTAAGTTCTGCACCATCTGCAAGAACCTTATCCCCTTCACCAACATTTCCATCTTTGTCTCCGGAAAACATCTGTATTCCTGTACCGATTTGCAGAAGTTGCTGGTAATTGTAGATACATATTTTTCCATCTTCATAATCTGGATTTGCTTCTTCCAAAGTATCTGAGGTGTTTTCATCCTCGATAATTGTTTCTTCTCCATCTGTAAATCCTTGATCTTCAGAATTACCAAATTCCTCTGTTACTTCAGAACTAATATCTGTATTTGGCTCTGATTCTCCTTCAAAAGAATCAGGAATATCACTTTCCGTGATATCAGATATTTCAGATGCATCACTGCTGAAACCATCCTGTTCCGATATATCTGTAATTTCACTATTGGTCTGCACACCCATTTTTTCTGAATCTTCAGCATTCGCAACTACGACTTGCGAAGATAATAATGTAACACACAGAACAACTGCTGTAATTCGTCTTAAAACACTCAATTTCTTGTTCATAAAATTGCCTCAAATCTTCTGTCATGCTTGACTTTTTGTTACTTTTAACCACTCTGGCTGCTTTGCTGCCGCCGTCAAGCATAGGATCAGTTTTTTAGAAAACGCTCCGCATTCACCATTTGAAATCATCCGTATCGCTTCTTCATGTTCATATTTTCTTTTGTATGGCCGATCATTGATCAATGCATCGTAAGCATCAACAATCCCAACGACCTGCGCACACATTGGAATCGCATTTCCTTTTAAACCATCCGGGTATCCTGATCCATCATATCTTTCATGGTGATGTCTGCATATTTCATAACTATATTGGTTCAGCTTTTCCGTTATTACTCCTTCTGGGAATCTCCGGGTCATCGCTGCACCTACTAATGGATGTTGTTTTACTACATTCATTTCTTCATCTGTCAATTTTCCATTCTTATTTAAAATTTCAAGTGGTACTTTTATCTTTCCAATATCATGAATCGGTGCCAAATGAGCTACTGACGAAATTTCTTCATCTGTAATCCCATATTCCGGATAATTCTTCTGCAATTGAAGATATACCTGTTTTGTATAAAAGCTAATATCATCTTGATGCCCTGATTCAACTATCTGATTATGATTCAATACAGTAGTTAAAAGTGATACCATATCCCAATACTGCTTTGTCATATCTTGTTCTTTTTTTATGAGTTCTCGTTCCATCTTTATAACTGTGTTCTGGACAATCTTCTCATTATGTAAGGTAATAATTGCAGTATTCTCATTTGCATCTATATATTTTTTTGCTTCCATCCAAACATATGCATTCTTATCTTTTCCAGTAATCCTGCGATATGGAAGATCTTTTTCCATACATCCATCAACTAGTCTTTCTTCTAATCCTTCACTTGATAAGAAGTCATGAACCATTTTTTTGTCAGAAGCATACACGTATCTTTCTACATATTGGCTTATGAACTCTTCATAGCTTTCTGTTTTCCTTACTTTCTCATACACTTCACGGATATGTGAATATACACACTCGTAGCTTTTTTCCTTCAAGTTCAGTTTTAATACAACATAAAATCGTCCAAAATATTCATCTTCTCCAGGGCGGATAACATCTGAAACTTTTACGCTCTCTAATTTATTATTGTATGTATTCTGCAAACTCAACAATATTTTATGTATCTTGCAGGTATCTTCTAAATTTCTGGAACAAAAACGATCTTCTTCCAAACAACGATTAATTGCCATTGTTTCCTCTACACACGATATAATTTCCATCAGAGAAATATTCTCCGGTTGTTTTGCCAGCATATAGCCACCATTTGTACCTTCATAGGCTTTTATGATTCCTGCTTGCTTTAAC
>NZ_JAQCSY010000014.1:17431-18736 GCF_027686195.1 Coprococcus sp. AF102-57 | reverse complement strand
CATCCTGTGCAAATTCACTCAAAAATCCATCCTGTAAGTTAATAGTCGCATTTTCGAGTTCCATACAAACATCCTGTTCTTTTTTTCTTAGCTCCTGTTCCATTGTTACAATCGTATTCGGAATCACTTTTGTATTATGAAATGTAATAATTGCTGTATTTTCCTTTACATCCACATACTTACTAGCTTTCATCCATACATACGATGTACCGTTATTTTCGATGATTCCGCGATAGAAAATTTCTTCTTCCACACATCCATCTACAAGATGTTCTGTTAAATTCTCACCTGCAAGACATTTCTGGACATTTACCCAGTCTGCTTCACAAATATATTTTTCCGCATATTTTTTTATAAAGTCATCATATGATTCTGCTGTTTTTACTTGTTCATAGACATCATGATTATGAGAATAAATACATTCATAATCTTTTTCTCTCAGATTAACTTTTATAATCACATAAAATTTTCCAAGATATTCATCCTTACCAGGACGGATAATGTCTGATATCTTTACGCTTTCCAAGCGGTTATTGTATATATTTTGCAGATCCAGCAGAATCTGATGTACTTTACAGCAGGCTATATAATTTTTGGAGCAACCTCCCTCTTTTTCCAGGCACCTGCTAATTGCCATGGTGGATTCTGTACACGATATCACATCCCTTAAAGATATATTCTCTGGCTGTTTTGCAATCTGATATCCACCCTTTATCCCTTCACAGGCTTTTATGATTCCTGCTTGTTTTAATTTTTTTGTTATTTTTGGAATATAACTGGATGGAACACTTAGTTCCTGAGATAATTCTGATGTAGAGATCATCTGCCTTTGTGCTGCCAGATAACATACGATTCTGATAGCATAATCCGTTGTACTTGTAAGCTGCATGGTTTTACCCCTTTCCTTAGCTAAACTATTTCAGGTATTAGTTCGTCCTAAAAAATTGGTGGGTTCCTGTCGGACGATGAAATTGATTATTCAAAAATTTCCATCAATTTCATCAAGATATGGGGGTCGTTCTACTCTATCATCAGATATAAGATCTAGAATTCTATAAATAATAATATCGCAACATATAGTAATGCGATGATGGCTTTTCAATATAATTTTTTCTCATTGTCTATTTGAATCAGAGAATGTTTCTCATCAACGTTCTGAATTGTATCTCATTTGTGGTTTTTTTTATAATGCTATAAATAGGAAAGATTTTTTTTATTTTTTTGTAAAATCTATTCCATCGTATCGATATTCTTCCATTAATATCTTGTTATGAACTTCGTTCAAAAAAAAGAAACCATGCCTCG
>NZ_JAQCSY010000014.1:0-17421 GCF_027686195.1 Coprococcus sp. AF102-57 | reverse complement strand
CATCCTGTGCAAATTCACTCAAAAATCCATACTGCAAGTTAATAATCGCATTCTCGATTGCCATATAATCAAGTTCTATCAGTTCTCTATTTTCTTCTGTTATTGTTATATATATTTCCACCTCACTCAATATGGCAAATTTCACTACATATTGAACACAGCTTCCTTTCATCTGCTTCATATATTGAAATTTCGTAATAATATTGGGTTTATATGGCTGAATTTCATCTGACAATATTAACTTGGAGTTGTCCAAGTTTGTTGAAACCATACAATTAAGATTACCATAATACAATACAACAGGATTCTCGATCATGATGCTTAAAAATTTGATAATATCACTTGCTGTATTGCTTGATCCATTATTTTTTAAAATAAACGTATTAAAATTATCATGTGTAATTTTAAAATACTTTAAGCGTGCAGTGTCTTTATCGAATACCTGCATCATAACATGTCGGATAATTCCCCAGTAATATAAATCTCCTGGAATTTCTACCAGAGGAATTTCATATTTTTTGCAGTGTTTTTCTAATAAACTCAATCTGCGTCCTGTAGGATCATATTCTTTTCTTTTCTTTACAATGAATCCACTTATATCACTTTTAACTAAATCTTCAAAATGCTGCTCTACTTCTCGATCACTGCATGATAAATATACCTGAAGACTGGTTATGAGTATTTCACCACCCGTCAGGTATCGCTCCATATCTTCAATTTCGATTATTCGAATGCCTTTCACTTCCAAATCTAGACCTTTTTCACCGCAAAGCAGCTTCATTTTCGGAAACTGTTCTGATTCAAGTAATTTTCTTACAGTATATGCCATCGTTACTCCTTATTCATTGCAAAATCAATACAACATAATATCTGTTATGTTGTTTATGGACAGATTACTTTTCGTACGATATAATGTTAAATAGCACCATGTTATCTGTTATGCTGTTCATATTACATAGTTCCTTTCTGATTTTTTTGGTAGCTGTGCCCTATTTAAGTACCGCTCTTGGGAAATTGGCTATAATCTTTATTATTTTTATTGTTTAAAGTTCTCTTTTTGAGGAAATGAATGACTTGCAGAAATAGGGTAGAACAGGTTAATAAAGACACTGTACAACATAACAGATATTATGTTGTACATTCCAATATTTCCTGTTCGACAATCTTATCCAGCTTCTTTTGGAACACTGTTTCTGTAGTTGCTGTATATATTCTCGTTACATTGATGTTGCTATGTCCAAGTAAATCTGCAAGACCTGTAATATCTTTTGTTACTTTATAATAAATCCTTGCAAATAGATGTCGAAAATTATGCGGGAATATTTTTGATTCTGCTACTCCTGCCTTTTCTTTTAATCGTTTCATTTCTCTCCAAATATTACTTCTGTCTTTTAACTTCCCATTTTTCGTGACAAATATCCAACCTTCTGCTATTTGGTTATTATGGCAATAGGAAAGAAGTTTCCTTTGCAATACCTTCGGCAAAAAAATCCTTCTATACTTTCCTTTATTATAAATCTCTATCTTTCCAGATTTTACACGCTCCACTGTAAAATATTTTATTTCGCTGATCCGAATTCCTGTACATGCTATTGTTTCAATACACAATGCAAGCTGTTCTTTTCCTTCTGCCATAGCTGTTACAATCAATTTCCTGCATTCTTTTTCTGTCACTTCTTTCTGATCCTGTAAAAAAGACTGCTTCTGCACTTTTATTCTTTTTACTTTCAGATTTCCTACATTCAAAAATTCCAGGAACTGATTCAATGCGGCAAGCATCGAATTAACACTATTGACAGCATATTTTTGAACAAGCCATTCTTTATATTGCAACAATACTTTTTTATTGATCCGCTTATCATCTGCCAAAAAAAATAAAAACTTTTTTATATCTGCCATATATTTATTGATTGTTGCCTTTGCATTTTCTTTCTGGTATAAATAATCTGCAAATTTTTCTATCTCACTTTCTGATACCTCTATTGAAAAATCCATCTGTTCCATAACCATAGTCCTCCTGAAAATTCATTTTCTTTCATTATAGCTGTTCGCTTTTTCGTATTCCCATACACTACTTTTTCTACTTGTTATGCATCCACGATTTTTCAATATTTATCTCTGATAATATATCGTATTGTTGATTTTAGCGAACAGTAGACGCTTATTTTTATCATCTATTGTGGATATAATTTAACAATACGAGAGGAGAGGTTTTATACTAATGTCGGATAACGAATTATGTTTATAGGAAATTGGAAAAAGAATTATGGATCGTCGAAAAAAGCTGGGACTCACTCAAGAAGCACTTGTAGAAAAGGGGAAGTCACTACCCAGTTTGTTTCTTATGCGGAATCAGGAAAACGGGCAATGAGACCTGAAAATCTGTTAAAAATCTCCTCTGCTTTAGAAGTAAGTGCCGACTATTTGCTCACTGGTGAAATTATAGATAAGGATCTGTTGATTTTCTCAGATAAGCTCCGCAAGCTCACACCATCACAGGTACGCACAGTTGAAGCTATTATAGATGAATGTAACAATCTATTTAATCAAAAATAACTCTTCTCTCACGTCAAAAAAGGAATGAAAGCTACCAAAACAGTAACTTCCATTCCTTTTTCAATTATCTCACACCAAAATCAGCTCCTCTCTCCGGCTTATCTTTTCCCTGTTTTTCTTGAATAATCTTCTTATTGATTACAAGAATTACTGAAAAAGCAAAAGACTTGAAATATCATTCGTCAAAATTTCACTGTTCTGCTTAGTGAACAAAGTTCACAGATTTACCCTTCTCAACGAGATAATGTACAACTATAAAATGTTTTTCTTTAGTCGACTGATATGTAAGAAGAACACTGACTGCAAAATCAGTGTCCTTCTTTCTTCCTTTACATATATTTCATAATAGTAGGCAATAATACATTCATATCTATTGGTTTTGCAACATGATCATTCATGCCACTTGCAAAAGCCATCTTCTTATCTTCTTCAAAAGCATTTGCTGTCATTGCAACAATTGGAATCTGCGATTTGTTACCGTCTTTCAGTTCTCGAATTCTCCTGGATGCTTCATATCCGTTCATAATCGGCATCTGAATATCCATCAGAATCAGACTGTAGTAATTTTGCTTTGCTTTGTTAAGCATATCAATACATGCAACGCCGTTCTCCGCTCTTTCTATCATGATTCCCTCTTCTGTCAAAAGTTCCGTTGCAATTTCTGCGTTCAAGTCATTATCTTCTACCAGAAGAACCCTTTTTCCTTCCAGTTTTTTGATATTCAACTGACCGTCTGCATGTTTCGGATTCCTTTCTTCCTCATTTGCTATTTTTAATGGAAGCGTGATTGTAAAAGTAGAACCTGCTCCCGGTTTGCTCTGAACTGTGATCTTGCCATTCATTAAATCCACCAGTTTCTTCACGATTCCCATGCCAAGTCCGCTACCTTCTATTCCGCTGTCTGACGAAGATCGTTCCTGTGAAAATGATTCAAAAATATGTTTTTGGAATTCTTCTGACATTCCGATTCCGTTGTCTGCTATGATAAGCTCTAATACACTCCAACCTTCTTTTTCGCCGGGATATTGGTTCAATGTACAGCTTATGTTACCGCCTTCACCCGTGTATTTCACAGCATTACTCAAAATGTTAATCGTAATTTCAGATGATCTTGCATCATCCATATACAGGTATGGATATCGAATGTTCTTATTGACTTTCAGTGTTTGATGTTTTTCTTCTATCGGTTTCCTAAACATATCAATACATAAATCAAAGTTTTTAGAAACATCTGTTATTGTTTCATCTAGCGTTGCGTGGTTGTTTTCGATTCGTGCTAATTCAAGAATGTTATCAATCAAATGCAGCATTTTCTTTCCGCACAATAATATTTTTTCAAAGTAATCCTCTAATATAGTTGGCTCCTTTAAATGTCTCTCTCCCAATTCTGCATATCCAATGATTGCATTCATAGGGGTACGAATATCATGAGACATATTAAACAGAAATGTTGATTTTGCTTTATTAGCTGAATCGGCCAGTCTTGCAGCTTCCTGCAACAGTTTTTGCTGTTTCTGCTCATTTTCTTTTTGCTTCTTATATACAGAATATCCACAGGTACATAATATTAACAAAATACACGCTGTAATGCATCCCAGTACAATACTTAACTTATTCGTCTTCTCAACCATTCCATACGCTTTCTGCATATCCATTTCTATGCAGAAAGCACCTATTACTTCATTAGATTCATCTTCCGCTGTCACAGGATAACAGGCTGTAAAAATAGGTCCCCATGTTGTATCAACAATATCCTGAGAATATACTGTTTTTCCAGAAAGTGCTTTTTCTATATAAGGAACCATCTCCTTTTCAATCGGATCTCCTGGATGTCTGACGTCACCAGCCGATGGATCCAGTCCGTCTACAACGTAAATCAATCTACCGTCTTCATTTCTGGTTGCTGTGTAAATATATCTCGTAGAATTCAACGTTCTGATTTCATTCATATATGTCGACATATTCTTGAATAGTTCTGTATTCTCATCAGCTTTACTTTTTATTTCATTAAAATCTTTTCGTCCCAGTCTGTGATTTACCAGCTTATGAACCGCATCTGCACTGGAAATATCTCGTTCAATTTCTGTTTTCAGAGCAGTTTGGGTATATGCTTGTTGTAAAATAAAAGTATATGCAACAACAAACAAAATCACCATTGCCAGAAGGAATACCAATCGTCCCTCAAAAATTTTCCAATGATTTACCGGATTTTGATCTTTTCTTTTTTGTTTTATATAGTTATTTTTCATCATCGTATTTCACATGTCTTTTCCCTAATTTTAGTTTAATACAAAAACGCCTCAACTCTTCACGTATTTTGCAAACATGGGTTACATTTCCAGACTCATCCCTTTTTTTTACAGTAAAAAGCATCCTGTGCCAACTGCCATCACACATACGGTATTCTGTGGGTTTCTGTCATAACAAAACCCTCTCTATGTTTCCTAGCTGCTTTTCCCATGCATCTAGGAAGGCAATTACAGCCAGTTTTCCAGAACATCATTCAGCTTATTCATATCCAGCGGTTTCGCGATATGTCCATTCATGCCTGTATTTTTGGCCAACTGTACATCTTCTGCAAAAGCATTGGCAGTCATGGCAACAATAGGTAGTTTTCCCTTTTCACCCGGAAGGCTCCTGATTGCTGCAGTTGCCTCATAACCATTCATGACAGGCATTTGGATATCCATAAAAACAAGATCATACAATCCTTCCGGAGAAGCTTCCACTTTTTCAACTGCGATTTTTCCATCCTCTGCCGTTTCCACTTCTGCCCCTGTCATCTGCAGAATTTCACCAGCAATTTCTCTGTTCAACTCATTATCCTCAACCAGCAGAATCCTTTTTCCCGTGTAGTCTGATTCTGACAGCTTCTCCAGATAATTTCTCGCTGTATTTTCTTTTCTTCCTGAAGTAAACTGCCGCAGTGTAGCCGTCAGCCGGGAACGGAACAGCGGCTTTGCAATAAAAGCATCTATGCCCGCCGCCTTTGCTTCTTCTTCAATCTCGCTGAATTCATAAGATGTCAGTACAATGATGGTGATTTCTTTACCTATCCGCTTCCGGATCTGTCTGGCTGTTTCTATGCCATCCATATCCGGCATCTTCCAGTCTAAAATAACAGCAAAGTAATCATCTTTCAACTCATGCCGTGCATAACAGCACTCAACGGCTTCCCTGCCAGAGAGAACCCATTCACCCATAATACCGATTTCCTTCAGTGTGGCAACTGTACTTTCACAGCATGTCTTATCATCATCCACTACCAGAACCGGCAGATTCATCAGATTTTTGTCCTGTTCTTTTTCTTGTTCCTGAAGCTCCAGATAAATTGTTACTGTGATTTTAGTTCCCTTATGTAAGGTACTGTCCACTTTAATAGTGCCATTCATCAGGTTCACAATATTTCTGCTGATTGCCATTCCAAGACCGGTTCCCTGAACTCTGGTTGTCCGTTGGTCATCTGCACGGCTGAAAGGATCAAACATGATTTTCTGGAATTCCGGTGACATACCGATTCCATTATCCTCAATCGTAAATTCATAGCATCCAAGTTCTGAAAATCCATTGGGTTTTTCCTCTATCGAAAAAGTAATATTTCCACCATCCGGTGTATACTTGATCGCATTACTCATCAGATTCACAAATACCTGCTGAATCCTCAAGCTGTCACCACAGACAGCCTCATGTTCAATATGATTGATGTGTATATCAAAATTATGTTTATGTTCATCAAGCACCGGTTTCGTAAGTGTAATAAGATTATCTACCAGCTCTGACAGATTGAAATCTTCCTGTGCCAGTGTCATTTTTCCACTTTCAATACGTGCCATATCCAATACTTCATTGATCAGCCCCAGCAGATGGCGGCTTGATTCTGTGATCTTGCTGAGGCATTCAATGACTCTGTCCTGGCTCTCAATATTTGCTCCTGCGATTGCCGTCAGACCCACAATCGCATTCATTGGTGTCCGGATATCATGGGACATATTGGAAAGGAATTCCGTTTTCGCACGATTTGCATTTTCTGCGGACCGGTAAGCTTCTTTCAGTGCCTGACGGGATTCAATCTCTGCTTTCTTTTCCTGTGTCACATCCATGGATGCCAGCAATACCTTTTCCAGCTTTCCATTCTTCCATTCCAAGGGAATATAAGAAGCGATTTTATAAGTCTTTTCATCCAGGCTGCAATACTCAAACTTATAAATATCATTTTCACTTTTCAGTTTTTTCCGAATATTATCCGGGGTTATCAGGATATCTATAGCTTCCAATGGTTCCAGTGTCTTATATTTTTCAAGAACCTGCATCTGAAAATCATGATAAAATCCCAGAGGTTTATATATCATCTGTCCATTCAGATTGTAGAATTCATATCTGTCATTTTCCAGATCACAGACAACAAAGCGGTCAACCAGACGCACAATACTCTGAATCAGCTGCTCCATGGAAGCATTATCCGCTGCCATCTGCAGATGCCGTGCGCTCTCTACCTTTGCCTCTGTGATATCACGCAGAAAGATCATGGCATATTCTGAATCCTCGATCTCGCCACGTATGACCACATTGCGGACCCATCGTTCTTTTCCATTCAGAGTGATACGGCACTCTAAAGCCAATTCGGTTTCCAGACCCTTCAGCCTTTCTGCAATATAACCACGGTCGTAAAAAGAGGATACCGCCTTCTTATCTGTCTCCACAACATAGGAATCCACAAAATGCCGGATCAATTCATCCCACGTATGACTCTGTTCAAAGACGGTCATCAGGGACGGTTCAACTTTAAAGGTATCAAAAGTATTCGTTTCCAGATTCACATAATACTCGCACAAATCTGCTTTCGTAAAAGCCCGGTGGAAAGCAGCAGATTTTTGTGCCTGCATGATTTCTTTTTTCTCCCCATCAATGTTAATAAAAATCCCGGCAATCCTGCTGGCAGAACCATCCAGACGGCGTATTACTTCTGCCGATGCCCGAAACCACTGGTATTGATTATCCTTCATTCTCATACGATACTCTACCTGGTATTTTATCTGGTTCGTCTTATCCTTAATTGCCGCCTGAAGCTGCACCATTACTCTTTCTTTATCCTGTGGATGCAGAAGATCCGACCAGGATTCCAGTTTATTCGGAAAGTCCAGAGTGTCATGATAGCCAAGCATTTTTCGGAATTCATGACTCCAGTTTACATTCACAATCTCACTGTTTTCGTCACAGTCAAAATACCAGAAGCCGGAACAGATAGCCTCATTGAGCAGTGTCAAATTTACATGATCCCAGTTGACCTGTACGGACATAACCCAGATCTGTCTGCCCGCCTCATCTGTCGCATCCTCTTTACAAAGCCGTACATTTTTCACTGTACCGTCTGCTGCAAGGATCTGTGCTTCTCCTGTTCCGTGAAGCTGCAAAAAACGGTCTCGCTCCAGTCTATCTTCCTCGTCATAAAAGAAATTTCTCAATGAGCCTTTTGTCTGTTCCATGAAAGTATCGAATGTATATCCCGTACTATGCAACAGCAGATTATTCACAGACAAAATAGACAGGTTTTGGTCATAAGATCCTGTCATTATACCTACCCCGCCATTATTTTCCAGTGTTTTCTGTACGACCTGTGACATGACCTGTGTCTGCCCCGTTACAGTCTCACCTAAGGAATATATTTTGTCTTCATAATTTTTCATTTTATAAAAATCCTTTCTCCGTCTTATGCCTTCTTCATCTTGCTTTTATCTGTATACAGAAAACCTGTCCCTGCCAGTTTTGTTACCCATTTTTGCATGCAAAAAGGACACTTGCTAAAATCTGCCAGTGTCCCTACTATATTTCTCTAAAATGACACATCTATATAGTATAAAAGGTATCGGAATCTCTTCTGTTCAAACATCTTTTCCATATATTATGATGATATGGAAACAGTGGCAACCGGCTGACATGGTCAAGCTTTCTGACTTTAGTCCCTTCTGGCTTTGCGCTCCTGCCTTTCAACAGGTTTGCCTTTAAAATAATCTCTTTTTTTAGAAATAAAAATACCATAAAAATTTTTACACGTCAATAATGTTGGATAGAAAATCTGTGTATTTTGCGTATGCCAGCCTGCATTGTCATCTTTTAGCCCTCCTGTCAATTGTATTCCACTAATTCATGAACCCTGCTAATCATTATGAACATACCTTAAAATCGTTTTTATAACTTCCTCAATCACAATCGGCTTTGACAAATGTGCATTCATTCCTGCTTCCATACACTTTTCTGCATCTTCCCTAAACGCATTTGCAGTCATAGCAATGATAGGGATTGTTTTTGCATCCTGCCGTTCCAGGGATCTTATTGTTTTTGTGGCAGTAAGCCCATCCATCACCGGCATCATGACATCCATTAAAATAACATCGTATGTTCCTGATTCGCAGGCTTCAAAGTGCTGAACAGCTTCTAACCCATTTTTCACTGTTTCTACTTCAGCCCCATTTTCCATCAGCATAAATTCTGCTATTTCCGCATTCAGCTCATTATCTTCAGCCAATAATATCCGGACACCTGATAGATCTGCATTGAAATCTTCTTTTTCTTCCGGTCGTGCATTCGTATCAATTTTAAATGGAAGTATTACAGTAAAACAGCTTCCTTCACCAAGCTTGCTTTCAACTGTTATGGTTCCGCCCATCTTTTCTACAAGTTGTTTCACAATAGGCATTCCCAGACCTGTCCCATTATAATCAGAACGTGGGGAATTATCTGCCTGTACAAATGGAGTAAACAATTCATTTTTTATAAATTCTTCTGACATTCCAATTCCATTATCTTTTATTTTAAATTCACATGTCATGTGATCTTCTGATCTTTCAATCGTTCTCATACTCATGTAAATAGAACCATTCACCTTATTGTACTTCATACTGTTTGTAAACAGATTCATCAATACTTTTTTCAGATGAACTGCATTGCTCCAAACATATATACCACTGTAATCATCATGTTCTCCCATAACATGAAGTCCTTTTTCTTCTGCCTGAAAAGATAGTGACTCCGTGATTTCCTGACATACCTGATCCAGATTGATGGATTCATCACTAAAAACCACGGTATCCGATTCTAACTTTGCCATATCCAAAACATCATTTACCAATGATAATAGCAGTTTCGAAGACTCATTTATTTTATTCAGGCAATCTTTTGCCCGCTCACCATCATTTCCGCTTTTTTCAAGAATTGTAAGCATGCCCATAATGCCATTGATCGGTGTCCTGATGTCATGAGACATGTTATTTAAAAAGGAAGTCTTAGCCTTATTGGCACTCTGTGCTTCTACAAGTGCATTTTGTAATTCCTGCCGTTTTTCTTCAAGCTCCTGATTCAGCTTCAATGCCTGCTCAGCAGACTTCTTGGATTTTTCTTCCGCACGTTTTGATTTTTTCAAAGAATCAAGAATTATACACAGAACAACAAAAATAGAGATTCCAACTATGAGTGAGACAGCCAGTAAATTGTCCTGAATAAAATCCTTCGCTGTAACTTTTCGTGAAGAAGCATTATACGAAACTACTGCACCTGAAAATTGAGTTGTAGGCATAGATGTCAGTGTTTTATTCAGAATGGACAAAAGAACCGGTTCTCCCTGCTGAATAGCAAATGGAACATCAGCTTCTTTTGTCAGGAAAACACTATGAAGCTTATTATTTTTCAAATAGTCTGAAACAGTACCTGAATTGCTTACAATACAATCCGTCTCCCCTTTCTGCATTGCTTTTACTGCTGCATCTGATGTTTCATATTCCACAACCTTCCATTGCGGATAATTGTATGAAAGATATGCTTTCAATGCAAAATCATCTTTTTCAACGGCAACTGTATTCTCTTTATTTTCATCAAAAGAATCCTTTGCCGTAATTGCTGCCATATTGAGAGTCAACAGCGTATCCGACAAAGCAAATCCATTTGTTTCTGCAAAGTATGGATTCTGGTTTGCATGAAAAATCAGGTCTATTTTTCCATCCTGCAATGCCTGAAACAGTTCACTTCTTGTCTCATATCCATTTAATTCAAATTCCAGAGTCTGACCTTGCAGACAATTTTCTGCAAGATCCACATAATCTGTAATAATACCTGTCAGTTTACCTGTTGATGGATCTACACTGCTGATACCTCCATCCTGATTCAGATACCCTATCCGGATTGCACCATGCTGCCCGATCCACTCACTTTCTTCTTTTGAAAGAAACGAGCTGCTCTGTGCAGAAAGATAACGCCTGTAGAGATCATCTGTGTAAAATGGGTTGTCATCCTTGATTCTGCGCATAGCACTATCCAGTGCTTCTTTGATATCCGGACGTTCTGGATTTATAGCGAAATAGATTTCTGTCTCTCCAATACTTGTAAGCGGTGAAATATCCGATTCTTCCCAACGGGATTCTTCTACCGAAACGAAGCAGTCAATTTCATGTTTCGACAGTTTGTCCATAACTTCTGCGGTATTAGAAACATTGACATGCTGCGTATGCAGACCATACTTTAACTCCCATTCGTTAAGCACATCCTCCGTTATATTATCTTTAAACACACCAATATTTTTTCCCTCAAAAGAATCCAAATTTCCTGCTGTAAGATCCATATTGGATGCATCCGTATAGATGTAATATTTCTCTTCCCCCATAGGCATATCGGAAAAAAGCATTTTTTCAGCACGTTCGTCTGTATAGGAAATACCACCAAGAATGTCAATCTCTCCATTTTCCAACTGTGTAAAGCAGTTTTTCCAATCACTTGTTATGTATTTATATGTCCAACCTGCATAACCTGCAATATCTTGAAGATACTCATAACCATATCCGCTTCTTTCTCCCTTTTCATTGACTACATTATAAGTTTCCTCAAAAGATCCTACCCGGATAACATTGTCAGAGTTTTCTTTGGCAAATATAGGAACGGATAAAACAATAAAACATATAATTGTGCAAAATATAATGTAACAAAATTTGAAATTCATTATATTCTGTACTAATTTGCACTTCTTCATCTTTCTCCCACCCTCCAGGCTACAGTCGCTTGCTTGCTTCCAGATTTTAATTTTACATTCATTAATGTTCAATACCCCCGCAACATTTTTATAAATATCTTTGCGACAGCTTCTGCTGTACTTTTACTATAATTATACTCTACAGCCAACTTGTGTCAATTTACTAACAGAGTAATTACATTATCCTTTTTCTTATTTCGATATATCCAAAAATAATATCACCAATCAAGAGAGATATCCGACAATTCCTATATATCCATCTTTCTTTAAAGAAGACCATAAGGTATGCAGTTTCAGATCAAACATCTGCCTTTTATTTTCCACCTTTGCCATTAACTGCAATGAGATTTCTGTATTCTGTATTGATGTTTGGTCCAGTAACGCTCTGATATGTTGAATATCTTCACTGCTTACTTCGAACAGTTTGAATATATCAAATTTCGGATCATCTCTCTGACACAGTATCTGCCGGTTTCCGTTAATTATAATCAGCCGACCTGAAATTGCATTATACTCAATGGAAATTTTGCCACTGTCCATTTTAAAAAACTCTATCTTTTCCTGCATGAGCTTAATGACATGCTGCGAATAATTTTTACGGGGTAAAGACTTTTCCTTTAGTATTTCGTCAGAGAGCCTCTGTGCTTCATAATACTGTTTATTATCATTCGTTTCATTCGTATACATCTTGGAAAACTGAAGGCTTAGTTCTTTCAGGCACTTAAGAAGAACCGGATTGAACTGCCCGCATTGCCCGTCCAGAATCATCTTGATTGCGGTATCATGCTCAAATGCTTTCTTATAACATCGTTCACTGGTAAGAGCATCATAAACATCCACAATAGACACCACCTGTGCAGAAATTGGTATTTCTTCACCTTTCAGACCATCCGGGTAACCCTTTCCATCCCATCTTTCATGATGCCATCTGCAGATTTCCCATGCGGTATGTACCAGTGGATGATCTTGTAAAAAATGCATATCCCAGATCATGGATGCTCCAATCTCACTATGAGTTTTCATAATTTTAAATTCTTCATCGGTCAGTATTCCGGGTTTATTCAGTATTTCTTCCGGAATGCGTATTTTACCAATATCATGAAGCGAAGAAGCGGTTGTGATTATAGCAATATCGGTCTCCGTCAGATGATAAGCATCCGTTGTTTTTAACAGTTGTCTCAGCATCATTTTCGTCGCAGTACGGATATGTAAAATATGTTCGCTGCTCTCACTGTTGCGTGACCCTAATACATTGCTCAGAATTCTGAGCATAATATCATTGTTTTCTTCTTTTTCATAAACCTGATCAACAACCACATTGATCAGACGCTTTTGGTTCGCATAAAGTTCTAGGGTATTCTGGACTCTTTTCTTTACAATAACAGAATCAAAAGGTCGTGTAATATAATCTGTAATTCCCATTTCATATGCTTTACGCATAACATCAACAGATTCTTCAGCAGAGATCATAATAACTGGAGTTTCATCAATACACTGGCTTCTTTTCATTATTTCCAAGACTTCAAAACCATTCATCTGTGGCATATTGATATCTAAAAGCATCAGATCAATTCCAATATTTTCTCCTATCATCTGGATTACCTGATTTCCATTTTCAGCTTCCAGATAATCATAAGTTTCTCCAAGAAATTCTTTCAATATATCCCTGTTAAACTTTGCATCATCGGCAATCAGTATTTTTTGTCTTTTATTCATATTTTCTATTTCCTTTATTCTTGTGGTCTTTAGAAATCCTATAAATTAAAAAAGGCACTTCCTATCGATAGTTTTTTAATCACTTTCCTTAAGAATGCTAATTATATTTCTTGCATAACTGTTTATTTTTATACATATTAGCATCTGCATCATCCAATAACATCTGCATTGTACACGACATATTATCGGAGGATAATGCCCATCCGCATGCATAGTCGATTGGTATTTGATTTTCATAACTATTTAATCTATCTTTTTCTCTGTACAAACCTTTTAATATTTCCTTAATTTCCGCCTCATTTGTATGATAAATGACTGCTATAAACTCATCTCCGCCATATCTTCCAACAAAATCCTTTTCTGGAATAACACTTCGCAAAAACTTTGAGAAATTCAATATTAACTGATCTCCTGCGGAATGTCCCATTGTATCATTTACAGTTTTTAGATTATTTAAATCAAACATTATGCATGCTGTAGAACCTGTAATTATATCTTTTTTATTAAGAAGCTCATTACAGGCATTTTTATTTGGCAGCCCAGTATGGGCATCTACGAATGCTTTCTGTTCCAGCAATCTGTTTTGCATTGCCATCTGCATTGCCTTTAGAGTCTGCATAATAACCAATATCACCAGAATCAACATATCAAGTGCCGACAAAAGCTCTATAGTACGAATCTTTATAGCGATCCTTTCTGAATAGCTTTCTGCGGCAGAGACAGTTTCATCTGCCATCGTAAAATATATTTCACTCATATTAACAATGTCTGTATTTTCGTATCCCTTGTTTCTTACTGCTTCAATTTCTGTTTTCAATTTATCCCAGTAATCACTCTGGATTTTCAATTTCCCCTGATATTCTTCGTCATTGAGTTTTACCAGATTATAATGTCCATCCTGATATCTCAATCCAAGAAGAATGTCATCCAAATATTTAATTAATTCATCATTTTGGTTTCCTGTAATTTCTAATTTTACTTCGCGCTGTGTAGCTCCACGTACCAGACCTGCATAATTTATTACGCGTGCTGTCCCCTGCAGCCTGCTAATCTGAATCATCATAAAAATAATAAGAACCACTAATATCAATATAAGGAAACTCTGTATAATACCTATTATATTTTTATTTTTCTTGTTTGTCTGCATTTCACCATTTATCCCGAATCTCAAATAATATTCATTTTAATAACTATGCTATTCATTTACTTTCTCCCTATATTAGGGACAAATATCTTTGATAGTATTTTTCATCTTTTCAATATCCAGAGGTTTTGCCAAATTTGTAATATCAATTCCTCTCACGATATCAGCCTTCATATGATCTGCATACGTTACTGCGTTTAATTCAGCTCTTGACCTTGTCAAATCCCTTTGACTGCTATCTGCACGAATGCCTATATTCACCAGAACAACCAAACCGAAAAAGAGCATTGTCATTGCAGACAATGCATCTTTAACTTGGCAACTGGCTACCATTTTACAGACCCTATAGCTTTGCGTCGCAGACTTTCATCTGTTTTGCCGTTTTTCTTATTATAGCTTTTAAACATATGAAAAAAACTGAGTTTATTATACTCTAATGCTCGACTATGTACAAGAAAAACATTACCGTTTTTACGCCTAAAAGCAAAAAAAGAGTTTCCTGTTCATGATTTTTAACCGGAGTTATTCTTTGCTGCTTTTTAATTTCTGCGATTATTCTTTAAATTCCACAGCATGCTTTCTCTTCCAGATCGGAAAAAGATTCCTCTGACAGACATAATTCTCCCGCTCTTTGATCCCGATCGTATGGAAAAATGTCTTCCACATCCCAGTGTATTCATCTTCGTACTCTTCTGTTTTCCGAAGTGCCTCAAACTCTCCGTCCGTCAGATAACGAAGATAATTTTCTCCGTCTTTTAGATGGACACAGACGGTCTTCCGGTTATCGTCAACGATCATCCAGTATTCAGACGGCATACGGTCTGCGAAATGTCTTCCAACCAGCATGATCACATCACTTTTGGGTTCTAGATGGCTGACATACACACGCCCGTCGAGACTTTGAAACCGGGCGAATTCACGGAAATGATGGCTTTCATTTCCGACACTACGGTACAGTTCTATTATCCGCATTACATGTGGATTGGTATAATTTTCGAGTACACCCGCTCCCATGGCAAATCCAACTCGTAAAAAATTATAGATTGTCTGCAGTGCGTCTTCTTCTGCTGAAAGGGATGCGTAATACACATACAGATATGCTCTGGAAGAAATATCTCTGCGGATAGACCGGGTGACTTTTTCTGCTTTGAAGCTGTCCCCATCTACATGGATATATTCGTCCAATAATGTTGTCTGGAAAATCGGTTCTTTTTTCAACTGTATCTGATCATGACCGATTAGCAAAGCATCTGCCCATGCATCATAGATGCATGTCATGATGTCTTCTAACCGGTCCTTGCAAGTATATATCTTCATAAATTTCCTGCTTTCTCATATTGCTATAAGTATTTTCTGCCCTAATGATGTAACTATCCAATTCCGAAATCAGCAAGTGTCATCTGTGAAAATCCTTCATTTGCATGAGCCATTTCCCAGGATTCCTTCCGGTCTACGCTGACCAGCTGTCTTGTGATATAAGTCTCTTCAAGTGGTGTGTGATACATCTGTTTTCCGCCACAGGTGATGAAATAGTGCGCTCTTTTCAGCACAACTCCCATTTTCTTCAGACTTGTGAAATCCATTCTGCCATATCTTCGTGCATTTACAATACGGCTGGCTGATTTCGGTCCGACTCCGGGTACGCGGAGGAGTTCTGCATAGCTTGCCGTTTCTACTTCAACGGGAAATAATTCCAGATGGCGTAATGCCCAATCACACTTCGGATCCAGAAGTTCGTTAAAATTCGGTTTCTCTATGGTTAAAAGTTCATCTGCCTGAAATCCGTAAAACCGGAGCAGCCAGTCTGCCTGATAAAGCCTGTGTTCACGCAAAAGCGGCGGTGGAGTTCCGATCTTAGGCAGAACAGAATCTTCATTCAGCGGGATATATGCCGAATAAAAGACACGTTTCAGATCAAATCCCTGATAAAGCTGCTGCGTGGTTTGTAATAAGGTATAATCGCTTTCACCTGTCGCTCCGATGATCATCTGGGTGCTTTGTCCTGCCGGTGCAAAGCTGCGTTTTAATCTGGACATATCATGTGGTGCAAGTTGATATGCCTGATTCCAGGTGAAGGAAGAATCCAATAGAGCAGGATTTGACTGTGCAGTAATTGAGGATACATCTGCTGCTTTTTGCAGCGCTGCCCTGCTATCCAGTTTCCTTTGGAACTGTTGTTTGGAAGTATCAGAAAAAATTCCGTTATACAGGAACTGATTTCCACGACTTCTTTCCATATATGATGATTTTCCGATTGCCATGCGATGTGCGGCAATGGTATTCTGCACCTTTCCCATCGGACTTAGGATTGTCTGCATAGTCTTGTTCGGTGCCAGCTTACGAAGTCCCTCAGAAGTTGGCAGTTCCAGATTCACGCTGACACGGTCTGCCAGATAACCGGCAGCTGCAAGTAATTCATCCGAAGCCCCCGGAATCGTCTTCACATGAATGTATCCATTAAAATGATATTTGGTGCGGAGAAGTAACAATGTCTCGCATATCTTTTCCATCGTATAGGTTGGATTTTTCAAAATACCGGAACTTAGGAAAAGTCCTTCTATATAATTCCGTTTATAAAATTCGACTGTAAGATTACAGATCTCTTCCGGAGTAAATGTAGCTCTTTTTACATCATTGCTCGCACGGTTAATGCAGTATTTGCAATCGTAGACACAATGATTGGTCATTAAGATCTTAAGTAAAGAAATACATCTTCCGTCTGCCGCAAAGCTGTGACAAATTCCACATGAAACGGCATTACCGAGTTCTCCTTTCTGTCCCCGGCGGCTTGAGCCGCTTGATGTACATGCGACATCATACTTTGCAGCATCAGCAAGAATATGTAATTTTTCCTGTATTGTATAATGCTCATTTGTCATTTCTGTATTCATATTTCTATTATACAAACATACGTTCGCCTATGCAAGTGTTTTTTACAGTTAAAACAGAGGCAATCAAGAATTACTTAAATGAAAAACTAAATTCCGGTTTT
>NZ_JAQCSY010000013.1:99131-102317 GCF_027686195.1 Coprococcus sp. AF102-57 | reverse complement strand
CGCAGGTTCAAATCCTGTCACTCCGATTTTTGTATGTCTGAAGATAAGAATCTCTTTTGATGCAGATGTGGATTGAAGAATCCGGCTGTGTCAGAAGAGATTTTTATTCTTTCGTAACATTGTACGAAAAGGTGATGGAATCACAGGAAGAGTTGTGATAAAATCGGGATAGAGCTGCTTTTGGGGAAAAGAATATGATTCTGACAGGCAGAGGAAAAAGATTGGAAAGAAGGAAAAGATGATGGAAAAATTTTCAGAGATGAAATATGTACGTCCAGATGGGGAAGCGTATATCCGGACCATCCAGAAAGAAACAAAGAACTTTAACGAGGCTGCAGATTTTGAAGGCGCGCATCAGGCATTTGTCGCAATCCTGAATGCAAACAGCCACTTTAATACGACACGCGTCATGGCAAGTATCCGCAACAGCCAGGATACCAATGATGAATTCTATCGAAAAGAGATGGAATATATTTTCGAGATCGAGCCACAGATTGATGTCGAAATGAAAAAGTTCTATGAGAGTTATCTGAAGTCTTCTTACAGAACAGAGCTTGAAAAAGAGTTCGGAGAAGTTTATTCCAGACAGGCAGAGAACAAAGTCCGGCTTACCGATCCGTGTAATGCCGATCTGCAGATCCAGGAGAACAAGCTGGTTCAGAAGTATTTCCAGGTTGCAGCGGCACCGGTTACAGATTTTCACGGAGAACAGCTTGGATTCTATGGTCTGTTAAAGATGATGGAGGATACCGACAGAAGCATCCGTAAAGAAGCATTTGAAAAGTGGGCAGAGTTGTATAAAGCGATTTCGGATGAACTGGATTCCCTTTATACGGAACTGATCGGAATCCGTCAGCAGATGGCAAAGAACCTTGGATTTAATGGATATGCCGAGATGATGTATCAGAAGATGGAAAGATTTGAATATACGCCGGAGGATGTGGCAATATTCCGTAAGCAGATCCGGGAGCATATCGTACCGCTTTGTCAGAAACTTTATGAGGAACAGAAAGAAAGACTCGGTATCGAAGAATTAAAATATTATGACGAAAGTCTTACCTATCCGGATGGAAATGCAGTTCCGGAGGGAACGGAAGAAGAACTTCTGGAAAAGGCGAGAACCATGTATCATGAACTTTCCCAAGAGACAGGTGAATTCTTTGATTTTATGATGGAATACCGTCTGTTTGATCTGGAAGGAAGACAGGGAAAACAGCAGGGCGGCTACTGTGACTTTATGGAAGAATATAAGGCACCGTTCATTTTTGCAAACTTTAATGGAACCAATGCAGATGTCAATGTCCTTACCCACGAAGCAGGACATGCCTTTGAGGCATACACAGCGTCACGCAATATTCCGGTATTATCGCAGACATTCAGTACCGCAGAGATCAGCGAGATCCATTCGATGGCAATGGAATATTTCACATTGCCATGGATGCATCTGTTCTTCGGAGAAAATGCAGAAAAACAGAAAAAAGCATACCTGTGGGATTCGCTGGAAGCAATGCCATACATGGCATGCGTAGATGAATTCCAGCACCGTGTATACGCTGAAAATCTGACCGATGCAATGGAAAGAAGAAAAGTATGGCACGAACTGGAAAAAATCTATCTCCCATGGAGAGATTATGACGGCAATGAATTCCTGGGACAGGGCGGATTCTGGATGCAGAAACAGCACCTATTCATGTGCCCGTTCTATTATATTGATTACGCCGTATCCCGTGTAGGAGCCCTCGAATACTACGGAAAAATGCAGGAAGACCTGGAAAGTGCATGGAAAGATTACTACGCCCTCTGCCGCCAGGGCGGAAGCAAAGGCTACCACGAACTCCTCAGAATCGGAAACTTAAGCGACCCATTCAAAGAAGGAACCATCTACAACGTTCTGAAAAAATTGAACCTGATTTAAGCGAAAGAAAACTGAAAAAACATGATATCGATTACATAATCTTATTGCATGTACTGGAGGGACAAGGTATAATTTGCTTATAAGATTATAAGGAGAGGAATCGAATATGGAAAAGATCTATGATGTAACCGCGTTAGGTGAACTGCTGATTGATTTTACAGAAAATGGAACGAGCGCACAGGGGAATCCACTTCTGGAAGCCAATCCGGGAGGTGCACCGTGTAATGTACTTGCCATGCTTGAAAAGCTTGGAAAAAAGACCGCATTTATCGGAAAAGTTGGAAAAGATATGTTTGGTGAGCAGCTGAAGAGAGCGATTGAAGAAGTTGGAATCGATACACGGAATCTGGTAATGGACGAAGAGGTACATACGACACTTGCATTTGTACATACCTATCCGGACGGTGACAGAGATTTTTCTTTTTACCGGAATCCGGGAGCAGATATGATGCTGAAAAAAGAAGAAGTGGATGAAGAGCTGATCCGTTCGGCAAAGATTTTTCACTTTGGAACCCTTTCCTCTACCCATGAAGGTGTAAGAGAAGCAACAAGATATGCAATTGACGTGGCAAAAGAAGCAGGATGTATCGTAAGTTTTGACCCGAACCTTCGCCCACCGCTCTGGAAATCATTGGATGATGCAAAGGCTGAGATCGAATATGGTCTTTCAAAGTGTGATATTCTGAAGATTTCAGATAATGAAGTGGAATTTCTTTTTGGAACAACAGATTATGATGAAGGAGCAAGACTGATCCGCGAGAAATATCAGATCCCGCTGGTTCTCATTACTCTTGGAAAAGACGGAAGCCGTGCATATTACAAAGACCTCAGGGTAGAAGTTCCGGGATTTGTACAGGAGCATACGATCGAGACTACCGGTGCAGGGGATACATTCTGTGCCAATTCGCTGGATTATATTCTGGAGCATGGAATGGAAGATCTGACGGAAGAGGATTTAAAAGAGCTTCTCACATTTGCAAATGCGGCAGCTTCCCTGATCACCACAAAAAAAGGAGCGCTTCGGGTAATGCCGACCAGAGAAGAAATCCAGGAATTTATGCAGAATGCATAGAAAAGGAAGCGGAAAAGCAATATAAAATACCCTGTTGAGAGACAGAAGAGAATAACCTCTGCTTGACATTTTGTCCGGCAGTGGGAAAAGGGTTGGCGCGGATTAAGCAGACAGCCACAGAGTAAAGAGAAAAATGTAATATAATAACCGGACAGATTAGTGATGAATCTGCCCGGTTATTTTAGTGTATAAAATTTCA
>NZ_JAQCSY010000013.1:0-99121 GCF_027686195.1 Coprococcus sp. AF102-57 | reverse complement strand
AACAGTCTTAAAAATGCAAGCATTTTACACCTGTTTTATGAAATTTTGCTTGGCTCTGAACAGTTACATTTCATTTTTTCTTGTTCCAGACATGAATTCCTGCAAGGATTCCACCGATATACAGAATACTGATGAGTACTGTAGGATTCTCATGCAGACTGTATACTACAGCCACAATTGCAGCAAGGATTACTGTCAGCATAAAGGCATTCATGATCCGCTTTTCGCGGATGTTGCGTTCCTGTACCTGGAGTTCGTGGCGCTTTTCTTCAAGCTTCAGATATTCGAGAAGCTGGTCATCCGGAATTTTTTCCAGAATGTATTTTTCACGCAGATAGTTCAGTTCCTTTGCTGTATGGAAAATGTGGTGGTGGGAATTTTTCTTTTCTCCGGTAAACGGATCTTTTTCGGAATCGTCAGGAGATTTGAAATCATCCGATGAAAAATCCGTGTAAGTATTCTTTTTTTCTTCCGATGAAATGGTTTCTGCCTCAGAAGCGGATTCATGAGCAATTTGACCGGAGTCATCTTTTGAAATTGTTTCAGAGGAGCTTGGTTCCGGAGCTGGAGCTTCCTGTGGTGGTACATCAGTGGACGTATGGATGTCTCCGGATCCGGAAACTGGTTCTGCAGAAAGCTTTGGATCAGAACTGGCAGATTCTGCGAAAGCTAAAATTTCGGACATATATTAACCTCCTTCGATCATGAAAACGATCGATTTTCTTTTCTTATAGAATACCAGTTTCGCATAAAAATTTCAATCAACAGAGAGAAGGAAATGTCTGCTGAGGATTATAAGAAAATCTCATTTGGTTTTCGTCCGGATAACAGATTTTTCATTTTCAGAGATGCGGCAGCCAAAAAGACAGGGTTTAGCTTCCGGATACCTTTTGGACAGGCGGCGATACATCCCATACAACTGATACATTTGCTGCTATCGCCGGTTCGGATATTATTTTTATTGATTGCACCTGTTGGGCAGGCATCGGCACATTTTCCACAGCCAGTGCAGGAAGCACTTGCTTTTGGAACAACATTCAGGTTGCCAAGGTGTTTATACTCATGACTGCCAGGCACGAAATAATCAGTAGACAATTCTTTTTCAGAGGAAAGTTTTTCGAGTATTTCTTCTGCAAATTTCTTTAACTCTTTGCTATCTTCTTCGTCTGGTCGTCCACTGCCGAATTGGCGCATGATAGAATGTTCTGCAACAGCTGCAACGGAGGCGATAACATTGAAACCGCATAACTCGGCGGTATCTTTTAACTGGATCAGACCATCGTCATATGCGCGATTTCCATATACGGCAATAACTACACAATTTGCATGGTTCCCTTGTATCTCTTTCATCCTTTCAATGGCGATATCAGGAATAACGCCTTCGAATACAGGAGCTGCGATGACAGCAAGTGAATCAGAAGGGACTGTTACATCTGAAAAGCTGACATCGTGCCGGATAAGATTCACGGTATTTGTAATATTTCCCAGATAGCAGCTGATCTGGTCTGCAACTTTTTTGGTCCCTCCGGTAGGACTAAATGTAATTTCTACAACTGGATATGTTTTCATTTTTTTACTCCTTTGGTGTAATTTTTGAATTTACAACAAGACTATCATTTCATAGATGTAATGTCAATATTTACACCTATAGAAAAATATGATAAGCTAAAATGAAATCAAAGGAGGAAGTCAGAGTATGCAGTTATCAATAAGGGCATCGCTTGCAATTCATTGTCTGATACTGGTCAGCGAATTTGGAGAGACGGATAAGATCACAAGTGAAAAGATTGCTTTATCAACGGGAACGAATCCGGTAGCGATACGCAGTATCATGAGTGCTTTAAAAAAAGCTGGAATCCTTAATGTGAAAAACGGTACCGGTGGAACGACTTTAAATATGCCGCCGGAAGAAATTACAGTATACAGAATCTGCAATGCCGTGAAACCGCAGTTCTGTAAAAATATATTTCACGTACATACCAAAGCTTCTAAATTGTGTCCAGTTGGACGTAACATCCGGGCGGTTTTGCAAAACTCCTATTCTAAATTTGAATCTGCATTGGAAGACAGCCTGAAGACAGTTACGCTTGCAGATATGATCCGGGATTATCATATGCAGCTAGAAAAAGAGAAATAATCTTTGTCAGTTGGAATTGTCAAAAAAAGAAAAATTTTCTATAATAAAAAGTGAAATGAGGATGTGTATACAGCATTTTTTATTTAACAGGAAATTCTGAAGGAACTTCCTGTTAAATAAAAGGCACCGTGTGCCGGAGATGTGCACTCGCGCGAAGATGAAGGATGTCGCAAGCGGTCTACGCTCTGCTTCGGTCGTTGCTTAACGAGCGCCACTGGCGCTCAGCAACGCGCTCGGCGCGAGAATGTGCCAAGGTACATTCTTTTTTTAAGAAAATAAGAGTACGAGGAACAAAGGATGAATGAAAAATTAAAAGAAATGAAAGAAGCATGGAAAAATCTGTATGGTTCATTGTTCAAATGGATCGTTTTGTCCGGGGTGATCGGAAGTCTCATCGGACTGATCGCCAGCGGATTTTCCTATGCGATTGTATGGGTGACTTCGTTTAGACAGGCAAATCCGATGATCATTCTTGGACTACCGCTAGGAGGTCTTTTGATCGTCTGGCTGTACAAAATTACCGGGCAGGAGAAGAACTCCGGAACGAACCTGGTTCTGACAGTAGTCCGGTCGGATGAGGAAGAGGTTCCGGGATGGGTGACACCACTGATTCTGATATCGACAGCGATCACACATCTGTTTGGAGGATCTTCCGGACGAGAGGGTGCAGCACTTCAGTTTGGAGCAAGTGTAGGAAATGTATGTGCGAAATATCTGCATTTGAATGAGAGTGACAAGAAGATCATCATTCTGGCAAGTATGAGTGCCGCATTTTCAGCACTTTTCGGGACACCGATGGCGGCGGTTGTATTTCCAATGGAAGTGATCAGTGTTGGTGTGATGTATTATGCCGCGCTGGTGCCATGTGTATTTTCTGCATTTGCCGCACAGGGGATTGCGCTGCTTCTGAAAGTGAGGACCGTTACTCCGCCGTATTTGGTAGAATCGGTTCCAAATTTTTACAGTGTGGATTCGATCAAAGCGATCATTCTGGCAATTGCGTGTGCGCTTGCCGGAGCACTGTTCTGTATTGTGCTGCATAATGGGGAACATTATCTGAAGAAATGGTTTCCGAATCCGTATGTGCGTGTGGTTGCAGGGGCAGCAGGTGTGATCATCTTATATTTCCTGCTCGGAACGGATGCATATCTGGGACTAGGAACGGGCGTGATCTCTGCAAGCTTTAAAGAGGCGGTAGAACCCCAGATGTTTCTTCTGAAAATGCTGTTTACTGCACTTACACTCTGCGCAGGATTTAAAGGCGGGGAGATCGTACCGTCCCTGTTTATCGGGGCGACGCTAGGATCTTTCATGTCTACGATCCTTGTCGCACCAACAGATATCTGTGCAGCATGCGGGATGGTCGGTGTCTTTTGTGCAGTAACAAACAGTCCGATTGCTTCACTTCTGATTGCATCAGAGTTGTTTGGCTTTAATGGAATGCCATTTTACTGTATTGTTGTTGCGGTAAGTTATCTGCTTTCAGGATATTACAGTTTATACAAAGAACAGAAAATTGTTTATTCCAAAACAGAGAATAAATACGTGGATAAACATACGAAATAATCAAAAAACAAAAAGAAACAAAGTGAATTGATGATTTAAAAGCAAAAAAGCTGACAATTAACGAGAAAAAATTAAAAAATAGAAGAAAATACTTGAAAAAGTAAAGAACGTGTGCTAATATCTAAAAATAATTTAGTAAAGCAAAGCGATGAAAGAGACTCTTGCTTCTGGAACTTGACAGGAATACGGCGTCACCGACTGAGAGCGCTGTTTGAGGAATGAGGCGAAGGGAACACTCTGGAGCAGATTATCTGAATGGAAAGCACAGGTGCTTTAGTAGGGTAATACGGTTCATGCACGTTACGCATGTAAGAGAGGAATCCCAAAGGATTCAATGCGGGTGGTACCGCGGATCATCAGATTATCCGTCCCGGAATACGAAAAAGTATTCCGGGGCTTTTTTTTATGCATATCAAAACCAATCCGGAATACGAGGTTGACAAAAGCAAAACATATTTTAGGAGGATTGTGACATGGAATTTATGACAGGTGTAAAAGAAAAAGAAACGCTGGAGCTTAGTGGATTACTGGAAGAGGGAAGACTTGGAGAAGAAGTGAAGGTAAATGGAGCCGTTCATACAATTCGTGACATGGGAACAGTTGCTTTCGTGATTCTGAGAAAACGGGAAGGTCTGGTCCAGTGTGTATACGAAGAAGGCGTTACAAAATTTGACTTGAAAGATTTAAGAGAAGCCGCTACAGTAGAAGTAACAGGAAAACTGACCGAATCAGAGAAGGCACCGAACGGAATTGAAATCCGTCTGAGTGAGATAAAAGTACTCAGTATGCCAAAAGACAGCCTTCCACTTGCTGTTTCAAAGTGGAAACTGAATACTTCCCTGGAAGCGAAGCTGAACTATCGTTCCATTTCTCTTCGGAACGTAAGGGAAAGAGCGAAGTTTAAAATTCAGGAAGGAATCGTAAGAGGATTCAGAGAGTTCCTGTATAAAGAAGGTTTTACAGAAATTCATACCCCGAAGATCGGAGCAAAAGGAGCAGAAGGAGGATCTAACCTCTTCCGACTGGATTATTTCCATCGTCCGGCAGTGCTGGAACAGAGTCCACAGCTGTACAAACAGATGATGGTTGGTGTTTTTGACAGAGTATTTGAGACAGGACCGGTATTCAGAGCAGAAAAACACAACACCAAGCGTCATCTGAACGAATATACCAGTCTGGATTTTGAAATGGGTTATATCGACAGCTTTGAAGATATCATGGCGATGGAAACGGGCTTCCTTCAGTATACGATGGAGCTTCTGAAAAAGGATTATGCGAAGGAACTTAAAATCCTGGACGTGACACTTCCGGATGTCTCTAAAATTCCGGCAATTCGTTTTGATGAGGCAAAGCAGAAGGTTTCAGAAAAATACGATCGTAAGATCCGCAACCCATATGACCTGGAACCGGAGGAGGAGCATTTGATCGGACAGTATGCAAAAGAAGAATGGGGTTCTGATTTTGTATTTGTAACCTACTATCCGTCAAAGAAGCGTCCGTTCTATGCAATGGACGATCCACAGGATGAGAAATTCACACTCAGCTTTGACCTTTTGTTCCGTGGACTTGAGATCACGACCGGAGGACAGAGAATCCATGACTACGACATGCTGATGGAAAAGCTTGCAAAGCGGGGAATGACGGAAGAAGGACTGGAGACCTATCTGGATACATTCAAACATGGTATGCCGCCGCATGGAGGTCTTGGAATCGGAATGGAACGTCTGACAATGCAGCTTCTTGGTGAAGATAACGTCCGTGAGACAACCCTCTTCCCGAGAGATTTAAGCAGACTTACTCCGTAGAGACGAAGCTCCCTGGCTGGCAGGTAAAAAAGGAAGCTGACAAGAGGCAGCGGGGGAGGTCAAAATGAGACGAAGATGTTCCTTATGTGGAGGAAAATTAAACGGAAATATCTGCACAGAGTGTGGGCTTGACAATTCAAAGAATGACGATCAGTATGTGACACTTGGAAATTCCGGTCATGAAGAATCGCTGACACATATACATACGGAAGCGGAAAAGCCGTATGAAGGAAAGACCATGACTCGGGAAAATGTGCGTAAGGCGAAGAATGCAGATAAAAATGCAAAGAAAGCAGCTGCAAAAAAGGCGTCAAAGAATGCGGCAGCAGGAAAAGTAAATCCGGCGGGAAATGGATATTCTGCAGCAAATGCGAGCTACAATACCGCAGGCACAAGCTACAGCCAGACAGGAAACCAGAGTTACAGTTATACATCATCTTCAATGCAACAAAGCAGCCGTTCGGTAAAAAAGAAAAAGAAGTTTGGAAAGTTTCTGGCCGGTTTTGTGATCATTGCCACACTTGCAGGCGAGCTTGGTGGAACGATCATTCATGAGGTTCAGAATTATTTTGAAGACTATACATATGATGACAGTGACAGTTACACCGAGGATGATCCGTACAGCGATGTGCAGGAAGTGATGCCGGATGAAGGAGAACTTTATGAAGCAGACCTGACAGCCGGAATTTATAAAGGCGGTGTACATCTTCCGCAGGGGACCTATACACTGACCTGCAAAAGTGGAAGTGGTCAGGTAGAGCTGACAGACAGCAAAAATAATATCTGGGTGCAGTACAATTTTGGTGATGACTACGATAATACGGAAGAAGAAGTCAGTGACTTTGAAGTATTTCCGGGATGTTATGTGATAGTAGAGGATACACTGGAGCTTCACATGACAGCAGAGAATGCACAGATGAATCTGACAGCAATTGTAAATCCGCTTACAGAATCGAAAACCGTATCGGATAAATTTACAGTAGGAAAAGACGTACCTGCAGGTGTCTATGATGTGAAATGTGTGGAAGGTTTTGGGATTTTTGATTACGACGTGACAGTAAGCGCCGGATACGAAAATTATATGGGAATGCTGATCGGTAATGAAGAGTCGGGATTTCCACAGGAGCTGAAAAATATTGTCCTGATCGATGGAACAGAAGTTGATCTGGAAGGACTTACAGTAGAACTTACACCGAGTGAGTGGATTGAATCGGAGGAGTACGAAAGCTTTTACGATAATTATTATTAGAAAGGACGAGTACAATGGCAAACAAGATTTCGGATGAAACAATCGAATACGTTGGAATCCTGGCAAAGCTGGAGCTTTCTGACGAAGAAAAAGAGCAGGCAAAGAAAGATGTGGAAACCATGCTTGATTATATTGATACCCTGAATGAACTGGATACAGAAGGAATTGAACCGATGTCACATGTATTTCCGGTAAATAATGTATTCCGTGAGGATGTAGTGACAAATGGAGACAATCACGAAGCAATGCTGGCAAATGCGCCGCAGCAGAAAGAACAGAGCTACAAAGTACCTAGAACATTCGCATAGGAGGAAATCGAAAGATGGATTTGAAAGGTCTTACTGCCGTTGAACTTGGAAAAAAGATTCAGGCAAAAGAAGTTACAGTAAAAGAAGCAGTGGAAGCCTGCTTCGCACAGATTGATAAAGTAGAAAAAGAAGTCAACAGTTTTGTATCACTTCAAAAAGAAGCTGCCTTAAAAAGAGCGGAAGAAGTGCAGAAGCTGATCGATGACGGAACACTGACCGGACCGCTTGCAGGAGTACCGGTTGCGATCAAGGATAACATGTGTACGGAAGGTGTGACGACCACCTGCAGTTCAAAAATTCTGAGTAATTTTGTACCGACATTTTCAGCAGAAGCAGTTCTGAACCTGGAAAAAGCAGGTGCAGTTGTGATCGGAAAGACTAATATGGATGAATTCGCGATGGGAAGCACGACTGAGACTTCTTATTATGGAGAGACAAAGAATCCGTGGAAGCTGGAGCATGTACCGGGTGGATCTTCCGGTGGCTCCTGTGCGGCAGTTGCGGCTCTGGAAGTACCATATGCTCTTGGATCTGACACCGGCGGATCGATCCGTCAGCCAAGTTCTTACTGCGGAATCGTTGGAATCAAGCCAACCTACGGAACGGTATCCCGTTATGGACTGATCGCCTACGGATCATCTCTTGACCAGATCGGACCGGTTGCAAGGGACGTAACCGACTGTGCGACGGTTCTTGAGACCATCGCATCCCATGATGTAAAAGACAGCACTTCGGTAGAACGCCAGGACACGGATTTTACAAGTGCGTTGGTAAACGATGTAAAAGGGATGAAGATCGGTATTCCAAAAGATTATTTTGGAGAAGGTCTGGACGAAGAAGTGAAAAAACCGATTCTGGAAGCCGCAGAGGTTCTGAAAAATGCAGGAGCTGAGATTGAAGAATTTGATCTTGGACTTGTAAAATATGCGATTCCGGCTTATTATGTCATCGCATCAGCAGAGGCAAGCTCCAACCTGTCCCGATTTGACGGTGTGAAATACGGATACCGCACAAAGGATTATGAAGAGCTTCACCAGATGTACAAAAAGACCCGCTCCGAGGGCTTCGGACCGGAGGTAAAGCGCCGTATCATGCTTGGGTCTTTCGTACTCAGTTCCGGATATTATGATGCTTATTATCTGAAAGCACTCCGTACAAAAGCACTGATTAAAAAGGCATTTGACAGTGCATTTGCAAAATATGATATGATCCTGGCGCCGGCAGCACCGACGACAGCACCGAAGCTTGGAGCTTCCTTAAGTGATCCGATCAAAATGTATCTGGGCGACATTTATACGATTTCCGTCAACCTAGCAGGACTTCCGGGGATTAGTATTCCGGTTGGACGGGATGCGAAAGGACTTCCGGTTGGAATGCAGCTCATCGGAGACTGCTTCCAGGAGAAGAAGCTTTTTCAGGCAGCTTATACCTATGAGTGCCTGACAGAGAAAAAATGGGTATCTATGTACGACAAAACAGAAGCAGCCGGAAAGGAGGAAGCATAGATGTCAAAGCAGTATGAAACCGTAATCGGTCTGGAAGTTCACGTAGAACTTGCAACAAAGACAAAAATTTTCTGTGGATGCAGTACCGCATTCGGGGGCGCACCGAATACACATACTTGCCCGGTATGTACCGGTATGCCGGGTTCCCTTCCGGTATTAAATAAAAAAGTAGTAGAATATGCGATGGCAGTAGGACTTGCGACAAACTGTAAGATCACACAGATGTGCAAATTCGACCGTAAGAATTATTTCTATCCGGATAACCCGCAGAACTATCAGATTTCACAGCTCTATCTGCCAATTGCGAGAGACGGCTATGTAGAGATTGAAGTCGGAGAGCAGAAGAAAAAAGTCCGGATCCATGAGATGCATATGGAAGAGGATGCCGGAAAGCTGATCCATGATGAGTGGGAGGACTGCTCTTTAGTAGATTATAACCGAAGTGGGGTTCCGCTGATCGAGATTGTATCAGAGCCGGATATGCGTTCGGCAGATGAAGTCATTGCTTATCTGGAAAAATTGCGTATGATCTGCCAGTATCTGGGAGCATCGGACTGTAAGCTTCAGGAAGGATCCATGCGAGCAGACGTCAATCTTTCGGTTCGTGAAGTAGGTGCTTCTGAGTTTGGAACACGTACTGAGATGAAGAACCTGAACTCCTTTAAAGCGATTACACATGCGATCGAAGGAGAGAGACAGAGACAGATCGAACTCATCGAAGAAGGAAAGAAAGTCATTCAGGAAACCAGAAGATGGGATGATAATAAAGAATATTCTTATGCGATGCGTTCCAAAGAGGATGCGCAGGACTATCGCTATTTCCCGGAACCGGATCTGGTGCCGATCGTGATCAGTGATGAATGGATCCAGAAAATCAAAGACCAACAGCCGGAGCTGAGAAGTGAAAAACTTGCACGTTATGAGAAAGATTATGATATTCCACGTTATGATGCGGAGCTCATTACCGGAACGAAGAAGATGGCAGATCTCTTTGAGGAGACCTGTGCAATCTGCAACAAGCCGAAAAAAGTGTCCAACTGGCTGATGGTAGAAACCATGCGTCTGTTAAATGAAAACGGACAGGAGCCGGCAGATATTAAATTTTCACCGGAGAACCTTGCAAAACTGATCGAACTTGCAGACGCGGGAACCATCAACAGTTCTGTAGCAAAAGAGGTATTTGAAAAGGTATTTGCAGAGGATGTGGATCCGGAAAAATATGTAGAGGATCACGGACTGAAGACCGTCAACGATGAAGGTGCACTCCGCACACTTGCGGAAGAAGTGATTGCAAAGAATCCAAAGGCAGTGGAAGATTTCAAGGGTGGAAAAGAAAAAGCACTTGGCGCACTGGTTGGACAGATCATGAAGGCAATGAAAGGAAAAGCAAATCCGGGTATGGTTAATGAACTGCTCAGAGAGATGCTGAAATAAAAATCAGACTGACAGAAATCCTTTGCGGAATAAATAAGAAAAACGAGTAAATGTCATGTGAAAAGACATTTGCTCGTTTTTTATTACATATACTGTATCTGCTCTTTCGCCGGTTCCGATGCCGGATTTTCAAAGAATTTCTCTTTTTCTGTCACTTCCAGTACTTCTCCCTGATCCATGAAGATCACCTGATCGGCAATTCGCTTTGCCTGAGCCAGATTATGTGTGACGATGACGAAAGTATACTGGTCTTTCAACTCCAAAAGCGTTTCTTCGATTGCAATTGTATTCTTCATATCCAGTGCGGAGCACGGCTCGTCAAGGAGCAGGATCTCCGGACCGGCACAGAGGCTTCGTGCGATAGCAAGACGCTGCTTCTGACCGCCGGATAATTTGAGGGCGGATTTTTTCAGTTGATCTTTGACTTCATCGTAGAGTTTTGCTTTCTGCAGAGACTCTGTAATTTTCTCAGCAATCTCTTTCTTATTACGGACACCGTGGTATTTCAGTACATAAGACAGATTCTTTTCGATACTGTGCGGGAAAGCGATCGGCTGTTGGAAAACCATGCCAACACGCCTTCTGAGTTTTTCTTTCGGAAGAGATTTGATGTCGGTTCCTTCTAAAGTAATTGTTCCTGAGAGATAGCCGCCTTCTTCTTCTACCATCCGGTTCAGGGTTTTCAGAAAAGTTGTTTTTCCGCAGCCGGACTGACCAACGATGGCTATAATCTGTCCTTTCGGGATCGTCAGGCTGATTCCGTGAAGAATTTCGTGTTTTCCAAATCCACATTTTAGATTTTCTATATTCAGCATATCAGTTGTCCTTTCGTAGATAGGTGATAAATTTACATATTAACTGGATGATGAGCAGGAAGAGCATCAGTACAAATGCGGTTCCATAAGCATAATCCAAAGAAAATCCGTTGTTCACAAGGATATACAGGTGATATGGAAGTGACATGAACGGATCGGAGAGAGAATGCGGAACATCTGCCTGCATGACAGCTCCGGTGTATAAAATCGGTGCAACGGCACCCATGCCGTATGCCATTCCAAGCGCAACGGTTCCGAGAAGTTCTACAGAGCAGACCGGAAGGATCAGTTTCCGGAGGGCATACTCACGGGAAAGTCCGAGACTTAGGGAGTTCTTCATATATTCACGCCCCTTCTCTTCCAGAATCTTTTCTGCTCGGATTGCAACAAAAGGAATGATCATTGCTGCAACACACAGTGCCGAACACAGAAGGCTGCGGTTAAGTCCAAAACGGTAGATCAGAAGCGTATATCCAACCAGCCCGAACAGGATCGAAGGGATTCCGGAAAGTCCGGTGATCGCCATATTTACAAGGACGGAAAATCGTTTTCCGGTGCTGTAAAATACAAGATAAATGGCAGCGCCGATACCAAGGACACCGCCGATCAGTGCGGAAAGTGCGCCAAGATAAATGGAACCCATCAGTGCCGGATAGATACCGCCTGCAGTTCCAAGTGGAACACCGGCAGGCTTGTCCAGAAGGAAGGACAGGCTAAATACTTTTTTCCCTTTCCAGAAGACATAAAGGAAAAGGAAGAGTGTAACAACGATCACGCAAAGTCCGAGTATACTGAGAATCAGGCGTGTGAAAAATTTCTGCAGTTTAGTTCTCATGGGTGGCAAGCCTCCTTTTCAGAAGATAGCTGATACCGAGTACGATGAAAAGAATCACAAGTAGCACAGCATTTGCAACGTAAAGTACGGAGAGGTGAAGGCTTCCGTATTCAATACTTCCCATTTCCAGTGCGGTGAGGGCAGGAAGTGTCTGACCACGTCCAAGGAGTTTGGGATAAATCGGGGAATTACCGATTACCATCATGACGGCCATTGTCTCGCCAAGTGCGCGGCCGAATGCCATCATGGCACCTGCAATGATTCCCGGCCGGATTGCCGGAAGAATAAAATGCAGCAGGGTAAATTCTCTGGAGAATCCAAGTGTGATCGCACTGAACTCGTAAGTCTTTCGTGCAGTCTGTAAAGATTCATGACAGGTGGAAATAACGAATGGTAAAAGCATGATCCCCAGCACGATCCCGGCTGCCAAGATACATTGACCGGCTGCCATATGGAGGTGGGTGGCAAAGGCTTTTACAAGAACCGTAAGTCCGATAAATCCGAAGATGACGGACGGGATTCCTGCAACCAGATCGATGAACGCAAGGAATATGGATGCCACCTTTTTCGGAAGGTAATAGTCCAGAAAGCAGGCACAGGCAACGCCGAAGATGAGTGCGAGGACAACTGCGATCGCTGAGACATAAAGGGTACCGGCAATCGCAGGTAATAGTCCGTACTGCGGTTTCTGACTGACAGGGCGCCATTCAGTGGTAGGCAGGAACATTTTGATTCCAAGCTGTGAAATGGCAGGAATACTTTCCTTCACAATATGGATCATCATGACTGCCATCAGTGCCGTTACGAGAAAGGCAGCCAGATAAATGATTCCTTTGCTGAATTTATCTGAAAGTTTCTTAAACATAGTAAATCCTTTCTAGGTATGATGCAGGACAGACAGCGCTGTCCGGATACAAATCAAAATTGATCCCTGGGATTAACCAGCGACATATAGCAAGAAAAAGGGGTGTGTCTTTGCACACCCCTTCAATATCGGAAGATTATTTCATAGGAATGAATCCCATATCTTCTACAGTTTTCTGTCCTTCATCACCAAGAACGTAATCAAGGAAAGCCTGCTGTACATCTGTCGGATCACCAGAACCTACAAGAAGAAGTGGTCTCTGGATGATGTAAGATCCATCAAGAATGTTTTCTTTTGTTGCAGCAACACCGTTTACTTTCAGTGGAGTTACTTTTCCTTCATTCTGGTTAGCAACACCAAATGAAGCATATCCGATTGCGTACTGGTTATCAATGATATCCTGAACAAGTTCACCCATAGAAGAAGCCTGGATCGCATCCGCTTTTACTTCTGTGTCACCCATGATATTCTTCTGGAATACTTCGTGAGCTCCACCGTTGATATCACGTGTAATAACAACAACTTCTTCGTCAGGAAGAGATGAGTCAAGATCTTTCCATGTAGCATATTCGCCGGAGAAAAGTCCTACGATCTGTTCCGTTGTAAGGTTATCAAGAACATCATTTACTGGATTAGCCGGGTTTACTGCGATCGTCAGAGCATCGATACCAACCTGGTATTCTTTTTCATCTTTGATTGCTTCTTTTTCTTCATCCTTTACGCTTCTTGCAACCATACCAAATGTTGCAGTTCCATCGATAACGGCTTTGGTTCCCTGTCCGGATCCGCCTGCTGAAACGTAGATTGCGATATCTTCTTTTGGAAGAGATGAATCATATGCATCCCATGTTCCATAAGTATCAAAGAAAGTAGTAGCCATAGAAGTGATAACCGGTGCTAAAGTAGAAGATCCGTTAAATAAGATCTGGTTACTTTCTGTATCGGCAGAAGCTTCTGTCTTTGCACCCTCTTCTTTTTTGCTGTCAGCAGAATCTGACTTGCTGCTTCCGCATCCTACTGCCATAGATGATACCATAGCAAGTGTAAGAGCGATTGATAAAAATCTCTTTTTCATTGTATGTATTCCTCCCTGAATAAAATTTGCATATCCAAAATATGAATCTAACATTCTTTTAATAAAATGTATGTTGCATGGACAACATTTTTTATAGATAATTTACATGAATGACATAGAATATATCTATACACTAAATATCTATGGAAGGAATGGGAAAGCCATGCTATACTGTACATACGAATATGTGTTTGGTTTTTATTCTACGGGAACTTCCTGTGAAATAAAAGGTATTGCGTGCCATAGGTGCACATTTTTTAAATTATGGAGGAATTCATGACGGAAGAAATTAAAAAGCTGATCATTTATACAAGAAAAATGAAGAAAAGGGAGCCGTTGTACCGGGACTACCCGGAGGAGTTCCGGGAAGAAATCCGGGGATATCTGGAAAGCAACCATATTTCCAGACTCTATGCACATCAGGTTGAGATGTTTGAGAAGGTCAGAGCCGGAGAAAATGTGGTTATTACGACTTCGACGGCAAGTGGAAAGACGCTTGCCTTTTTGCTCCCGGTATTGCAGGAAATTCTGGAAGACCCGCTGACACGTGCGATTTTTATTTACCCGACCAAGGCACTGGCAAGTGACCAGTACCGCGCGATGCAGTCGATTTTGAAATTTTTCGGAGAAGGAAGAGTTTCAGCAGGCGTGTACGATGGAGATACCAAACCTGCCGAGCGGACAAGGATCCGCAAGAGTGCAAATATTATCCTGACCAATCCGGAGATGCTGAACTCGGCATTCCTTCCGAATCACAGCAATTACGGGTTTGACGCGGTTTTTGCAAATTTACGATATGTAGTGATCGATGAGCTTCATTCTTACCGCGGTGCTTTCGGAGCACATCTGGCAAATATTTTTCGGAGAATGCACCGGATTTGCCGGTATTACCATTCGAATCCGCATTTTCTGTGCAGCTCCGCGACGATCGCCAATCCGGTAGAACTTGCCGAAAAGATCTGTGGAAGCGGATTTACGCTGATTGACCGGGATGGATCGCCGGCACCGGAGAAGGAATACTGTATTATCCAGCCGCCGGAGATCAAGGGGAATAATGACAAAGTATATGGAAGGATTGCGGCGTCAACCGTGGCAGCCGGACTGATACCGGAGCTGGTGGAAGAGGATCATCATTTTATCACCTTTGGACGATCCAGAAGAAATGTAGAAGTTATTCTAAAAGAAGCAAAGGATAAATTAGATGCTGCCGGATTTCTTGGAATGGCGCGGGTGGGCGGCAAGAATCCGGCAGATCTGATCGCAGGATACCGTGGCGGTTATACCCCGCTGGAGCGAAAAGAGATTGAGCGGAAGATGACGGAGGGAGAACTGACCGGGCTGGTATCGACGAATGCACTGGAGCTTGGGATCGACATCGGAAAGCTGGATGCAACTGTGATCGTCGGTTATCCGGGGACAAGGGCGTCCTTCTGGCAACAGAGTGGACGTGCCGGACGAAGCGGCAGTGCCTGTGTCAATTATCTGATCCTGGAAAATGAACCGTTTGACCAGTACATTGCCATCGATCCGGAATGGCTGTTCTCAAGAGAAAGTGAAAATGCGATCGTGGATCCGGACAATCTTCTGATCGAGCTTGCACATCTGCGCGCAGCGGCTGCTGAGATGCCACTTTCACTGGATGATATTGCGCTTTTTCCGGATCTTGGAGAAATGATCCCGGTGCTTTTAAGCGCCGGAGAAGTAAAAAGCCTTGCCGGAAGATTTGCCTGGGCGGGACCTGCATTTCCGGCAGGGGATTACAGCCTGCGTAATATGGACAAGACCAGGTTCAAGCTGCTCGCGCAGGAGGATGGACATGAGATCACGGAGATGGACGAATCCCAGGCATACCATGAGATCCATCCGGGTGCTGTATATATGCATGATGGTGCATCCTATGAGATCACGAAGATGGATCTGGTCAGCCGGACAGCTTACGCCATTCCGTTTACAGGGGATTATTATACGGTACCGGCAGGACAGGAAGAGACGCGTATCCTGCATGTATTTCAGGAGGACGCTTACCAGAGGACGGAAATCCGTTTTGGAGATATCAATGTAAACGAAATCATTGCCATGTACAAGAAACTGCAGTTCCATAACCATCAGAATCTGGGCTATGTGACGCTGACACAGCCGCTTCAGAAGGATTATGGCACGGAAAGCACCTGGCTTACAATGCCGGAGAATGTTGTCAGAGTCTACCGGAGTCTTCTTTTGCCAAATCGGATGGGAGAGCTGGTGCTGAACAATCATTTTGACGGAATGCAGTATGCGATCAAGAATGCGGTAATGATGGTGACGATGACGGAACGGGATGATATCGATGTGACCATGTCCAACAATGCGACCATTCCGGATGAGTTTCGGGAGGAAAAGGTGTCCCTCTTCATTTATGACAAATATGAGGGCGGACTTGGTTATTCGGAGAAGATCTATGATCTGATTCCGGAAATTCTGGAAAGTGCGATTAAAATGGTCAGCGGCTGTCCGTGTGAGGATGGCTGTCCGGCATGCGTAGGTGACTACAATCTGGATAAGAAGACGGTTCTGTGGGGACTTGATAATCTTCTGGAAGAGAGCGAACCGCCGGTATATCTGAAAAAAAATATCAAAGAGCCACAGCCTGTGATCCGGAAAGAATTTTCTTTCTTCAATCTGCCGGATGAGTGGGAGAAGGTCTGTTATGCCGTGGTCAAAAATGGCGAGGCAGGCGGGCAGTTCTTGAAGACCATTAAAAAAGTCAGTACAGAAGGACACAAGCTGATCCTGACGATGGAAAATGAATTTTATGCAAAATGGCTGATGGAGCCGGATAACCTCCAAAGTCTGACCAATACCTTGCGGTATCATGTGATCTGTCCGGCGGATATGCAGATCCGGGTACGGTATGAAGCGAAAATGGATGAGCAGGAGAAAAAAGAACGACAGAAGAAGAGAGACCGTTTGCAAAGGCGATATGATGAACAGCTTGGAAATGAATAATATAGAAGAAATAAAAACTTTAAATCCTTACCAGCAGGAGGCGGTGCTGGATGAAAGCCCGGCATGTCTGGTAAATGCAAATGTAGGGAGCGGAAAGACAACAGTGCTGATCGAGAAAGTGCGGCATCTGCATGAGAAAAAGCAGGTTTCGTATGAGAAAATGGCAGTGCTTACCTTTACCAACAAGGCGGCAGATGAGATCGCAGAACGTCTATCCAGAAAGGAAGCAGAGCTTACGGAAGAAGAACTGTGGGGATTTGGAACCTTTCACAGTGTTGCCTTAAGGATTCTGCGAAGATTTCTTCCGGAAAAGGCAGAAGACGGAACAAAATTGGAAGAATGGAACCGGGAATTTACCGTTATCACACCGGAAGATGAAATGGAAATGGTGCTTGCCATCGCAAAAGAAGGCAGTTATAAGATCAAATACCAGAACCGTCTGAAAAAGCGGATGGAAGAGGATTACGCGGCATATCGGAAAGGAAGAACACAGGGAAAATACAAAGATGATCTGTTTCAGATCTTTCCGCTTCTTGAGAAGGCAAAAAGACAGCAGAATAAAATGTCTTTTGCAGATCTTCTGGAAGAAGGAACGCAGGTGGCAAAAGAGCAGGAAGAGGTGCTGGATCTTAAGTGGATCATTGTCGATGAGGTACAGGACAGTGACGAAAAACAGCTGAAATTTCTGGAGGCGTTAAAAGGCACACAGACCCACTTTTTTGCGGTGGGGGATCCGAATCAGGTGATCTACAGCTGGAGAGGAACCGGACCGAATATGTTCTTCCTGATCAAGCACAGATTTGGCGCAAAAGAACTGACTCTGCCGGTTAACTACCGGTCCGATGAAGTGATCCTGGAAGCGGCGAACCGTTTTCTTCAGTTTGGAGGAAAGATTGAGGGAAGAGGCGAAAGAGGGGAGAAGATTCTGGTAAGGAATCATTATGATCCATTTATCGAGGCAGAGTATCTGACAGAGCGGATCCGTGAGCTTCATGAGCAGGGACTTCCTTACCGGGAGATTGCGGTTTTCTACCGGGTGCAGAAGCAGGCAGAGATTCTGGAAAAAGTATTTGAAAGAGCAGAACTTTCTTATGTTCTTCCGGCAAAACAGAAAGAGGATGAGGATCCGGTTCCGGAAAGACCTCATATGATCCGGGAGTATGTTGCAGAAGGGAAGCTGAATGCGGTTTCAGGCGAACATACGATGGAAAAAGCGGCAGATACAGAACGACAGACGGAGGAAGAAGACGCAGTTCATCTTATGACACTGCACGCCTCAAAAGGTCTGGAATTTGACTATGTATTCATCATCGGAATGAATCAGGGACTGATTCCGCTTCGCTGCAAAAGCATAGAACAGGAAGAAGAGGAGCGCCGTCTGTTCTTCGTAGGACTGACCCGTGCAAGGAAGAATCTGGAACTTTCCTATTATACAAATCCGACGATCCCGGGGACATATGAGACACCAAGCAATTATCTGCGGATGCTGCCGGAGGAGCTGCTTGAATGGGAAGAAAAGCCGGGAAGTGAGTCGCGGAAAGCGAATCTGCAGAAACTGCGGAAAGATACGCGGGAGCTGATCAGGGAGAAAAAGCAGGAGGAAGAAGAACAGAAAGAAACACGGAAGCCAAAGCGAAAAGGCAGACATCCGAAGTACGGGGAAGGGGAGATTATTTCTGAGGACGAGATGATGATCGAACTGGAATTTCCGGGATATGGGAAAAAACAATTTCTGAAAGCATTTGGCGAAGTGGAAGTTTTGAAAGACTTATAGAAAAACGGAAGAGGAAATGGAATTTGCAAGACAGTTGCAGGCTACCGTTGATCCGGCTATCAAAGATAGAGATCAGAGAATGTATGAAGCAAAAGAAAAGGCATTAGCAGATGGTGTTGTTTCCAGAAATGCCTGGGAAAAAGCACCGCTTACTGCTTCTTCGGACAGTGGAGATGTGAGCCAGATGATGCCGATGAACCTCTTTACCGCAGTTTGCTGGCCTGTTGGTGTTGCACCGCATACCTGGCAGAGCTGTGCATCTGCCGGAAGCACGATTGGACAGAAAGGTGCATTCTACGCAGCGAAAGTCATTGCAGCAACAGCATATGACCTGTATACACAGCCGGAACTGCGAAAAGAAATTCAGGACGAATTCGATGCACAGGATAGAGAACCATATGCACCGATGTATGATGGTGAATAGGAACAAGAAAAAGTAAAGAAAAAAGGTCCCGGAGCCGTAAGGTTTCCGGGATTTTTATGAGGAAAAAAAGTAAGTGTGTGACTGGATTTGACAAGGATTTTCATGAATGTTACACTAGAAAAATAGGAGAAAAACGGACTGTGCGAGGGGGATAAGTGCAGTCAGGCAGGAGACAAAAATGGGTATTGCAATACAGGAATTATTATCGCAGGAATATTTTAAAGATTTTTACGTTCTGGCGGGGGCAAAGGGACTGCACCGTGAGATCCAGGGGATCACAGTTATGGAGGCACCGGATGCATTTCACTGGACCAAAGGGAAGGAACTGGTACTTTCATCAGGGTACGTTATTGCAAAGGAACCAGATTGTATTGAAAAAGCGTTCCGGGAAGGAAGTATCCAGAAATCGGCGGGAATGATGATCAAAAGAGAACGGTATCTGGAGAAGATACCAGAGGAGATACTGAGGCTTTATGATCAATATGAGGTACCCCTTATCTCCATGCCGTTTTCAGCCCCATGGATGGAAGTGATGAGCCAGATTAATACTGCTGTGCTGAACCGGACCATACGCAGGCTGCGGATCAATACCAGTCATATGACATTTCAGATGTCGAATTTTTCATATAAAGAGCAGAAAATCAAACGGATCCTGCAGGCGATGGAGTCTGAGATGGGCTTCCCGGCATTTTTATATGATTTTGTAGAAGAAGAGGCGTATTACAGTTCGACGAATTTTCAGAAGATAGCGAAAGGATTCGGACTTGAAACAGAGGATTTCTGGGAGCCGTCAATGCCGTATACCCGGCATACGCTTTGTGATTACATGGACATGGTGAGGTACCGTCTTGTGAATCCGAGTCACCAGGAGGGACCGAGAATCAGCTGGATACGGGTTCCGATTTCTGTAAATGGAAGTGTACAGGCGTATTTTGCCGTGATGGAAGCGCGGGAATTCCTGGATTATTATGATGAGTACAGTATCCGGATTGCCTATCTGATGCTGCAGGGATTATATGAGCAGATCGTAGCGGCACAGAACATGGGAAATATCGGATTTGAGAACTTTGTGTTATACGCTTTGAGTGCAACGGAAGATGATACACAGAAGATGATGTTTCAGGCGAATGTACAGGGGATTTCTATGAGTACAAAATACAGGTATGTATTGTTCCGGAGCGCGGACAATCAGGAAGAACTTCCAAACCGGAGAAAAGAGATCCTTGAGGCTTACAGGAAAAGCAGTCTGATCAAATATGCCAGAATCGCAATGATCGGAGAAAATGTGGGAATTCTTTTTTTGGAAGACAGAGAAGAAGACTGGGAGAAAGGTCATATCCTTGCACTTCTGGAAGAATTCCGGAGAAGAGTTCTGAAGAGCTGTCCGGAGACGGCACTGGAATTTGGTTATTCACTGGATGCCGCTTCTCTTGGACGTATCCGTCAGAGCATAGAAAAATGCCAGAAAGCACTGAATATGGGGAAAATGATTTATCCAAGCCTTTTTGCATGGGAGTATTCTCAGCTTGGTGCACTTGCATGGCTGGATATCCCGGAAGAAGAGCTTACTCATATGCTCTCGACTTACAGTGTACTCCTGAAAGATGAAAAGAATATCGAGCTTTTAAAGACTTTAAAAGTATATCTGGAAAATAATATGAACTACAGCGCAACAGCTGAGAAATTATATGTACATATCAATACGATCAGGAAGAGGATCGACAAGGTAAACGAACTTCTGCAGATTGACTGGAGCGACAATATTGCACGGATGAATGCAGAGCTTTTACTGCGCTTTTTGAATCTGGAAGAAAAAATTTAACATTTCTTTGATCAGGAATTGATGATTTTCAGGGTAAAATATGATACAATGTATATTGTGTGAAAAAAAAGACAAAGTGGGAGATGCCTATGCCAAAGAAACAGAAGGCAAAGATAAAGCAGAAAAATAAGTGCCCTGAAAAGCTGATCCGGACAGAAGCTGCAAAAGAGATTGCAGAGATAGACCGTTCGCTTCAGAATCAGAAGTATCAGCTCAGATGCAGAGCTGCAATCGATCTTCTTACAGCAAAGCTGAATATGATAAATGCAGATCTTTCACGCAAGAAACGCCATGTTGTGATCAATCAGATCAGCAGCAGAGTGAAGACGGCAGAGAGTATTTATACAAAACTGATCCGGAAAGGTCTGAAGCCGGATTTTGACACGGCAAGAGCAGAACTGAAGGATCTGATCGGGATCCGTGTGGTCTGTCCATTTGAAGATGAAGTGTACGAGGTCGCAGACCGTCTGAAAGCGCAGGGAGATGTACAGATCATCCGTGAGAAAGATTATATTAAGAATCCCAAAAAGAACGGATACAAGAGTCTTCACATGATCGTGGAGGTCCCAATTTATTCATCCAAAGGACCACTGAAGGAAAAGGTGGAGATCCAACTCCGTACGGTGGCAATGGATTACTGGTCTGTGCTCGAGTACCAGATATTTTATAAGAAGACAGAGAATGAAGAGGTTGCAAAGGAATTAAAAACCTATGCAGATGAAATTTCTGAGCTGGATGCAAAAATGCTGAAACTCAGGGATAAGATTGAAAAAATGTAGTAGAAACACAGGGAAAGAATGTGCGAAGGCGCATTCTTTTTTTGATACAATCAGGAAATCAATTGCATAGGCATTGCAGTTAGGTTATAATCTAGTACAGTATGGACAGATATATTACAGAATGGATATGAGGAAATACTATGAAAATGATTAAGACAGATAAACTTGTATTTGAATATGCAAAGCGTGACGAAGAAGGCAATATTATAGGGAAAAGCCGCGCTATTGATGAGGTATCGCTGGATATCGAGCCGGGACAGTTTATTGCGATCCTGGGGCATAATGGCTCTGGGAAGTCTACACTTGCAAAGCATATGAATGCCCTGCTGGTTCCGTCTGACGGAACCATGTGGGTAGACGGAATGGACACGAAGGAAGAAGAGCATCTGTGGGATGTACGTCAGAGCGCCGGAATGGTATTCCAGAATCCGGATAATCAGATCATAGGAACGGTCGTTGAGGAAGACGTGGGATTTGGTCCGGAGAACCTGGGCGTGCCGACAGAGGAGATCTGGCAGAGAGTGGAAGACAGCCTGAAAGCGGTTGGGATGATTGAATACCGTCACCATTCACCGAATAAATTGTCCGGGGGGCAAAAGCAGAGGGTTGCGATCGCCGGTGTCATGGCAATGCGTCCAAAGTGTATTGTACTGGATGAGCCAACTGCGATGCTGGATCCGAATGGAAGAAAAGAAGTACTTCGAAGTGTGATGGAGCTGAGAAAAAGAGAACACATTACGGTGATTCTGATCACCCATTATATGGAAGAGGTTGTAGATGCAGACCACGTATTCGTAATGGATCACGGTCATGTGGTAATGCAGGGAACACCGAGAGAAATCTTTTCACAGGTGGATACTTTAAAGCACTACAGACTGGATGTGCCGCAGGTGACGATCCTTGCTGATGAACTGAGAAAAAGAGGACTTGATATTCCGGCGGGAGTTTTGAAGAAGGAAGAATTGGTGGAGATATTATGTCGATTAAATTAGAACATATCAATTATGTATACAGTGAAGGAACTGCATATGAAAAGCATGCGCTGAAGGATGTATCCCTGGAAATTCCACACGGTGAATTTGTCGGGATCATTGGTCACACCGGCTCCGGTAAATCGACACTGATCCAGCACCTGAACGGACTGATCAAGGCGACAAGCGGAGCACTTTATTACAACGGAGAGAATATTTACGGAGAAAACTATAACTTACGTGAGCTGCGAAATCAGGTCGGGCTGGTCTTTCAGTATCCGGAGCATCAGCTTTTTGAGGTCAATGTACTTCAGGATGTCTGTTTTGGACCGAAGAATCAGGGACTTTCACCGGAAGAATGTGAAAAGCGGGCAAGAGAGGCGTTGCAGCTTGTTGGTCTCAAAGAAAAATATTTCGATCATTCCCCGTTTGATCTGTCAGGCGGGCAGAAAAGACGTGCAGCGATCGCAGGTGTACTGGCAATGCGTCCGAAGGTACTGGTTCTGGATGAACCGACTGCAGGACTGGATCCGAAGGGAAGAGATGAGATCCTGGATCAGATTGCCTATCTGCACGAAAAAGCAGACATGACTGTCATTTTAGTTTCCCACAGTATGGAAGATATTGCAAAATATGTGGATCGTATTATTGTGATGAATAAAGGCAGCGTCATGTTTAATGATGTGCCAAAGAAAGTGTTTGCACACTACAAAGAACTGGAGAGTGTGGGACTTGCGGCACCACAGGTAACGTACATCATGCATGCGCTGAAGGAAAAGGGAATGGATGTTCCGACAGATGCAACCACGATAGAAGAAGCAGCGGATGGCATTATGAAAGCACTGAAGAAGGAGAGGGCAGCCAAATGATTCGAGACATAACGATTGGACAATATTATCCGGCTGACAGCCGTATCCATAAGCTGGATCCGCGTGTGAAGATTGTATGCACACTGCTGTATCTGATTTCTCTTTTTACATTTAAAAGTATTTTGGGATATGTACTTGCGACTGTGTTCCTGTTTGGATGCATTAAGCTGGCGAAGGTACCGTTTAAATTCATTGTCAGAGGACTGAAGCCAATTATCATTCTGCTTCTGATCACAGTAGGTTTCAACTTATTTCTGACACCGGGCGGAAAGACACTGGTCCATGTGGGCTTTATCAAGATCACGGAGTACGGCTTAAGCACAGCGGTTTATATGGCGATCCGGCTGATCTATCTGATTATGGGATCCTCACTTATGACACTGACAACTACACCGAATTCACTGACAGATGGTCTGGAGAAGCTTCTTCACCCATTGAATAAGATCCATGTACCGGTACATGAGATTTCGATGATGATGTCGATCGCACTTCGTTTTATTCCGATCCTTCTGGAGGAAACGGATAAGATCATGAAGGCACAGATTGCCAGGGGTGCGGATATGGAAAGTGGAAATCTGATCCAGAAGGCAAAGGCAATGATTCCGATCCTGGTTCCGCTTTTTGTATCCGCATTCCGCCGTGCCAATGATCTTGCAATGGCAATGGAAGCAAGATGTTATCGCGGCGGCAATGGCAGAACCAAGATGAAACCTCTGATTTATAAAAGTGCTGACCACATGGCATACCTGATTACGATCCTGTATGTGGTGATCACATTTGTTGTTGGAAGATATGTTCCATTCAAGCTGTGGATCTTTTAAGGAGTCAGAAGATGAGAAGAATCAGATTAACAGTGGCTTATGATGGAACAAATTATTGTGGCTGGCAGATCCAGCCAAATGGAATTACGATTGAGGAAGTGCTGAATAAGGCAATCTGTAAGCTCACCGGAGAAGAGATTCAGGTGATAGGGGCGAGCCGGACGGATTCCGGGGTTCATGCAAGAGGAAATATTGCTGTGTTTGACACGGAAAGCAGGATACCGGCAGAACGTTTTTCTTATGCCCTGAATCAGCGTCTTCCGAAAGATATTGTAGTTGTAAAATCAGATGAGGTGGATCTTAACTGGCATCCGCGTTATCAGGATACTCTGAAAACCTATGAATATCACATCATCAATACAAAAGTGCCGATTCCGACAGAGAGGCTTTATAATTACTTTGTAAGTTTTGATCTGGACGTGGAGCAGATGAGGCGGGGAGCGGCTTATCTGGTAGGAGAACACGATTTTGCACCATTTTGCTGTATCCGTACTAATGCAAAGACAACGGTGCGGACAATCACGGATTTGCAGATTCTGCAAAGCGGAGAGCATATTACGATCCGGATTACGGGAAATGGATTTTTGTATAACATGGTGCGCATCATAGCCGGGGTACTGGTGCGTGTCGGAAGAGGATTTTACGAACCGGAAAAGGTAAAGGAACTTTTGGAAGGCGGAGAAAGAACCAGGGAAGCGGTCACGGCACCGCCGCAAGGACTCTGCCTGATGGAAATCAGCTATCAGAATGAAGAATAGTGCATGAGTCTGCTTTTTAGGCAGGCTCATTTTTTTAACAGGAAATTCCGAATAGAAGGTACTACATATCGGAGAAATTTTTGCGATAGAAAAAAACTATAGAGAAGTTAACCTATTCGGATAAACAATAAGTAAAACAGGCAGTTTTATTGAAGAAATATTGTGAAAATGTTATCCTAATAATCAGAGGCATTTTGGAAAAACAGCATAGAAACAGGATGTCATTAAAGAGAGAAAAGGGAAAAAATATGAATTATGTAGGAATTGATATCGGATCAACAGCATCCAAGGTTGTTGTTGAAGGAGATAAGAAAGAACATTTCGTACTGCCGACAGGATGGAGCAGCAAAGAGACGTGCGAAAAGATCAAGAATAAACTGCTTGAGATGGGGATAGATGTTACCTCAGATGATACAAAGGTAGTTGCTACAGGATATGGAAGAATCGCAGTTGATTTTGCAGATCATGTAATTACAGAGATTACCTGCCATGCCAGAGGTGGTCGTGAGCTTGCAGGGGGGGACTGTTCGATCATTGATGTGGGAGGACAGGATACGAAGGTGATCGTTGTACAGAATGGAATGGTAGCCGATTTCCAGATGAATGATAAATGTTCGGCGGGAACCGGAAAGTTTCTGGAGATCATGGCGAACCGCCTGGGTGTTACGATCAATGAATTATTTGATATGGCGGCAGCAGGAGAAGTTATTCCGATCAGCTCACTTTGTACGGTATTTGCCGAATCTGAGGTGATCAATTATATCGGAGAAGGAAAAAAGCGTGAAGATATTGCAGCCGGAGTTGTAGATTCTGTTGCCAATAAAGTAGTGCAGCTTGCGCAGAAAAAGGAACTTGGAGACAGAGTGATCCTGACCGGAGGACTCAGTCACAGCATTTATTTCACAGGAATCCTGTCAGACAAGCTGGATCAGAAAGTGGAATCAGAAGAGTTTGGCCGTTTTGCGGGGGCATACGGAGCAGCACTTCTTGCCAGAGAAAAGAAAGACAAAAGGAGATAATGAAGATGGAACTGATTAAAGATTTGCCAGAGGTATTTGAAGAATTTGCGGAGCAGAGACAGAAATCATTTCTGGCTGTTAAGGAACTGAAAGAAAAAGGTGTTCCAGTTGTGGGATCTTACTGTACATATTTCCCGAAAGAGATTGCAATGGCGATGGGAGCAGGATGTGTAAGCCTTTGCTCGACTTCGGACGAGACGATTCCGGAGGCAGAAAAGGATCTTCCGAAGAATCTCTGTCCGCTGATCAAATCAAGTTATGGATTTGCAAAGACAGACAAATGTCCATTCTTCTATTTCTCAGACGTAGTAGTTGGGGAAACAACCTGTGATGGAAAGAAGAAGATGTATGAATATATGTCAGAATTCAAAGATGTATTTATCATGGAACTTCCGAATAGCCAGAGAGAACCGGGACTTCAGCTCTGGAAAGGCGAGATCATCCGTTTCAAGGAATATCTGGAACAGAAATTTGGCGTGACGATCACGGAAGAGCAGATCCGTGAAGCTGTAAAGACAGAGAATCAGGCACGCCAGTCCTTAAAGAAACTTTATGAAGTGATGAAACATGATCCGGCTCCGATCAAAGGACAGGATCTGTTCAAAGTTCTGTACGGAAGCACCTTCAAATTTGACCGTTCCCTGATCCCGGGCGAAGTGGATGCTCTTACTGCGAAGATTGAAAAAGAATATGCAGAAGGCAAGATGGAAGAGAAGAAACCGCGTATTCTGATCACAGGATGTCCGATCGGAGGAGCAACAGAAAAAGTGATCCGAGCAGTAGAAGACAATGGCGGTATTGTTGTGACTTTTGAGAACTGCAGCGGTGCCAAATCAATCGATAAGATGGTGGATGAAGATGCAGAGGATATTTATGATGCAATCGCAAGAAGATATCTCAACATCGGATGTTCGGTTATGACACCGAACCCGAACCGTCTGGAGCTTCTTGGAAGACTGATCGATGAATATCAGGTAGACGGTGTAGTGGATATGATCCTTCAGGCATGTCATACTTACAATGTGGAGACCAATACGATCCGCAAGTTTGTGACAGGTGAAAAGGGAATTCCGTATATCAGTGTGGAAACCGATTACTCTCAGGCAGACATCGGACAGCTGAACACCAGACTTGCTGCGTTTGTTGAGATGCTGTAAATGGAGAGTATGACGAAGAAAAATGAGTTTCAGTTCCGCAGGGCGAATGAGGAGGATCTTCCTGAAATTTGTCGTATGGTAAAGCTTGCCGGAGAAATTGTTCCCGTGAAAGAATGGTTTGAGGCAGAGAATGAAGAATTTCTTGCAAAGCATATCCGCGAGGAAGGATTTACCCTTATGGCAAAGAAGAATGGACAGACTGCAGCGATCATGATTGTCCGTATTCCCGGAATGGCAGAGGACAACCTGGGAGAATATCTGAAGATTTCCAGGGAAGAAATGAAGAGGGTTGCGCATCTGGAGATTACTGTTGTGGAACCGGGGTATCAGGGATACGGACTGCAATATGAGCTTTTCTGTCGGGCAGAAGAAATCGTAAAAAATAAGCAGATGCGGTATCTGATGGCAACAGTTCATCCGGATAATATATATAGTTTTCGCAATATGGAAAAGCTTGGGATGAAGGCAGTTCTCGAGACAAAGAAGTATGACGGGCAACGAAGATATGTTATGAGTAAAACATTAGAATATTAGAAAAAGTGAAAGAGCTTGCAGAAAGTGTAATGAAACATTTTTTGTAAGCTCTTTTTGTGTACAGCAAAAAGAGCTAAAATGAGAAAGTTTCTTAACTGATAACTTTAATATTGACATGCTAACTAGTGATAATATAAACTACTATAAGTTAGAATATACAAACAAAGAGGAAACAAAATGAAATTCATAAATAAGATCATTGCGGTCTGTTTGTGTGCATCTGTATTTGCAGGCGGATGCGGTCAAAGTGGACAGGATACGACAAAGAGTAAAAAAAGTGAAAGTACAGGCAGTTCGAAAAAGAGTATGGAGCAGGCTTCTTCGGATACCGAGGCATCAAAAGACATTTTTGCAATGGATACCTATATGACAGTGACAGCATATGGAGAAAAAGCACAGGATGCGGTGGATGCCGCTGAAGCAGAGATTGAAAGATTAGATACACTTTTATCAACGGGAAATGCAGACAGTGAGATTGCGAAACTGAATGAACAGAAAAGTGCAGCACTTTCAGAAGATGGCGGATATCTTGTGAAGCGCGCACTGGAACTGAATAAGGAAACGGATGGGGCATTTGATATCGCAATTTATCCGGTTATGGAGGCGTGGGGATTTCCGACACAGAATTTCCGTGTCCCGTCAGCTGACGAACTGACAGGGCTTCTGAAGCATGTGGATGCAGCGAAGATCTCATACGATAAGGATACAAGAGAAATCTCTTTTGAAGATGACCAGATGAAAATCGACCTTGGAGGAATTGCAAAAGGCTATACTTCTTCGCGGATTATGGATATTTTCAAAGAAAACGGGATTACAAGCGGTCTGGTAAATCTGGGTGGAAATGTACAGGCACTTGGAACCAAGACAGACGGAAGCAACTGGCGGGTTGCGGTACAGAGTCCGGACGACACAGAGGATTATCTGGGAGTTTTATCCATTCGGGATAAAGCGGTGATCACATCTGGTGGATATGAACGCTATTTTGAACAGGATGGTGTGACCTATCATCACATTATTGATCCAAAGACCGGATATCCGGCAGAGAACGGACTAGTATCTGTCACGATTGTAAGCTCGGACGGAACCCTTGCAGACGGACTTTCTACCTCGCTTTTTATCATGGGAGAAGAAAAAGCGGCAGAGTTCTGGAAGGCGCACAGTGATGAGTTTGAGGCGATCCTTGAGACAGATGACGGAACGATTTATGTGACAGAAGGTCTGAAAGACAGCTTTACAACGGATCTTGACATGAAGGTTATTACGAAATAATTTGCGTGAAATGAGAGGATAATGAGAGATGGACATCAAAGAAACCGGTAAAAAATTAAAACCGTTTGCACCCGTTCTTTCAGTTGCACTGGTTACGGCGTGCGTGGCAGGCTCCTTAAGCGGATATGAAGCGCCGGTCTATGCAGCGACGCAGGAAGAAACACCGATAAAAGAAGAGACAAAAGAGAAGAAAGAAGAAAAAAAGACAGCAGCCAAAGGTTCGTTTGATCTGGAGGATGGCGTATATAAAGGAACCGGAACCGGGTATGCAGGAGACATTACCGTATCGGTACAGATCAAGGATAAGCAGATTGTTTCGATTGACATTTTGAGTTCTTCCGATGATGAGGCATTTTTTTCACGGGCAAAAGCAGTGATCGACAAGATTATCGAAGGACAGACACTGGATGTGGATACTGTATCGGGAGCAACTTTCAGTTCCAGGGGAATCATCAGTGCGGTGAAAAATGCGCTGACCGGGGAAAAGGATAACAGCACGACAGGACAGGCACAGTCCGGCCAGACAGCGGCGGCAGCAAGAAGTTCGACCAGTGTGGCAAAAGTAGAGGATGCGGCAGCATATAAGGATGGAACCTACTACGGTTCAGGAACCGGATTTGGTGGTCCACTGAAGGTTATGGTAGAAATCAGCGGAGGAAAGATCGCATCCATCCAGATCGTGGAGAACAGTGACGGAAGCGATTACATTTCCAAAGCAGCTTCTCTGATCGATTCTATTATCGCGAAGCAGAGCACCAATGTGGATACGGTGTCCGGGGCAACCTACAGTTCGGTCGGAATTATTCAGGCAGTGCGGGATGCGCTGAGCCAGGCGGCGGTAAACGGGACATCGGATGGCACACAGGATAACAATAGTAATAACAGCAATAACAATAGTTCGTCAGACGACAATAATTCTACTGTGACCGGAACCGTTCCGTACAAGGAAGGAATCTATTACGGAACAGCAGAAGGCTACAGCGGCGATGTATCCGTTGCAGTCGTGATCCAGGAAAAGACGATCAAAGCAATCCTGATCACAGAAAATTCCGATGATGAGGCGTTCTTCAATCGGGCAATGGATATTGTGAAAAAGGTGATAAGGACACAGAAGACAGACGATGTAGATACTGTGTCAGGAGCAACCTACAGTTCCAAAGGACTGTTAAATGCAATCAAGAATGCACTGAAACAGGCAGAGAAAGTGACAAATGGAGAACCCATTGATGAGAAGCCGGATCTGACTGATCTGAAAGAGCTGATCGAGAGAGCAGAAAAGTTGGAAGAAGATAAATACACAGAAACAAGCTGGGCAGTTCTGCAGACCAGACTTGCGGACGCAAAAGATGCACTTGAGGAAACGAAACAGACTGCGGTTGATAAAGCGGTGGAAAAGCTGAAAACAGCAATCGCACAGCTTGAGTCGAAAGACGGAAAAGATGAGGAAAATACAAAGTATATCAGTGGAATCTATGAGGTGACCGTTCCTTGTAAGCCGGATGATGACGAAGATTTTGAAGAATATAATCTGACGATGACGGTGACGATCCGCGACGACAAGATTATGGCAATCACGGATATCACGGGCGATGGGGACAGCAGTAATGACAGATATATCACGAAAGCTGCAAATGGTACTTCAAGCATAAAAGGTGTGGTATCCCAGATCATAGATAAAGGAATGCCGGAGGATATTGATACTGTTTCCCGTGCAACCTGCTCTTCAAATGCGATCCTGGAAGGATGCAAAAAAGTACTGGAAGCAGCAGAAAGACCGACAGATACGGAGGCTGAATAACAATGAGAGAATTCTGGGTAAGACTGGTAAGTATGCTCGCGATCGTGGGGATTCTTCTTGGATACAATTCGGTGCTGGATGCCCGTGCAAAAGAAGACGAGATCGCCCGGCTTTCCGCACAGGTTGCCGGAAACGGACAATCAGACAGCGAAAATGGAGGTTCCACAAACTACAAGGACGGAACCTATACCGGGGAAGCTGATGGATTTGGCGGAACGATCCAGGTAGAAGTAAAGATTGAGAAAAGCAAGATCGCGGAAATCAATGTGATATCTGCAGAGAAAGAAGACGGAGCATACCTTTCCATGGCAAAGGATATTATTCCCCAAATCATCGATGCACAGAGCGCAGATATAGATACGATCAGTGGTGCGACATTTAGCTCGACCGGAATCAAAAATGCATCGGAACAGGCTCTGGAAAAGGCGGTAAAGTAACGTGAAAAAGATGGATATTCATAATTTAACGGCGAAAGATATAAAAAAATTACATATATGGCTGAGAGCATTGATCCAGATACTGTATTTCCTGTTTATCCCATCTGTGTATACAGCGGCATTTGCCGGAGTGAAATACATATTTACACAGATCGGTGCAGGGGGAAAGGTTGCCATGACCACTTTCGTGACAGTGCTGGTTGTGATCTGCATTTATACGATCCTGTTCGGAAGATTCTTCTGCGGATTTGCCTGTGCGTTCGGTACGATGGGAGACGGCGTGCATGCACTCTATGTGTGGATCTGTAAAAAAATGAAAAAGAAACCGTTTCAGATTGCAGAAGCGTGGACAGAAAAGCTCTGTTATCTGAAATATATTGTACTGGCACTGATTTCAATCTTGTGCTTTGCCGGCGTCTACAGCAAGGCAAAAGGAACCAGCCCGTGGGATGTATTTTCCATGCTCCATGCCGGCAACTTTAAGCTTGGCGGATATCTGGTGGGACTCGTTCTTCTGGTTCTGATCCTTGTGGGAATGTGTTTTGAAGAACGGTTTTTCTGCAGAAATTTCTGCCCGATGGGAGCTGTGTTTTCCCTGCTTCCGGTGCTTCCGTTTTTCGCACTTCACAGAGACCGGGAAAACTGCATCAAAGGATGCAAGGCATGTACGAAGAAATGTCCTTCTAACATCGGACTTCCGGAAGATGGATCGCCGAAGATAGAAGGGGACTGTTTCCAGTGTCAGAAATGCATCGATACCTGTCCGAAAGGAAATATTCATACCGGAGTAAAAGGACTTCGTGGAAATGAATTCTGGTTTACGATTTTGCGGGCAGTAATCTTACTGATTCTTCTGCTCTGGCTGGGTGTATAGAAGATGAAGAAGAAAGATCTGATACTTGGAGCAGGAATTATTGTGATTGCGCTTGCGATGCTGCTTGTGATGCAGCTGACGAGAGGGGAAGAAGGAAACCAGATCCAGATTACGCTGAATGGCAAAATCTATGGAACCTATTCCTTGTCGAAGGATCAGACCATCGAAGTAAAGGATGGCGATTTCTATAACCGGATCCGGATCGAAGATGGAAAGGCGTATATGGAAGAGGCGAATTGTCCGGATGGTTACTGCGAGGAACAGGGAAAAATCAGTGGACATACACAGACGATCGTCTGTCTGCCACATAAGCTTGTAGTAGAGGTTCTGGAAAATGAGAATGATCAGGGATTGGAAACTTCGGATTCCGAAGATATAGTCCCTGACACGATCGCAAAATGATAAAGGAAACAGCAGATGAATAAAAACAGAAAACTTGCCAATATGGCAATGCTGGTTGCACTGGCAATGATATTCAGTTATGTGGAAAGCTTAATACCGATCAATTTCGGGATACCGGGAATGAAGCTCGGAGTTGCCAATCTGGTGACTGTGACCGGGCTGTATTTCCTGGAGCTTCCGGAAGTATTTCTGGTGGTAGTTATGCGGATCCTGCTGACCGGCTTTTTATTTGGAAATGGAATGTCGGTCATCTACAGTCTGGCAGGAGGAATCTTAAGCTTTCTGGTTATGGCATTGATGAAGAGGCTGAAAGGATTTTCCATAGCCGGAGTCAGTATCGCGGGAGGCGTGTCGCACAATATCGGTCAGATTATCGTGGCATCCGTTGTAGTAGAGAATCTGAAACTGATTTATTATCTGCCGGCACTTCTGATCGCCGGTACAGTGACCGGATTTGTGATGGGAATGATAAGTAAAAAGCTGCTTCCGATCGTAAAAAGAGAATCGGAGAGAGTGGCACAGATAGGATAATTTTTTTGATTATGGGTTAGCAGAAACTAACTTAATAATAAATTTTATCAACAACAAGGAGGTAATTATGGGAAAGGGAACAATTAAGACAAAAGCTATGACAATGGCTGTGGCGATGTCGATGGTAGCTGGACTTTGTCCATCGACGGTGTTTGCGGCAAACAGTGAGGATGTAGCGAAGGTTCAGGATGGAACATATACAGGGACTGCAGAGTGTACACCGGATGCGGATGCAGATTTTGATGAATATAATTTATCTTTATCTGTTACCATAAAGGACGGAAAAATAGAATCGATCACGGATATTGTCGGTGACGGCAGCAAAAAAAATATAAGCTATATTGAGGATGCGGTGGATGGAGTTGTACCGAAAATCGTAGCAATTAATGGAACAGATGGAATCGATGCAGTGTCAGAAGCAACCTGCTCATCAAAGGCAATTGTTAATGCAGTAAATAATGCGTTGGAAAATGCAACAAAAAAAGAGGAAAAAACGGTAGATACAACAGCATTAAGTGAGGCAATCGCGTCGGCAGAAGCACTGAAAGAAGCAGATTACACAGCAGAAAGCTGGGAAAATATGCAGGATAAACTGACGGCGGCAAAAGAAGCGCTTGCAGCGAAAGAATCACAGGATGCAGTGGATCAGGCAGCAAAAGCTCTGACAGATGCAGCAGGTGCACTGGTGAAAAAAACTCCGGAAGTACAAAAAGACGTGTATGTATTGATGAATATCCCATATGCTGATTTTTATAAAGCAGAAGGAGTGACAGGTGCAGATGCCGTTTCATCAGCAACAAAGCAGAAAACCAGAGCTTCGCTGGCGTCAGGCTCTTATCATGTAAACAGTGATGGTTCCGATATTACTGGTGTGACATTTCCGGTTAAGATTAGTGATGTATCTGCATTAAAAAAATATACACAGATTACAGATGACAGTGAAGTTACGATTACAACAAATATTAAAGGAAAAGAAAATACTGTTACATATAAAGGACAAGATGCATTATTTGAAAGCGCAAGCTATTCTTATTACACATTAAGTGATACACCATCTTATTATAAAGAAGCAACGGTAAATGCAGATGGAACATTTAACTTCAGTGAGGTAAAAGGAGAAGCTTCCAAAGTAAAGCCTCTGTCCGATGCTACAACAGAATTTAAAACCTCGTCTAATTATGGTGATTACCAGTTAAATATAAATGGTCTTCCAGAAAGTATTAAAACAGTATATGGTGTAGTAATTAGCACAAAAGAAGAAAGCAGTTATGGACTTCGCCATGTGGAAAATATCTGGAAGCTTAAGGAGCAGAAGCAGAAGCTCGCATGGAGCACTGGATTTGTAACAGAATCACATGGAAACAAACTTGATTCCAAAGATTATGCTACCATGATGGGACAGACGATTAATAAAGTAACTTACTACACAAATGATGGTATTTATGAAATCCAGATGGACCAGAAAGTAGCGAAGAAATTTGATGGCGAAGTATCAGTGGCAGATATTTCTACCAAATCAGATACAACATCTGTTGTGGTAAGTGGACTTCCAAGTGATTTTGAAGAAGAATACAAAGTTGATGGAATCGGAATCGATGAAGATGCATATTCTGTGGAAATTAAAACAGAAGGTAAGACTACTACAAGAACAATTAAATTCAAAAAAGCTCTTACAAAAGGTCGATATACCGTTACACTTAGCGATAGGAGTGGCACTTATGTACCGATTTCAACTACTTTTAATGCTTATACAGAGACAATGCCGGTGAAATATAATGAAGATAATAAAGCACCGGCAGTTGTAAAGAATGACGATGTTAATGAAGAAGAATTCCAGACATATTTAAAAAGTATTAATTCTGTTACAGTGAACGGAAAGGAATATGCAGCATCTGGAGAGAAAGCAGTAAAACTAATTACAAAAGATGGAAAACTTGATCTTACACAAGATGCGTTTAAAGATGCAAAGGCAGGAGACGCATTTACTGTAACAATTGCAGCAAATGGATATCAAGCATACACATTTACTTATAAAGTAGCAGGAGAGGACAGAGCGTATTCCTATGTTTATGTAGGAATGAACTGGTCAGAATACTGGGCAAATGAAGGTGTGTATGCAGCCGGAAATGCCGAAGCATCTGGTGTTACTGATTCTCGTAATGAATATGATAAAGGCGCTTTTGATACCGTTACAAGAGCAACTGCAAATCATGGCTTACATAGAGGAAGTTTTCAGTGTACGGCAGTGATTAAAGATACAGATGGTAATCAATATAACCTGTCTTACTGGGACAAAAATGGAAAAGCAGTGATGACAGATGGCAGCATTTATACAAGAACTACAAATGCAGAAAAGAAGGCTGTATTTACTTCAGAAGATGGAAGCTCATTTATTCAGGCAGATTACAAAGTGACTGGTATAAAATATGTTCCTGTTAAAGTGAAAACAGCAGATTTAAGTGCATTGAAAGAAAAATATGTGGTTGTAGAAAATGGAGGCACATTGATTGGCGGATTTTCTGAAAACCAGCTTAAATCATATACAGCAATTGCAGATGTAACAGCGAATACGAATGGTCTTAAGAGTGCTGAAAAACAGGAAGATGGAAGCTTTGCATTCTCTGAAAGAACAACAGGTTCCTATTCAGGCTTAAAAGACACACAGCTGACAGTGGCATCTGATATCACACCGAATGTCAGAGAGACAAAAGATGTGGGAAGCTATGGAGAATTCATCCGTGTAGATTTAAATGGAAACTATGGTGGGCTTGGTTCTGCGATGCAGGCTGTTGAATGGACCTATTATGGAGATGATGCAAGCTATACAACACCGGTAAGAACATTTGGAACAAAATTTGCGGCAGATAACTGGATGCATAAATCTATGGGAATCCAGCTTGGACTGACAGACTCTCTCAGATGCCAGCTTCCGGAGGGAACGGATGGAACAGGTTACTGGAAACTGACAGTCTATGGACTTGGTTATGCAGATTACAGCTATAGTTTCCAGATCGGAACAGAAAATCTTGCGGCACCAAAAACTGCAACCAAAGAAGATATCAAAGCATTACAGGACAAAATTGACGAAGCAAACGCATTAAACGAATCTGATTATACAAAAGACAGCTGGAATAAGATGAGGAGTGAACTGGAAGAATCGAAAGAGCTTCTTGCACAGGAGAATCCGTTACAGTCAGCTGTGAAAGAGCAAACGCTCCATATGACAGAAGCAATTAAAGCTCTTGTGAAAGCTGAAGAATATGTTCTCATGAACATCCCATACGCAGAATTCTACAAAGCTGAGACAACAAATAATGATATTGCCGTAGATGCATTTACTTCTGCAACAAAGAACAAAACCAGAACAACAGGTCTTGCAGGTGGATCATACCATGAAAACGCGGATGGATCCAAGATTGATGGTATCACTTATGCTGTAAAAGTAGATCCTTCGGTAGATTTTTCAAAATACAAAGAAGTAAAAGACAGCGATTCGGTGGAGATTACAGTTACAAACAGAGGAAAGACAAGTACTACAACTCTGACTGGAAAAGACACATTATTTGAGAATGCATCTTATGCATACTATCCACTTACAGAAGAACCGGCAAACTACAAAGAAGTTTCTGCTGATGAAAATGGAAAGCTTGTATTCGGTGAAGTAAAAGGAAAGGAAGCGGAGGCACTGACAGGTGTCAAAGCAGAATTATTAACCAAGTCTTCTTACGGGGATTATCAATTGAACCTTGATGGACTTCCGGAAGATAAAATTACTGCTTCGAATGTAAATGCAGTTGTAGTAAAGACAACAGACGGAACCGCTTATGGTATGCGTCATCTGGAAAATATCTGGAGGGGTAATGAGCTCGCATGGAGCACCGGATTTACAAGAGAAGTGCATGGTTGCCCGACATCATCTGAACATTATAAAACTATGATGGGTAAGACGATTGACAGCATTGAGTACTATACAACAAATGGCGTGTACACAATGGACATTGCAGATATCTATGTTCCTGTAAAATCAGAAACTACAAAAGTAGAAGTTGCAGATGCAGACATTACAGCAGGCAAAACTACAATCAATGTACAGCTTCCAGATGAATTTGAACCGGAATACAGTGTGGATGGACTGGATGTGTCGGTAGAAGGTAATGTACTGAGTTTTAAAGCAGTGACAGAGAGCAGAGCAGCAGCTTCTGTAAAACCTGGAAAATATACACTTACTATTAAAGATAAGAAGAAAAAATATGCAGATGTTGTTACAACATTTACATTGACAACAAAAGATATGCCTGCAGCATATGATGCAGAGAATAAGAAACTTGTAGAGGCAGAAGGATTTGACACAGATGCGCTTAAAGCTTATCTTGGAAATATTACTTCTGTAAATGTAAATGGTAAAGATTATGCAGCAAGTGGAAGAGGCTCCGTAGTTATTATCAATAAGGATGGTACGATCAAGACAGATGCAGATCCGTTTAAAGATGCGGTAGCTGGAACAGAATTCCAGATTACAGTAGCTTCAACAGGTTATACAACTCCTCTTACATTTACTTACAAGATAGCAGAGACTCCGGCACCGGCAGAGGTTGATACAACAGCACTGGAAGCTGCAATTGCAGAAGCTGATAACCTTAAAGAAGCAGACTACACAGCAGAAAGCTGGAGTGTATACCAGGCAGCACTGCAGAGCGCACGTACTGCACTGGAAGCAAAGGAAAGTCAGGATGCAGTTGATCAGGCACTTGCTGCTTTAAATGCAGCAAAAGATGCACTGGTTAAAGCTGAAGAAGAACCGGTTACAATCAATACTGCTTCTCTTGAAAAAGCAATTGCAGATGCAAAAGCGCTTAAAGAAGCAGATTACACAGCAGATAGCTGGAAAGCACTGCAGAGCGCACTTTCAGATGCCCAGAAAGCACTGGAAGCAAAAGAAAGCCAGGAAGCAGTAGATAATGCAACAAACAGCCTGAACAAAGCAATCAAGGCACTTGTAAAGAAAAACAGCTCATCTGTAAAAAAGACAGATGGTACAACAAATAAATCCAAGACAAGCGGAAGTGATTCCGTGAAGACCGGAGATCCGGCAAGCGTATTTGGATGGTTAGGACTTGCAGTTTCTTCACTCGGAGCTGGTATGGGTGGATTTGCTTGGAAACGCAGAAAAAGAAAATAATAAAAAGATATGATTTTTAACAAATCATAGGATCCGGAAAGTCGGCAGACGGCAAGAAAAAGCCAGTTCTGCCGGCTTTTCTTGCTATTTACCGAACGAGAATGTATAATTTTTGGTAAAAGTATGATTTTTTGCATCAGAAGTATAGTTTTTGATAAATTCTTTATCATGTCTTATCTAAAATAAGAAGTAGGAAGATTATCAGGAATGGGGAAAATGGTATGAAATTATTAAAACTTGTGATTGTAGATGACGAACCAATCCTTCTGCAGGGACTGGTTAAGACGTACAACTGGAATGAGATGGGATTTGAAGTTGCCGGTCAGGCACAGAGTGGGGAGCAGGCAATCGAAGTGATCAAAAAAGTGAAGCCCCATGTCGTACTGACGGATATCCGGATGAAACAGGTTTCCGGTCTGATGGTGATGGAAGAGATCCAGAAGACAGAGCTGGATCCGGTTTTTATTGTGCTCAGTGCGTACCGTGATTTTAATTATGCACAGCAGGCGTGTGATCTTGGTGCATATGCATATCTGCTGAAACCAATCGAGGAAGATAAACTGCAGGAGACCATGCAGGGCGCATACCAGACCTGTATGGAGAAACTGGAGAGCGAAGAGCGTTATGAAAGCTGGGAAAATATGGTTCGAAAAGATTCCACCAGTTTTCTCCAGGTTGTTGTACAGAAATATTTACAGAATAAAATTTCCTATGAAAAAATGCAGGAAGTATTTGCAATCTTGAAAGATGTGATCGAAGAGGGCGACCGTTTTATTGCAATGTGTGTGGATCTTGATCTTACATATAAGATTACGGATGCACTGAATTACGAAGCAGCCAGGCTGGAATTGATACAATCTCTGGAAGAAATGTTTTCAGAGCGGTATTTTTTCTGGCATTTTGAAAAGGCAGAAGGCTGTCATGTATTTCTGATCAAGACAAAGGAAAATGCGTCAGTGCGCGAGATTGCGCAGATTCTGGAACAGGTTAAAAGGGAACAGAAAAGTCCGGTTACTGCATCGATTTCCAAACCGTATAAAGGACTGGATGGAATCCGCCGGAGTTACGAAGAGGCGCAGGGACTTTTCGAGCCAATCTGCAGCAGTGCCACAAATGAGAATACTTTTTCCATACCTGTGAAAAAGGAAGAAAAAGCGGCAAAAAGTGATTGTGAAGAGGCAGGACTTACGATCGTCAATGCTGTTCGGAAGAATGCGTTTAAAGAGTTAAAACAGGCTTTTATTGCGTTGATCTACGCACTTCCGCATGAGGAAGAGCTACAGATTCGTTATATACATAAGATTATGCTGCAAGCAGAGATGATGCTGAACGATACTTACGGAATGACGGAAAAACTGCAGAAACAGTTCCGGAATTATTATTCGAATATGGAGAGCCTGACAGCGGCACAGGCGGTAGATGTCAGTTATAGGATCCTCGGAGAAGCAATTGAGGAACGGGAAAAATACGCAGAAAGCGGAGAAAATAAATGTGCAAAGGAATATATGACAGTGGCACTTTCTTATATCGATGAGCATTTGCAGGAGGAAGAACTTTCTATTGTTCAGGTGGCAACGCAGATTTATCTGAATCCGGTATATTTCGGGCGTGTATTTAAAAATACATTTCATATAACCTTTAAAAAGTATCTCTTACAGCAGAGAATGGAGAAAGCAAAGAGGCTGATCCAGGATGGATGTGAGAGTATAGGAACGGTATGTGAGCAGGTGGGAATCAGCAATGCATCCTATTTTTCACATTTATTTAAAGAATATACAGGAAAATTACCGAGTGAATACAAAAAGGATTACGAAGAATGAAGAAATGGGTGATTAAATCCGGAATACAGAGAAAATACCTTCGATATATAATGGGGCTGTTGTTGCTGGCAATTTTGCTGTCAAGCATCGGTGTTTGGATTTATGTAAGGCAGAGTCTGACCACAGAGGTTACAGATAAATATGAATTTTTAAATGAGAAGATGGGGCTGGCTCTGGATACACTGTCAAAAGAGGCGGATGAAGGGACAGCAGAATGTATTACTTACGATCAGGTTCAGGAAAGTCTGAAAAAAGCTTCATTTGCAGATGTGGAAAAGAACTCTCTTCAGAAATATTTTGCCTATATGAATCTGGATCATGTGGCAGAATACTGCTATGTGGATAATAAAAATAATGTTTATGCCAGATCCTACTCGCATATTGATTATGAAGATTTTTCAGACAGTCATCTGGAAGATTACATGGGAGATTCTTATGCGAAAACGCAATGGTTCTGGGCGAAGGATACTCTGTTTGGGACGGAGAAAGAAGCATTGTTTATCGGAAGATATGTACACAGCATGGAATACGCCAGCAAACCAGGACTGCTGCTCATCAAGATGAATGACAGCTTTCTGGAAACGATACTTGGAAAGGATCGGAGTATGACAGATGAAGTGCAGATCGGAATTCTGGATAAGAAGGGGAATTTATGTGCTGATTGGTGCCCGAAAGGGACGAAGATTTCGGATGCGGTAAAACAGGAAGTCTATAAGATCAGCGCACAGGAAACAAGTGGTATTCTTGCAAAAAGCCGGAGAGTGAGCGGTGGTGTCTGCTCCATTTACAAAGAAAGCAGCTCTGAAATGACGGTGTTCACAGTCGTTCCGTCGAGTGTAATGACACAGGGAACGATGAGGGTACTTACGGTGCTGATCGGGATTTATCTGTTTGTGGCAGTGGTAGCGGTTGTGCTCAGTATCTATTTTTCCAAGCGGTTCACCAGTCCGATCCGGGAGATCAGTGAAGAGATGACACAGTTTGACGGAAATGATTTCAGTCGCCTGATTGAACTGAATACCAATACAGAACTGGATCAGATCGGACATTCCTACAATAAGATGCTAAAAAATATTGAGAATCTTCTGGCAGAGATCAAAGAACAGGAAGGGGTGCTCAGACGGACGGAGTTGAACATGCTTCTGGCACAAATCAACCCACATTTCCTTTATAATACGCTGGATACAATTTACATGCTTGCGCGGATAAACGGAGAAGAGACAACCATGAAGATGATTCAGGCACTTTCCAAATATCTGCGTCTGTCACTCAGCAAGGGCAGTGATATCGTGACGGTGGAGGACGAACTGGAAAATGTAAAGAGTTATATGGAAATCCAACAGATCCGGAATGCAAATCTGTTCCGGTATGAGATTGAGTGTAAGGTGGAAGAGAAGAGTACGTGGATGCTGAAGCTGATCTTGCAGCCACTTGTCGAGAACGCGATCAAGCACGGATTCTGCGAAATTTATGAGAATGGTCTAATCCGGATTGAGATTGCGAGGGAGGATAGCCAACTGAAAATCGTGGTATTCAATAATGGGAAGCCGATTGACCGGGAAATGATGGAAAAGATCAATGCCTTAAACGGGCATCCGATTCTGGAGGCGAAAAAATGCTTCCAGGATAAGGAACACGGATATGGAGTGGTGAATGTACTGACCAGACTGCGGCTGAAATATGGAGAGGATGTGCTGTTTTACTATGAGGCAGAAGAAAATGGAACCCGGTGTACAATCCAAATTCCGGATGACGGAAAGGAGAAACGTGATTTATAGAAAATATTTGCAATCGGTGTTTTGTATCGCACTGGTTCTGACAGTGCTGACCGGATGTGGTAAAAATACGGGGCAGACAAGCCGGAGCACAGAAAAAAAGGAGATTGATATTCCGATCATTCTGACGGTAGATCCGACTTCCGGCAAGAAAACGGAACAGGATGTCGTTGATGCATTTAATGAAGAATATGCCGGTACATATCATATGCAAGTGGAATGGATCATGGAGACGGAAGAGGAATACCGAAAAAATCTGAAACGGTTAAATGTCACAGACGAGCTTCCGGCTGTGATCTATGATGTGCGCACCCTGCCGTCCTTTTATCAGATGATGGTTGCGGATGGACGGATCGAGAATCTGAGTCCGTATCTGGAAGAGGATGAAGAGTGGAGGAATATGATCGAACCGGCGGTGATGGAAGGCTGTACGGATGAGGATGGCAATATCTATCTTGGACCGATCAGTACGGCGGCATTTGCGTGCGCCGGCATGTTTTGGAATCCGGAGCTTTTTGCGGAAGCAGGGATTGAGAAATTCCCGGAGACATGGGAAGAATTCTGGGACTGCTGTGACCGGCTGCAGGCAAACGGAATCACACCGCTTGGACTTCACACTGAAGGAACCGGCTGGGCGCCGATGCTGATTGCAACAGCAGAGGCAGCACACACGGAAGAAGGCTATGCATTTATGAAAGAGCTTCTCCCAGAAAGCTATTCCAATGATACCGGTCTTGAAATTGCAGAAACCTTGCAGAAATTGTTTCGGTATACAACAGAAGATGCAATTCATGCTGACTACGATGTGGCATACAATAATTTTGTCACAGGAAAGGTGGCAATGATTCCGAACGGATACTGGATGATCGACCAGTTGCCGGAAGAATGGAAAGAAAAGGTAAGATTTTCCGCATTTCCGGGAAATAAACTGATCGCCTCACCGGAAACCTTTGGCTGGGCGGTGGTTTCCACTTACAGCGAGGAGGTCAAAGAAGGAGCGGTTGAATTTTTGAAATTTCGCACGAAATTCAATCTGGAAGAGAAGAAAGAGCTGATGGACAAGAACGGACGCACTGAAATCAGCCAGCTCCTTCAGGATTATGTAAATGCCTACAATAACAATCCGCAGATCGTTCCGAACTATCAGGTGAAATGGAACTCCATCCTTCAGGAAGAGACGATCGGGGAGTGCCTGCCACAGCTTGCCGCCGGGAAAATGACGCTTGCGCAGATGGTGGAGACTGCCGATGAAAGTATCCGGGAGTATGAGAAAGAGAGATGATGGGAGGAGAAGGCTGTTGGTGTCATTTTATCAATAACAAATTTTTTACATTTCGAAAAGTATATTTTTTGTTAAAGGAGGTTTGCGATTTGTTACAGCCTTTGATTGGATTCTTGCTATTATTTAAGCATAGAAAAGAAATCCAGACGAGGAGGAACGGAAATTATGAAAAACAAAAAAAGATGGCTGGCACTGGGGCTGGTAGGAATCATGACACTTGGATGCTTTGCAGGATGTGGAAGCAAGAGCGATGGCAAGAGTGCAGACGGTAAAGGGGACAGCAGCAAAGGATCTGTATATTATCTGAACTTCAAACCGGAGCAGGATGAACAGTGGCAGCAGCTGGCAAAGGATTACACAAAAGAGACGGGTGTAGATGTAACGGTTGTTACAGCAGCTTCCGGAAACTATGAAACCACTCTGATGAGTGAAATGGGAAAGAGCGGAGCACCAACATTATTCCAGGTAAACGGACCGGTAGGACTTGCAAACTGGAAAGATTACTGCTACGACTTATCTGACACTGATGTTTACAAAGAACTCACAAGTGATGATTATGCACTGAAAGACGGAGATTCTGTAGCGGGTATTGGATATGTTATTGAAACATACGGAATTATCACAAATAAGACATTATTAAAAGAAGCAGGATATACACCGGATGACATCAAATCTTTTGCAGATCTGAAAAAAGTAGCAGAAGACATTACAAATAGAACTTCTGAACTTGGATTTTCTGCATTTACTTCAGCAGGTATGGACGGATCTTCTGACTGGAGATTCAAGACACACCTTGCAAACCTTCCGATCTACTTTGAATATCAGGATGAAGGAATTAACACAACAGATGCAATCAAAGGCACATATCTTGACAATTATCGCGATATGTGGGATCTGTACATCAACAACAGCACATGCGATCCAAAGGATCTTGCTGCAAAGACAGGTGACGATGCAAGAAATGAATTCCTGAATAAAAAAGCTGTATTCTATCAAAATGGTACATGGGAATATACACAGCTGATCGATGGCGGCCTGACAGATGATGACATGACCATGCTTCCGGTTTACTTTGGTGTAGGCGATGAAGCAAACCAGGGACTCTGCACAGGTACAGAAAATTACTGGTGCGTAAATAAAGACGCAGACGAAGCTGATATTCAGGCTACATTAGATTTTATGGACTGGTGTGTAACTTCAGATGAAGGAACAAAATGTATGGCAGACGATATGGGATTCAACATTCCGTTTAAGAAAGCTCAGGAATCTCAGAATCTCTTTATCAAAGAAGACAAACAGATGACCGAAGACGGAAAGACTCCGGTAGCATGGAACTTCTCAACAATGCCTTCAGAAGAGTGGAAAAATGGTGTTGGATCTGCACTGACAGCTTATGCGGCAGATCAGACAGATGCTAACTGGGATGCAGTAGTAAGTGCATTCGTAGATGGATGGGCATCTGAATACAAGCTTGCAAATGAATAAATAAGTTGCATAAAAAGAACTGACCTAGGGGCAGGCGGCTTGCCTGCCCCTTTTAAGTGAGAGGAGAGCCTGTACGAAGCGGGTTTTCTGGATATGGGAAACTACGTTTTTCCATATAAAAATAAAAAGTGAAATGAGAGCCACCTGGTAGGAAGATCCTTCCGGGCAAAAGGAAAAGAGGAGGATTTCTATGGAAAAGGCACTGAAAAAACATGCACCAATATTTGTTCTCCCAACATTTCTTGCATTTGTGATCGGATTTATCATTCCGTTTGCACAGGGATTTTATCTTTCTTTCTGTAAATTTACAACAGTAGGAAATGCAACATTTGTTGGAATATCAAATTATACAGCAGCGATCAAGGATACATCCTTTACGAGTTCATTTAAATTTACAGTATTATTTGCGATTGTATCGATCTTACTGATTAACGTACTGGCATTTGGCTTGGCACTGCTTCTGACACAGAAGTTAAAGGGCACCAATATTTTCAGAACTGTTTTCTTTATGCCGAACCTGATCGGTGGAATCGTACTTGGATATATCTGGCAGATTCTGATCAACTGTCTGCTTACGATCATCGGTCAGCCGCTCCTGGCACTGAATTCTTCAGCCGGTTACTGGGGACTTATCATTTTGATGTGCTGGCAGCAGATCGGATATATGATGATCATTTATATCGCAGGTCTTCAGAATGTACCGGATGATCTGATCGAAGCAGCAGAGATTGATGGAGCAGCAAAGTGGGATATCCTCTGGAAGATCAGAGTTCCGATGGTAATGTCTTCCATCACGATTTGTGTATTCCTGACACTTACCAATTCATTTAAACTGTTTGACCAGAACCTGGCTCTTACAGGTGGAGATCCGAACCATGCGACAGAAATGCTGGCACTGAATATTTACCAGACATTCTACGCACGTGCCGGAATGCAGTGGAAAGGTTATGGGCAGGCAAAAGCAGTGATCTTCTGTGCTCTGGTTATCATTATTTCACTGGTACAGCTGAAAGCAACAAGATCTAAGGAGGTGCAGCAGTAATGAAAAAGAAGAAAAGTATTGCAAATACAATATGGACAGTCATTTTAACAATTGCGGCGCTCGCCTGGGTTTATCCGATCATCATGATCCTGATGAACTCTTTGAAAAAAGAATCAGCGATCAGTACAGGAACTGCATTTAAACTTCCGACTGCAGATGCATTTGCAGGAATCGCAAACTATGTAGATGCCGTTGCTTCAAAAGGATTTTTAAGCAGTCTTGGATACAGTACATTTATTACGATTACTTCTGTAGTTGCTATTCTTGTATGTTGCTCCATGTGTGCATGGTATATAACCCGTGTAAATAGTGTGATTTCAAAGATTTTGTATTATCTGTTTGTATTTTCCATGGTTGTTCCTTTCCAGATGGTTATGTTCACCTTGTCACAGACAGCAGATACCTTACATCTGAATATGCCATGGAATATCTGGGTGATCTATCTCGGATTTGGCGCAGGTCTTGCGGTATTTATGTTCTGCGGATTTGTAAAATCGATTCCTGTAGAAATCGAAGAAGCTGCCATGATCGACGGATGTAATCCGCTGCAGACTTTCTTTTTGATCGATATCCATATCCTGAAGCCTACTATGATATCCGTAGGTATTCTGGAGGCAATGTGGGTATGGAATGACTACCTGCTTCCAACTCTTGTACTTGATATTAAGAAATATAAAACAATCCCGATGCTGATCCAGTATTTCCGCGGAAGTTACGGAAGAGTTGAAATGGGACCGATGATGGCAAGCATCATGCTTACAGTAATCCCGATCATCATTGTATATCTGGCAGGACAGAAGTACATCATCAAGGGTGTTGCTGCAGGAGCTGTAAAGGGTTAGAAAAATATAGTATAAATTTGGCGGACAGGTGTTGCTTGTCCGCTTTTTTTCAGGTTTGACATTTTGATTGAAAAAAGTAATATTTTTACAAAGTGATTGGGGACGAAATGACAGGAAATAAATAGAAAAAGCTTGCAAATTTTGAGAGTTTCCGTTAAGATATTGCGAAAATGGTAGAAAACATTGAGAAAGGAAAAAGGGTATGTTTCAGACAATTATTGGGGCGGTCAGCTCATTTATGTACAGCAAACTTCTGGTGATTATGCTGATCGGAGCAGGTTTATATTTTACAATCCGGACAAGATTTCCACAGGCGCGTTTATTTAAGAGAGCCTGTGAGTCCGTGATGGAGAAGCCGGACGATAAAGAGGCAATCTCATCATTCCAGGCATTGATGGTTTCAACGGCATCGAGAGTAGGAACAGGAAATATTGTCGGGGTGTCATCAGCAATCTGTATTGGGGGATTTGGTTCTGTATTCTGGATGTGGGTGATTGCGATCATCGGAAGTGCGTCAGCACTGATTGAAAGTACGCTGGCACAGATTTATAAGAAAAAGGGAGAGGATGGGAAATGCTATGGTGGTCCGGCTTATTATATCGAGGCGGCGCTGCATTGCAGACCACTGGCAATCGTGTTCTGTATTGCCATGATCATGACGTATGCATTTGGATTCAATATGCTGGCATCCTATAATCTGCAGTCTACATTTTCCGGATTTTCTTTTTATGATCCGAAGGTAAGCCCATGGATCATTGGCGGGATTCTGGCAGTTCTGACCGGATGGTGTCTGCTTGGCGGCGGTAGCCGTATTGTAAAGGTGACATCGATGATTGTGCCGGTGATGGGACTTGCATATATCGGGATTGCGCTGATTGTGGTTATCATCAATATCCGCAATGTGCCGGAAATGTTCCTACGCATTTTTGAGGAAGCGTTTGATTTCAAGGCAATTTTCGGAGCGTTTGCGGGTTCTGCTATGATGCAGGGAATCCGCCGGGGGCTTTATTCCAACGAAGCCGGAATTGGTTCGGCACCGAATGCATCTGCTTCTGCAAATGTTAGTCATCCGGTCAAACAGGGACTGGTTCAGATGCTGTCTGTCTTTATCGACACACTTCTTCTTTGCACGGCAACGGCGATGATGTGTATGTCGTCTGGCATTGATCCAACCAGGGAGATGCAGGGGGCACCGTGGGTTCAGGCATCTCTTCAGGAATCCCTGGGAACCTTTGGCCCGGTATTTATCACGGTGGCTATGGTATTTTTTGCGTTTACAACATTGCTTGGAAATTGTTTCTATTGCGACAATCTTCTGACCTATATCCATAAAAAGGAACCGGGGAAAAAATTTATGCGCGGATTCCGCCTGGTATCGGCATTTGTTGTATTTCTGGGAGCAGGTATGGAAATGTCGCTTTTGTGGGATCTTTCCGATGTACTGATGGGCGTGATGGCACTGATCAATATTCCGGTGATCCTGATCCTGTCCGGGACGGCATTTAAGGCAATCCGGGATTATGAGGATCAGTTGAAGCGGGGAGTTAATCCGGTGTTTAAAAGTGCAGATATTGAGCTGGAGCAGAAGACGGATTTCTGGAATTAGGGAATCTGCGAGAGTGGTTCGGAAAATGATGGAAGGCTGTGAATTGGATTTGACAAAAGTTGTTTTGTGATAATTTGGCGTGAAATCCGGCTTGACAAATTTTGAAGGATACGGTAGTATGACAAAAGAAGAGAAAATTACAGGCTATGAAGAGAACAAGTAGCAGATGACAAGGCTCAGACAGAAAGTAACCGGTTGATGAGAGGTGCACGAAGAGTCAGATGTGAATACATCTTGGAGCTTCACACCGAACGCGCGGAAGCGCAAGTAAGCTGTGACGGAGTGGCGGACGTTATACCTGCTACGGTAATGTTAGTTACTGACTGAGGCATTCGGTGCGAGCCGGATGTGAATTAAGGTGGTACCACGAGAGAATATACCTCGTCCTTAAAGGCTGATTGGCCGGAGGACGAGGTTTTTTTATTGGAAAAATTGAAGGGGTTCAGGACGGACGCTATCCGGAATCTATTTCTATTTGTCTGCGGGTTCGGCGGCTGATACTTCTAAGGTTTTGTAAATTTGTTAAGGGCATGATTGAAAATCCATAACTCGCTGCGCTCAGACAGATGGATTTTCAATCATAACACAAATTCCCAAAACCTAAGAAGTATGAGCATCCGCCTGCACATGCAGTCAAATAGAAATGGTTTCCGGATGGCTGACATCCTTGAAGACTTCAAAGAGTTCCAGACGGGACGCCTCCTTCTCCGGGGGAGAAGATTGGCTGTGACTAAGATATAGGTTTTGAAAAAAGAAAGGAAAGATTAGAAATGGGTATTTATGAAGAGCTTAAGGCCAGAGGATTGATTGCGCAGGTTACGGATGAGCCGCTTATCCGGGATCTGGTGAATAATGGGAAGGCTACGTTTTATATTGGGTTTGATCCGACGGCAGACAGTCTGCATGTTGGACATTTTATGGCACTGTGCCTGATGAAGAGACTGCAGGAGGCTGGAAATAAGCCGATCGCTCTGATCGGGGGCGGTACTGCCATGATCGGGGATCCGTCTGGCAGAACGGATATGCGTCAGATGATGACTCCTGAGACAATTCAGCACAACTGTGACTGCTTTAAGAAGCAGATGAGCCGTTTTATTGATTTTTCAGACGGAAAAGCACTGATGGTTAATAATGCAGACTGGTTGATGGATCTGAATTATGTGGAAGTACTTCGTGAAGTTGGAGCACACTTCTCCGTAAACCGTATGCTGACAGCAGAATGCTACAAACAGCGTATGGAAAAGGGACTGAGCTTCCTTGAGTTTAACTACATGATCATGCAGAGCTATGACTTCTATATGTTATACCAGAAATACGGATGTAATCTTCAGTTTGGTGGAGATGATCAGTGGAGTAACATGCTTGGTGGTACAGAGCTGATTCGTCGTAAGCTCGGCAAGGATGCAAGTGCGATGACAATCACACTGCTTCTGAATTCAGAAGGAAAGAAGATGGGTAAGACACAGTCTGGAGCTGTATGGCTTGATCCGGAAAAAACTTCTCCGTTTGAATTCTACCAGTATTGGAGAAATGTGGCAGATGCAGATGTTCTTAAATGTTTACGTATGCTGACATTCCTTCCGCTTGAGCAGATTGATGAGATGGACAAATGGGAAGGCGCACAGCTTAACACAGCAAAAGAAATCCTTGCATTCGAACTGACAAAACTGGTTCACGGCGAAGAAGAAGCTACAAAGGCACAGGAAGGCGCACGTGCACTGTTCAGTTCAGGAAATGCAGCAGATATGCCGACAGCAGAGCTTTCTGATGAAGATTTTGCAGACGGGTCTGTCGATATCCTGACACTGCTTCACAAGAGTGGACTGGTTGCTTCCAAGTCAGAAGCACGCCGTGCCGTACAGCAGGGTGGAGTTGCCGTTGACGGAGAAAAGGTTTCCGATATTGCGACAACATTTGCAAAAGCAGACTTTGAAGGTGAAGGAAAAGTTGTAAGAAAAGGAAAGAAGAATTTCCGTAAAGTAATCGCAAAATAAGAGGACAAAAAAATGAGTTTTACAGAAATAAAAGCAGAAGAATTAAAGGATAATCCATTTGACCTGATCGGAAAACAGTGGATGCTGATCACAGCAGGAAATGAAGAAAAATGTAACACCATGACAGCAAGCTGGGGTGGTGTTGGAATTATGTGGGGCAAGCCGACTGCGACAGCTTATATCCGTGATTCCCGTTATACCAAAGAATTTGTGGACAGAGAAGATTATTTTACGCTGGCATTCTTTGGAGAAGAGCATAGAGAAGCGTTAAATCTCTGTGGAAGAGTTTCCGGAAGGGACGAAGATAAGATCAAAGAAGCCGGTCTGACACCATATTATGTAGATGGAACAGTTGCGTTTGAAGAAGCAAAAATGATCTTTGTATGCAAGAAGGTTTATGTACAGCGCATGGGAGAAGAAAATTTTGTTGAGAAAGCAAATCTTGACAAATGGTATGCTGACAAAGATATGCATAACATGTATATGGGAGAAATTAAGAAGATTCTTGTGAAAGAGGATTAAGCTATGTGTAGTAGAATACAGAAGCTGACTGTAGTTCTGGCCTCTGCATCACCGCGCAGGACAGAACTGCTGGAACAGGGAAATATAAAGCATGTAGTCATGCCGTCACACTGTGAGGAAGTAATTACATCCCAGGTTCCAAGCCAGGTTGTGGAAGAACTTTCTGCGCAGAAAGCAGAAGATGTCTACCAGCAGTATGAAAAGAAAAATGCAGGGGATTTTCTGGTGATCGGTTCGGATACGGTGGTTGCAGCAGATGGAAAGATTCTCGGAAAGCCAAAGGATAAAGAAGAGGCATATCAGATGATTTCCATGCTTCAGGGAAAAGCGCATCAGGTTTACACCGGTGTTACGCTTCTGATAAAGAAGGATGGGAAAAAGATCCGGAAGACATTTCATGAATGCAGTGATGTGCATGTATATCCGATGTGCAAGGAAGAAATCCGGGAATATATTGCAACAGGAGAGCCGATGGACAAGGCAGGAGCCTACGGGATCCAGGGTGCATTTGGCATGTATATCCGTGGGATTGAAGGCGATTATAATACGATCGTGGGTCTTCCTCTTGCGAGAGTTTATCAGGAAATGAAGGAATATATTTATTAAAAAAGAAACTGGGAGAGATGACTTGTTGGAAAAGTCATCTCTCCCGGTTTTTTAGGAAGAAAAAGTTTTATTTCAGATACTGCACACTGTATGGTGGCATTTCGAGCTGGCCGTTCATCTGGATTTCATTTCCGGTGAGCAGATCAGTCATAGTTCCCCCGAGTTCGCCGTTGTGTGCGGTAAATGGTGTATCCGATGCGTTAATTGCAACCAGCATCCGTTCATCATCTGTTTTGCGCTCAAAGATGAGCTGATGATTAGTAAGGACAACATTGCGATAACTTCCATGGCAAAGAGCATTGCTTCCGGTTCTGACATGGATCATTTTTTTGATCTGTTCAGTCAGTGCATTCGGTTTTGGCGCATCGAAGCATGGGCGGAGAGCATAGTCATTGTCCGGAGCTTTTACTCCTTCCTCACCCCATTCACTTCCATAATAAATGCAAGGAACACCCGGCATACCAAGAAGAAGACCGTAAGTCAGCGGCAGGTGGTTCTTGTTGGTCAGGATGCTTGCAATTCGGGTCACATCGTGGTTGTCAACAAAAGACATCAGATGTTTTCCACGGTAAATGCACCACTGTTCCGGTCCGTACTGACGGTTCAGAGAGTGCGCGATCTCAAACATGTTCATGCTGTTGAAGCTGGAATAAATGCCTTTATAGCATTCATAGTTGGTGCAGCTGTGCAACATTTCGTCATTGACGATCTGATTGTAATCCCCGAAGAGAACCTCTCCGATCAGTGCAAAGTCAGGTTTTAATTCCTGACAGAAACTGCGCAGACGTTTCATGAAATTGCGGTCCAGGCAGTATGCAACATCAAGCCGGAGACCGTCGATGTCAAATTCATCGATCCAGCCCTTTACACATTCCAGAAGATAATCTACAACAGCAGGATTGGCAAGATTCAGTTTGACCAGTTCAAAATGTCCTTCCCATCCTTCATACCAGAATCCGTCATTGTAGCAGGAATCGCCGTCAAAATTGATGCAGAACCAGTCTTTGTATGGAGAATCCCATTTCTTTTCCAGTACATCTTTAAATGCCCAGAAGCCACGTCCTACGTGATTAAACACACCGTCAAGAACGATTTTTACATTGTGTGCATGGAGATCTTTGCATACTTCTTCGAAATCTTCATTGGTTCCGAGACGGCAGTCGATTTTTTTATAATCCCTGGTGTCATAACCATGATTGTCTGATTCGAAAATTGGATTTAATAATATAGAAGAGATACCTAAGGATTCCAGATAACTGCTCCAGTCCTTTAATTTTAAAATCCGGGATACGGTTTTGCCGTCATTTGCGGTCGGAGCGCCACAGAATCCAATTGGATAGATCTGATAAAAAATTCCTTCATAAGCCCACATATTCTAGTACCTGCCTTTTAGTCAAAATTTGGATAAAAATCCCATATATCTATTGTATCAGATAGAGTCAAATGATGGTATACTATTTAAAGCAAAAGTGGAATTTGTAAAAATGTAATGATATGGTAATGTTTTTGAAAAAAGGAGAAAGGGAAGCTATTTTTTTTGTTGCAATTTATAGTTGCTTTTATTATAATTTATAGTGCGTGAAAAGGTATTTGTGCATAATAATGCACAAATCATGGAGAGAAAAATGTGGCAGTTTATACTAGGAAGTACAGGATTTATTCTGTATTTTATTTATGATATTAACAGTGTTCGTATGAAGAATGCCGTATTACAAAAATTTTTTGCAGTTGGGAGTATTCTCGTTGTAGTATCGCTGATTGCAGAGCTTTATGCAGCATGGGGGAGCTGCCATCGGAAGATCGGAACAATGACCGGATTTGGATTAGGAGGACTCCTTTTCTTTTGTCTGCTCATTTATACGTTGTTTTTTGCGCTTCCCTTTGAAGAAACCTATTGTGAAGAAAATAAACTGCGTGCGGCTTATACGGAAGGTATGTATGGATTGTGCCGCCATCCTGGTGTTTTATGGTTTGCGGGAGCGTATCTGTGCATGTGGGGAATGGTCGGTGGATGGAAGCATGGGATTTATTTTTTACTTATGATTTTCTGGAATTATCTGTATATTATTTTTCAGGATCTGTGGACATTCCCACGGACATTTTTTAACTATAAAGAATATCAGCAAAGTACGCCGTTTCTGATACCGAACAGAAAAAGCATACTGGTGTGCCTGCGTACTATCAGAAAAAATGATTGATCTGGAGCGGACAGTCTATGAATTTAAAAGAAAAATTAAAAAAACAACAGTATAATGAAATATGGCAGCAATACTGTGGATTTCTGGATCTGTCGATGGACGGCTACATGAAAATCCAGCGGCGGCTGATGGAAGAACAGATCCAGCTGTGGAGTAACTGTGGACTTGGACAGTCGATTTTGAAAGGAAAACATCCCCGAAATCTGGATGAATTCCGTAAAATGGTACCACTGACAGAGTATGAAGATTATGCAGATATTCTTTTGACCAAGCAGCCTGATATGCTTCCTGGGAATCCGGTGATCTGGATTCAGACAACCTGGGAAGGCGGGAAACATCCGATTAAGGTTGCGCCGTATACAAGAAGTATGCTGGATACCTACCGGAATAATGTGACAGCATGTCTGATTTTATCGACCAGCAGGAAAAAGGGATCTTTTGATGTTGCATCTACGGACAAATTTCTGTATGCGCTGGCACCGCTTCCGTATGCTACCGGACTTTTTCCACTGGCACTCGGGGAAGAAATCGATATCGAGTTCCTTCCGGCAGTAAAAGATGCTGTGAATATGAGTTTCAGCGAACGAAACAAGCTGGGATTTAAAATGGCGATGAAAAAAGATCTGGGATTTTTCTTTGGCCTTGGAAGTGTGGCTTATGCAGTAAGCCTGAGCCTTTCTTCGCTGACCGGTGGCGGTGGTATCCAACTATCAAGTCTTCTGAAATGCAGACCGCATATGATTTTCCGCCTGATACAGGCAAAGTACCGCTGCAAAAAGGAGAATCGGAAATTACTTCCAAAGGATTTATTCCATTTAAAAGGGTTCATGGTAGCGGGTACGGATAATCAGTGCTATAAAGATGATCTGGAAGAACTCTGGGGAATCCGGCCGATGGAATTGTTTGCCGGTACGGAACCATCTATAATGGGGACAGAGACCTGGACGAGAAAAGGAATGTATTTCTTCCCGGATACGGCATTTTATGAATTTATCACAGAGAAGGATATGTTGAAAAATCATGAGGATCCGTCTTATATTCCACCGACATATCTGATGGATGAAGTCCGGCCAGGAGAAAAATATGAGCTCGTATTTACAATTTTGAAAGGCGGTGCATTCGCGAGATATCGCTGTGGTGATATGTACCGGTGCGTTGGACTGCAAAACAGGGAAGACGAAACGCAGATCCCCCGTTTTGAATATGTGGACCGGGTACCATGGATCATTGATATTGCAGGATTTACAAGGATTTCAGAAAATGGGATCCGAAATGTGATTCGTCTGTCAAAGCTTCCGATCACAAACTGGGTTGCGGCAAAGGAATATAATGAACAGAAGCGCCCATATCTGCATATGTATGTAGAACTGGAACGGGAATCCTTGCTGAACAGTGCCATGAGCGCCGATATTTTAAAAGAGTTACTGAGTACATATTTCAAATATATTGATCAGGATTACCGTGACTTGAAGAAAATATTGGGAATGGATCCTTTACAGGTTACAATTTTTACGTGCGGAACATTTGAAACTTATGAAAAACAGACTGGAAAAAAACTGCATCAGATGAATCCTTCTTATTATGATTTGAAGGCGTTGCTGGAAGTGCAGGAATGTTTGAACAAAGTGAGATAAGAGGGAATTATGGGAACCTATGGATATATTTCAATCATAGCAATGGTGTGCTATGGATTTATGCTGCTGATGTTTCTGACAGCGAAGCGAAATAAAATTGTAAATAGCTTTCTGGTAGTGTTGGTTGGACTGCTTTTCTGGGCTGGAGGATCGGCATTTATGCGTGTTCATCTGTGGCCAAGTTATGAATTCTGGTATCAGGTTTCCCTGCTTGGAATTTTACTACTGCCGTATGCATATTATTGTTTTATTCTGGCATTTGGCGGGGTGAAAAAAGGTCTGCCAGGGAAAATATATCTGGCTGTTATGCTGATCTGTTTTGTGGTAAATATCCGGCATGGGGTATTCCTGGGATGCCCGAATGTGGTGGAAAAGAATGGGCTTCCTACTTTTGTGTATGAGATTAAACCTACTATATTAGTACTCTTTTTCCCGGCTGGGATTTTTTTGATTTATCTTTTCCTTATCCTTGTGCGGATCTGCAAAGCAAATCCCAATATGAAAGTACAGTATGAACCGGTCATGGCAGGGGTTCTGGTGTTGTTTGCAGGGAATATGTTGCTTGGAATACCATTTTTCAGTGGATTTCCGATTGATATTTTAAGTGGTGTTGTAAATGTATTTTTCCTGTTTTATGCACTGATCCGCAGACGTCTGTTCCGGCTGCAGATGCTGGCATCGCCCAGTCTGTGTTACGGTGTGGGATTTTTGTTTTCTGTTATTGTATTTTTGAATGTAATTCCATATCTGCAGAAAATCTTCCATATACAGATGAATAAGAATACAACGCTTTATGCCCTTGCTTTTGCAATTGTGTTTCTGGTGATTTATGCGCTGTTTACTTTTTTGTGGAAGCTTCTGGTACGCAGTGTGTTTGTCCGGGAAGAAAATTATCAGACAGAAAAAATCAGGGAGTTCAGCTCTGCGATTTCGAAGACGCTGGATTTAAATGAAATTCTGGACAAAACAATCAGTGTCATGAAAGAACTGATGGATGTTGGAAATATCTATATTTGTATGCAGGATGCACCGGGACAGCCATATCGGGGAGTGGCAAGTGATCAGCCACTGAATGATCTGACATTTACGATGGAAGAAGAAAACCCGATGATCCAGTGGCTGAAAGAACATGAAGAGCCGATCATTTACCGGGATTTCCGTTATACCGTGGAGTATAAGTCGATGTGGGAGAGTGAAAAACACCGGCTGGATAAGACGCATATCCGTTACTGTGCAGGGCTGAAAGATGGAGAATGTCTGGTTGGTGTGATTCTGATCACAGATGCTTCGGCAAAAAAACGGCTGGTATATGATGAGGTGCAGCTGATCTCATCTGTTACGTCGGTTGCATCGATTGCGATTAAGAATTCAAGATTGTACGAGAGAGCCCGCCAGGAAGCCAGAACAGATGAGATGACCGGATTACTGAACCGGAAATATTTCTATGAAGTGCTGAATGAAGAGCTTGAGAAAAACAAGGAGGCATCGCTGGCACTTGCGATCATCAATGTAGATGATTTTAAATTGTATAATCAGTTGTATGGGGTGAAAGAAGGAGATCTGTGTCTGCAGCGGATTGCAGATATTATCAGAAGCAGTGTCGGAGAAAGTGGATACACGGCCCGCTATGGAGGAAAGGAATTTGCGGTTCTTTTACCGGGATATGATCTTTTTTCCGCCAGAAATATGGTGGAATCTATTGCAAAACAGATTTATGTTATGAATAACCGCAGAACGGATATGAAGCTGAAAGCGGTAACTGTGAGTGCCGGTATCAGTGCGGCTCCTTATGCGGCAAGGAACGTGAAAGAGCTGATGGAAAATGTAGATCTGGCAGTTTATCATGTGAAACATAATGGAAAAAATGGGATCCAGGTCTTTGATATGATGTTTCGGAACAACAGTGAGGGGAACAATACAAGGAATCACACCCATATTTATCAGGAGTATGAGTCTACGATTTATGCGCTGACGGCGGCAATTGATGCGAAGGATCACTATACGTTCAGCCATTCCAACAACGTAGCTTATTATGCAACGTCACTGGCGACGACCCTTGGAATGAACGAAGATATGATAGAGATTATCCGGCAGGCAGCACTTCTGCATGATGTCGGTAAAATCGGTATTCCGGAGTATATACTCAATAAAGAGGGAAAACTGACAGATGAAGAATATGAGATCATCAAAGGGCATGTAGAGGCATCGATCGATATTATCCGTCACCTTCCATCGCTGGATTATGTAATTCCGGCAGTCATCGGTCATCATGAGCGGTATGATGGAAAAGGATATCCACGCCGGATCGCAGGAGAAGATATTCCACTGACTGCGCGGATTTTGTGCGTGGCAGATTCTTTTGATGCCATGACATCCAAACGATGTTATAAAAAAGCATTTCCTATTGAAGTGGCACGGGAGAAGCTTCTTCAGGATGCAGGCAGACAGTTTGATCCTGACCTGGTATATAAGTTTGTTGAATGCCTGGATAATGGCAGTATTACACTGGTGAAGGCAGAAGAAACTGTGGACAATCTGAAAGAAATACTGTAGAAAATTCCTACAAAAAAGTGATGAAAATCAGCAAGAAACAGTTGACAAAAGCCTGTTGGTATAATATAATATGCAAGTATGACGTGAGAAGAAACAGTTTGCACCAAAGCCCCGGAGTGAACTTGTTTTCTATAGAATCTACAATGAAAATAATTAGTAAACTGAAATTCATAGGAGGTCAACCAATGAAAACTTACATGGCTAATCCAGATAAGATTGAAAGAAAATGGTATGTAGTTGACGCTGAAGGACAGACACTTGGACGTCTTGCAGCAGAAGTCGCTAAAGTTTTAAGAGGAAAAAATAAACCGGAATTTACACCGCACATTGATACAGGTGACAACGTAATTGTTATCAACGCTGAAAAGATCAAAGTTACAGGAAAGAAATTAGATCAGAAAGTATACTATCATCACTCAGATTATGTAGGAGGAATGAAAGAAACTACATTAAGAGAAATGATGGCAAAGAAACCGGAACAGGTTATCGAACTTGCTGTTAAAGGTATGCTTCCAAAAGGACCTTTGGGAAGAACAATGATCAAGAAGCTTCACGTATATGCTGGAGCAGAACATGCTCATCAGGCACAGAAACCAGAAGTTTTAACATTTTAGTCAGAGGTTTGAAAGGAGGAAATAAAAGTGGCAACAGCTAAATTCTACGGAACAGGAAGAAGAAAAAAATCTATCGCAAGAGTATACCTTGTACCAGGTACAGGTAAGATCACAATCAATAAAAGAGATATCGACGAATATTTAGGACTTGAAACTCTTAAAGTTGTAGTTCGTCAGCCATTAGTTGCAACTGAAACAGTTGATAAATTTGACGTTCTCGTTAACGTACGTGGTGGTGGATACACAGGACAGGCAGGAGCAATCCGTCACGGAATCGCAAGAGCACTTCTTGAAGCAGATTCTGATTACAGACCGGTACTTAAGAAAGCCGGATACCTTACACGTGACCCACGTATGAAAGAACGTAAGAAATACGGTCTCAAAGCAGCTCGTAGAGCACCACAGTTCAGCAAACGTTAATTTCTGTTCACAAAGCGATAATCGTTTGGAACGAGAAAATGCATACAAAACCTCAGAAACCTTGGCTTAACAGTGATAAGGAACTAATTTACTTATCAACTGTTAGCTGACGGTTTCCGGGGTGCATACGGACAAATCCCGTCTGATTTCTAACAGGAAGTCAGACGGGATTTTCGCTTTATATTACGAATTATGGAAGACATACCATGAAAACCTTAATATCTTGTGCCTACAATATGGATAACTGCTGTGTAGAACTAAAATTCGCCGATGGCATCATGAATGCGATTGATACCATTTCAGTGGAGAACGAGGTTGCCGACAATATGTATCAACGGTACAATGACCCAATTGGATATGCAGACCTTATCTTGAACGGCGATCCCGAAACCTATTTGAAAACTGTAACAGAATACAATCCTTTGGATAGCTGACAACATGCTGCCCGCAGGAGAAAATCCTGCGGCGTTTTTATGTTTATATTATTTTCCACCGTTGGATCCCAGTTTTGGAAAGAAAACGACTATCTTAAAGCCCTTTCCCCACTGGGAAGTAGCTTCCAGACGAAGGTTTAGATCGTCAGCCATCTTCTTAACCAGGTAAAGCCCTATACCAGTAGCTTTCTTTCGGCTGTCAGTAGAATCCCCGGTAAAGCCCTTTTGAAAAATATACGGCAGATCATATTTTTTTACACCAATGCCGTTATCCTCAACAGAAAGGACATCTGCGGTCTCCGAATGTATCATGGAAATCGTTAGCATGGGACTATCGCTGCTATATTTGATGGAATTGCTCACGATTTGTCCCAACATAAACTGAAGCCCTCTACGGTCTGTATAAACTGTTTCAGATTGCAGTTTGTTGAGAATTACAAACTGCTTTTCTTCCAGAAGTGGGGCATAGTCCTCCAGAACTTCCCCCAAGCAGTCATTCAAATTGACATCTTCAAACCGATAATCCTTTGTACTGCTCTTTAACCGGGCATAGTAAAGCATCTGCGTGACATTCTCCTGAAGTTGACTACGGACATAATCCAACTTAGCTTGCAGGGAAGGCGATATTTCGTCGATTCGGTTATCCAAAAGCATGGTCAGCAACGACAGGGGCGTTTTCGCTTCATGTGCCCAGCCTTCCACATATTCTTCATAGTCCCGTAGGGCATCTGCCATACTGCTGTTCTCATTTTTGTGTTCCTGTAAAACTGAGGCCAGAAACCGGATAGATTCTCCTTCTTCCCGGCTGATGACACTGAGCAGCCTTTCCTCGTTGCAGATGGTAGGATCACTGAGGAAATCCCGGAACAGCTCCCGGCGGGTGGTCTCCCGCTTGTTTAGTACAAACAGGATCACTGAAAACAGAAGGATGCTTGTCAGAACCACTAACCCAATCAAGGTCTGAAATGCCTGAATGTCAGAAATCCAAAGAATGATAGAACAAAAGCAATCCACACCCAGCAGCAACAGCAGCCAAGGGTAGTACCGTTCTATTATGCGCCAAAACTGCTTCATGGAGATACCTCCGCTTCCAAACGATAGCCCATCCCACGAACCGCAACGATTCGTTGCTTCATCGCCAGACCGGACATCGTCTTTTTCAACCGGGTCAGGTTAACCTGCAAGGCATTTTCGTCTATGTATTCTGTGGTTCCCCATAGTGCTAAGCAAAGCTGCTCCGTCGTGACCAGAGCATCACCACTGGCCAAAAGAGCAACCAACAGTTTTCCTTGATTTTTGGGAAGCACCACAGAGGTGTTATGAATATAAAGTGTGTAAGTCTGCTGGTCCAACAAGAAATCCAATCCCTCTATGAGATTGGTACGGCCTTCATACCTTTTGAGAATATTGGATACCCTGGCAAGAAGCCGGTCTTTTCTGCACGGCTTCGTCAAATATTCATCTGCACCCAACTGGAACGCTTGCAGTTCATCCTTTACCTGGTCTCTGGAAGTCAGCACCAGGACGGGGATAGCGGTTTTATTCTTTAGCTCCTGGCAGATTTGAAAGCCACTAATCTCCGGCAAATTCAGGTCTAAGATCACAAGGTCAGGACGGAGGGCTGCCAAGAGCCGAGCGGCATCTTCAAACTCAGTGATTGCCTCCACAAGATACCCGTCCTTTTGGAGCATATTGCAGAGTTCTTCCCGCATATAGACTTCATCTTCCACAACAGCAATTCTTTTCACGACAGCACCTCCTTCCCAATTATTCTTCTCTCTGCGGCTGCATCAGTGTCAGCAAATACCGATCACTGGAGTGCTTGACCACTCTCATATAAATATATTCTATCACGCAAAGCAGCAAAATCATAGCAGCAGATACAAGCAGCATTTCAGACACTGTCCCACGGGTTCGGGACGAGAGTATCCCTGTAAACAACGCTCTGACTCCAAACAGACTGCTGACAGCTGCAACCAATACAGGAAGTCCCATAAACCACGCAATCTGCTTTCCGGCAGACTGGCAAAGGCTTTCGTAAGTGGCTCCCAGGCGGATCAGGGTCTGGTATCTACGCCCGGCTTTCTGCTGGCTCATCAGGAACTGAACACCCACAATGGTGTTGGCAACCACCAGGAACACAATCGCCAGATAGAGGGTAATATAGCTGGATGCTACGGTGTAGAAAAGTTGGCGTCCCATGTTCTGAAGATAGCTTTCATATTCGATACCTATTTCGTCCAGCTCCTCGTTCAGACCAGAATAGGCAGTCATAAGGCTATTTCCTTCCATAGCCTGCTCACTGAGTACCGCATTCACATACGTATCATACATTCCTTGGGTATGATAGAGGAAGGCTTCATCCGGAAGAATCAATGCAAAGGACAAAGTAATAGAACGATCCGTAATCAAATTTACAGACTGAACCTCTCCAGTAAGATAAATCGGACTGCCAACCAGTTCCGTTTCAGGCTGTTCAGTAAGTATGCCGTTCAGCATTGCGGTACGATTTACAGTAGTATAGTCGGAACCTATATAAACAGCGGCTTCATCTTCACTTAATTTAATGACAGGCCTGCCAGACAATTCCAGTAAACGATTATAGTCCGACAGACAAATCAAATACGGGTATGTGGCATAACCAAGATTGTTCAGAAGGACATCCCGATCTTCCGACTGGGGCAGGCTCCGAAGAGAGTCCATAACAGCGTCCATGCTGTAGGCATTCTCATAATCTTCTGTGGTGCGAATATGCCCAACCTTCATTTCAAAAAGCTCTGAAAATTGATTTTCCAAACCGTTTTCTTTCAGTGCTGCCTGTATATTTGGAAGAACCTGCGCCGAATCTTCAACGGTATAATCTTCAAAGGTATAGTCGATTACATGACCAGTGGATAGATTGTTTGTTCCTGCGATTCCCACGCCTGCACCAAAGCAACACAGTGCTGCCAGAATCAGCAGGGAGCTGATTGCCATGGAGCTTGACTGATGAATGACATCCTCCTGAATTTGACGGAAGGTAAATACATGAAGCTGCTTATTTCCCTTGCCTTTTTTAACAATCAGTGCAATCAGTGCCCGCATTCCGTAGAACAGCAGCATCGTACCAGCCGAACCTAACAGTAAAGTCAGCCCCATCATAATTACCTTCGTCCATGCAATTCCCTGAATCGCCATGTAGTAAGTCGCTGCCAACATCACACTTCCGCATACAGCAGCCAGCCCATAGATAGCAGAGGGCATTTGCTTTTTTGAGCGGTTCGTCGGCTGGGATAATAAAGTTCCAATCTCCTGTCGGCTAATCTTTCCGCTCAAAATCAGAAGTGCCAGCAGTTTAATACCCAAGAATCCTGCCAGTGTCCATTTCATTGCAGACCAAGATAAAGAAAAATGATGGTCGATGATCCCCATACCCACAAGCTTAGCGGTGACAAGGCTAACGATTTCCGAAAGCACTATAGCCGTAGGTAAACCAATGAGCAGTGCCAGGATACTGCTTAACAAATCTTCCGCCAAAAGCATACCGAACAGTTTGCTTCTGCGCATTCCCAGCATCAAGTAGACACCAAACTCATGACGTCTGCGTTCAAACTGATACTTGCAGGCGAAGTAAATCAAAAAGAAAAGAATACCCAGGGTCATTCCGTAAAACACAGGAATCAGAAGCAAGAGCCTGTTCACTGCATCGCTCTCTATCTTCTGCAAAAAGATCATAACATCCTGAGTAGAGATGGAAAGAATCATATAAAAAGCAATAATAGAAATCACCAAGGAACTGAAAAACAGACCGTTTTCCTTTCGGCTGCGGCGGCTGTTTCGAAAAACCAGATTAGAGAACATTGGAACTCCCCCCTCCCAGTTGTGCCATCACCTTCAGGATGCGTCCGTAGAACTCCTGCCGGCTTTCATCTCCACGGCGAAGCTCATGGAAGATCACACCGTCCTGGATGAACAGAATACGCTTGCAAAAGCTGGCGGCATTGGAATCATGGGTCACCATCAAGATCGTTGCCTGTTCGTCACGGTTCAAGCCGGACAGTTTTTCCATGATGTTTCTTGCGTTCTTGGAATCTAAAGCACCGGTAGGCTCATCGGCAAGAATCATTCTGGGGTTCAGGATTAGCGCCCTTGCTGCTGCTACACGCTGGCGCTGCCCTCCAGACATCTTGGAGGGAAATTTGTCCAGAACATCGTTGATTTCCAGATACTTCGCCAACTGGCTTAGACGCTGGCTGCTCTCCTTTTCGGGTATACCATGCAGAGAAGTTGGAAGCAGTATATTTTCACGTCCGGTCAGATTATCCAGCAGCTCAAAATTCTGAAATAGATAACCAACTTTTTTTCCACGGTAATCTGCAAGAGCCCTTCCCTTGAGTGCTTGCAGATTAACGCCCTCCACCTGAATGCTTCCACCTGTGGGTTGAATCACAGTCGCAATACAATTGAGCAGTGTGGATTTACCAGAACCGCTGCTTCCCATAATGCCAAGAAACTCTCCCGGCATCACCTGGAAGGTGATCCCATTCAGTGCCTTTGTTTGACTTGGCACATTGCCATAGATTTTTGTTAAATTTTCAATATTCAAAATGGGTTTCATGTGAATACCTCCTATCATTTGTAATAAAATGATAGCATGAGAACACAGCAAATACCACTTACAGTTGTTGTAAGGATTCAAGATATAAGTGGCGGCTCAAGGGGGACGAGCATATATTTTGTGAGAGCATTAGGCAACAATGATAAAATATATCGGATCGCCTCATTGGCAAACCAGTTCGTTTTAATTGTATCCCAATCAGCAAGCCGAATGATTTCGGCTGTGCCGTTCTCAAAATCAGCATGAATTGCGCCCTCGGCAACTAACAATTCCGTCAGTTTGTCTACTGCTCTGCGGTAGGCTCGCTCTGCACCGCTGGCAGTACTGCCCTCGAACATAACTGCCAGTTCCTCAAAAGTAGGGCGGTTCTTCCATGAGCCAACTCGCCTGCAGGTCATACAGTGTAGAGCAACTTTTTATAAGTGATTGAGACAAAAGGAAAACAAATATGTCGAACGTAACTGCATACGAAAAGATGAGAAGAGAAAGAGATGACGCTTTGAATCAGGTGGCAGAAGAAAGACAGAAAACTTTCATGGCAAAAAAGAATTTCAGAGAGGAAATTAATAAGGTAAACAAAAAAACAAACGATATATGAAAAGACTTATAAAATATTTTCTTTTTTTGTGCACTGAATAATCACAAAATTGAGATTCTTTCTTTTTTTCCCATACCCAGGAAAAGTCTGTGGTACAATATTGAAAGGTATCATTGCTATGCAGAGATTTCTTTGTGAGAATCTGTATCGGAGGAATTAGGATATGCAGTATATATTAGTTGTAGAAGATGATTTTGATTTGAATCAGGCGATCTGTTATTCTTTGAAAAAGTCAGGATATGGAGTTTATGGTGTGACTTTTATGGAAAAAGGGAAGCAGATTTTTTTTGAGAATCAGATAGATATGGTCCTTTTGGATGTGAATCTTCCAGATGGCGAGGGCTTCTCTTTTTGCCAGTGGGTAAAAAAGCAAAGAGAAGTTCCGGTCATTTACCTGACAGCCAGGGATATGGAGGAGGATGCTCTGGCAGGATATGAATCCGGGGCAGAAGATTACGTTACTAAACCATTTTCAATGAAGATTTTACTTAGAAAAATAGAAGTCATTTTAAAAAGAACTGCTTCGGTCAATCGTCTGATTTTTGCAGATGAGTATTTATATATAGATTTGGATAATGCACGAGTAACGGTAAAAGGTCAGGAATGCCCCGTCACACCGACAGAGTGCCGTCTGCTTCGTCAATTTCTTATGAACCGAGGACAGCTTCTGACTTATGATCTGTTATTGGAGCGGTTGTGGGACAGTGGAGGACAGTTTGTGGACAAGCACACACTGGCGGTAAATGTGAATCGTCTGAGAGGAAAGATTGAAGATAAGAATCACAGGTATATTTCAAATGTATATGGGATGGGATATCAATGGATTGGCTGATGTGTATCATGATGATAATTTTATTTGCAGCAGTACTGGTATTGTTATGGAAAAACTACCGGATAAAAAAAGAAGCGAAGTTGTTTGCTGAAAAGGTGGAAGATGCTCTGGATGCTATCGTAACAGGAAAAGAATGGAATATGGAAGAGGAATTGGAGGATAGCCTCTGGGGAAGAACAGGAACACAATTAGAGAAAGCCGAGCATGTATTTCGGAAAAAAGAAGAAGACGGTTTTCGTGAGAAAGAAAGAGTAAAGGGCTTGATTTCTGATATATCCCATCAGACAAGGACGCCCATTGCCAATATTAAACTATACCTGGAACTTCTTGAGGACGAGGAGTTTTCGCAAAGCGGTCAGGAGTTTTTGGGAAAAATCAAAGGGCAGATGGAAAAAATTGATTTTTTAATGCAGAGCATGGTAAAAATGTCAAGGCTTGAAACGGGAATTCTGCAAATACATAAGGAAGACAAAAATCTATACGAAACAATCCGCCACGCAGTTGCCGGTGTGGTTCCGGAGGCGGCGTTGAAGGGTATTGATCTATATGTGAACTGCGAAGAAAATATGATGATTCGTCATGACAGCAAATGGACGGAGGAAGCAATTTATAATATTCTGGATAATGCACTCAAGTATACTGAACCAGGTGGAAAGATCCATATTCAGACAGAAAGACAGGAATTATTTTTAAAGATCAGCATTTCTGATACTGGAAAAGGGATTGCCCCGGAGAGGCAGGCAGAGATCTTTACAAGATTTTACCGTGAGCCGGAGGTGCATGATAAACCAGGGGTTGGGATCGGATTATATCTTGCAAGAACAATCATGGAACTTCAGAAGGGCTACATAGAAGTACAGTCTGAAGTGGGAAAAGGAGCGTGTTTTCGCTTGTATTTACCGGTGAATGAATCGTAACATAACCGATCGGGGATTGTCACAATCTTGTGATAATTGAAAATTGAGACAGGTTTGTGATTTTTAGGAGATATTCTATAGAATATCAAAAGAAGGAGGCAAACCAATGAAAGAATACATTGTAGAGACAAGAAGCTTAAAAAAATACTATCAAATGGGTGAAAATACGGTAAAGGCATTGGATGGCGTAGATTTTCGTGTGAAAGATCAGGAATTTGTTGCCATTATCGGAAAAAGCGGATCCGGGAAAAGTACACTTTTGCATATGCTGGGTGGACTGGATGTGCCAACAGAAGGGGAAGTGTTGGTAGAGGGGAAGTGCCTTCTGGGATTGAAAAAAGAACAGCTTGCCATATTCCGCAGAAGAAAGATCGGGTTTATTTTTCAGAATTATAATCTTGTCCCGGATCTTAATGTATATGAGAATGTCATTCTTCCGGTGGAACTGGATGGAAGAAAGGTTGATGTGGAGTATGTGGATGGGATACTCGAACTTTTAGGGCTGTCAGAGAAGAGGGAAGCTCTTCCTGGGACATTATCTGGTGGACAGCAGCAGAGGGCTGCGATTGCCAGGGCGCTTGCGTCGAAGCCTGCCATTATTTTGGCTGATGAACCGACGGGAAATCTGGATTCGGTTACCAGCCATGATGTACTTGGACTTTTGAAAATGGCAGCAAAACAGTTCAGCCAGACCTTGATTCTTATCACGCATGACAGAGACATTGCACAGCTTGCAGATCGTATCGTACATATTGAGGACGGAAAGATTGTAGGAGATACCGGGAAGGGAAGTGATTCCTATGCTTAAGAATCCGAATCAGAAAGTGATCAAAAGGATGGCATGGAACGCTTTAAAAGTAAACAGGAGAAAGACCATTACTTTGCTCCTTGCGGTTCTTCTTTCTTCCTTTTTGGTATTTACAATATTCACAGTTGGAGATTCTTATTTTAGGCTTCAGAAAATTCAGAACATCCGTATGTCAGGAGCAGAATTTGATGCAATCATGTATGGAGTGACGGATGAACAGAGGCAAATGTGTGAGAACAACCCGGATATCGTTCTGACAGGTACAGTGGGAGTCTGTGGATGGATAGAAAAAACAGATCAGGATTCCACCCCGAATGTGGGACTGATCTGGGCAGATGATGGATATTGGACACAGATGATGGAGCCGGTCAGAGAAAAGCTGGAAGGAAGATATCCGACAGCTTTGGATGAGATAATGGTAACACAATCCGCTTTAAAAGAATGTGGTTACGAAGATCTTGATGTAGGCGATACCCTTGCTATGTCTTATGGAACAAATGAGGGAATCTTTACAGGGACTTTTCGAATCTGTGGGATCTGGGACGGATATGGACCCAAGAAGCAGTTTTATGTTTCGAAAGAATTCTATGATCAATCGGGGTGGAAGCTTTCGCAGGCAGCTTCAGGTCGTTACCTTATGGATTTTAAGCAAAAAATAATGACAAAAACAGAGCAGAATGCTTTTATCGAAAGTATGAACCTTGGAAAGCAGCAGAATCTTTTCTTTATGGAAGATCTTGGCGCATCGGTTCAGATATTGGCAGGTCTTATTGGCTTGATTGCAGTTACCTGTTTGTGTGCATATCTGCTTATTTATAATATTATGTATCTTTCCGTAGCTGGAAAAGTTCGTTATTATGGTTTGCTTCAGACGGTCGGAATGACGGAAAAGCAGATAAAAAGGATGATGAAAAAACAGATGCTTCTGATCGGATCTGCAGGGACAGTACTTGGATGTCTGTCAGGTGGGATGGTATCCTTTTTCCTGATTCCTGTTGTAGTAAAATCACTTGGAATCAAAAGTGGTTATGTAGGAGCAGATATGGTTCGTTTTCATCCGGTAGTTCTGCTGGCAACCATCTTACTGGTTGGAGTTACTATTTTTCTGGCCAGCCGAAAACCAGCAAAAATGGCAGCAGATATCTCTCCAATAGAAGCGCTTGGTTATTGTCCGACCCACAAAACCGTAAAAGTAAGAAGAGCAGGAAAGGGGAAAGTAATAGCAAGACTTTCTATGGAGCAGTTTACAAAGGATAAGAAAAGAACTGCGGTGGTACTGTTGTCCTTGGCAGCCAGTCTGTCTGTGTACCTTTGTATTGTGACCATGCTGGACAGTCAGGCAGCAAGAACCATAGTGTCAAATTATATGGATACGGATATGGTCATTAAAAATGATACGGCATGTAAAGAAAAATCAGAAGACAGAAGAGACATTCTGGATGATTCTTTCGTGAAGTCAATCAAAGAAAATGCCGGAGTCTCTGAAGTACATTCTATGATATTTGCCGAGATTACAGTTCCATGGGAACCGGATTTTGCTGAGATGTGGATGAAAGAATTTTATGCAAAGTGGATGAGTACTCCATATAGTAAGGACAAGGACGAGTATCAGAATCATCCTGAGAATTTTGGATCCTCTCTGATCGGAATTGATGAACAGGAATTTGATTATTTAAATAACAGTCTTGAGCATCCGATCAATAAAGAGGACTTCCTTTCGGGAAAAGCATGTATTGTTTATCGAAATGGTTTGGATCTCTCAGATGCTGATATAATAGGAAAAAATGTGACCTGTGCTTTGTATGAAGATCAACAAATGACAAAAACTTTTACCATAGAAGGAGTTACGGACGAGAATTATTATACGGCACTCCTTGGATACCCACCGACGATTATAGCCAGTGATCAGGTAGTGAAAACATTTGCCAATCATCCAATTATATTAAAGACCAGCATAAAATATCACAAAGAATATGATAGAGATACAGAACAAGAAATCATGGCGTTATTAGAAGAAAATGACAATGCAAAAGACTTTTCCTGGGAATCCAAAATCGAAGATGCAGATGAGATTGAAAAAGCACAAGGTAATATGCCGCAACTGGGAATCGGGATTGTGCTGATTCTGGCTTTTATCGGAATCATGAACTACATGAACACCTTTGTAGTAAATGTGCAGAGCCGGATGATGGAGCTTTCGATTATGGAGAGTATCGGGATGACTCCGAAGCAGATTCTTGGAATGCTGGTCAGGGAAGGAGTTCTCTATGCAGGCGGCGCATGGCTTGTTACGCTAACAGTAGGAATGGGAGCTACGTATCTTCTTTATGAATCAATGAATTATCGTGGGATTGCGTTTTCAGTGCCATTACTTCCACTTTTATTTGCAGTGGGAATCAGTTTGCTAGTTTGTACTATGGTTCCAGTGCTTACCTGGATCGTTTTGGAAAAGAATGGAACTGTTGTCGAGAGGATTAAAGGAGTTGAGTGATTTTGGATTTTAGATATAGATATAGAACTGGGGTTTTTTGTCTGTTTATATTGAAAGAACCCCAATTTCCACATATAATAAAAGACAATGTGTAAAAAAATGAAGCAGGGAGAATAATAAAATATGAGTATATTAAATGTAGAACATCTGACACACGGTTTTGGTGACCGTGCCATTTTTGATGATGTATCGTTCCGCCTTTTAAAAGGGGAGCACATTGGTCTTGTAGGAGCAAACGGAGAGGGGAAATCCACCTTTATGAGTATTGTTACCGGGAAACTTACGCCAGATGAGGGAAAGGTAGAATGGGCAAAGAATGTGCGCGCAGGTTATCTGGACCAGCATGCAGTCCTTCAGAGTGGAATGACGATCCAGGACGTGCTGAAAAGTGCATTTGATCCGCTTTTACAGAAGGAGCAGCGGATGAACGAGATCTGTGAGAAGCTTGGCGAAGTAGATGAGGATGAGATGAATCTTCTGATGGAAGAGCTTGGAACGATCCAGGACGAGTTGACACTGCATGATTTTTACACGATCGATGCAAAGGTAGAAGAGGTCGCAAGAGCACTGGGACTTCTGGATCTGGGACTTGACCGTGATGTTACAGATCTAAGCGGAGGTCAGAGAACAAAGGTTCTTCTGGCAAAGCTTCTGCTTGAGAAGCCGGATATCCTGCTTCTGGACGAACCGACAAACTATCTGGATGAAGAACATATTACGTGGCTGAAGCGGTATCTGCAGGATTATGAGAATGCATTCATTCTGATTTCCCATGATATTCCGTTCCTGAATGAAGTGGTAAATATCATCTATCATATGGAGAATCAGGAACTGAACCGCTACGTGGGAGACTATGAACATTTCCAGGAGGTCTATGCAGTTAAGAAAGCACAGCTTGAGGCAGCATACCGCAGACAGCAGCAGGAGATCAGTGAACTGAAGGACTTTGTGGCGAGAAATAAAGCCCGTGTTTCTACAAGAAATATGGCGATGTCCAGACAGAAGAAGCTGGATAAAATGGATGTAATTGAGCTGGCAGCGGAAAAGCCGAAACCGGAATTTAAGTTCCGTTACGGACGGACTCCGGGAAAAATGTTATTTGAAACAAAGGATCTTGTAATCGGTTATGATGAACCACTTTCCAAGCCGCTGAATTTCCAGATGGAAAGAGGACACAAGATTGCGATTGTCGGAACCAATGGTATTGGAAAGACTACATTTTTGAAGAGTGTACTTGGTCTGATCCCGGCAATTTCCGGCGAGTGTGAGCTTGGGGAAAATCTTCAGATCGGCTATTTTGAACAGGAAGTTAAAGGAGAGAACAAGACAACCTGTATTGAAGAACTGTGGCAGGAATTCCCGTCATTTACCCAGTATGAAGTGCGTTCCGCCCTTGCAAAATGCGGACTCACTACCAAGCATATTGAGAGCCAGGTAAGGGTACTGAGTGGTGGTGAACAGGCAAAGGTAAGACTTTGTAAGCTGGTCAACAGGGACACGAATCTGCTGATCCTGGATGAGCCGACCAATCATCTTGACGTGGATGCAAAGGAATCTCTGAAAAAAGCGCTTCAGGAATACAAAGGAAGTATTCTTCTGATTTGCCATGAGCCGGAATTTTATCAGGATGTGGTAAATGAAGTGTGGGATATGAGCAAGTGGACAATGAAAGTATTTTAAAAGTGTTGTGCAGAAGACCTTTCGGGACTATCCTGAAAGGCCTTTTTGTGTTACTATTTATTTAGAGCGTATCATTTTAGTTATTACTTTTTATTTTATAGGAAATTCCGAAGGAACTTCCTATGAAATAAAAGGCACTACGTGCCGGAGATGCGCACTCGCACGAAGATGAAGAATGTCGCAAGCGACTGCGCTCGGCGCGAGAATGTACCGAGGTACATTCTTTTTTACAAAGCCGTTATATAAGCTTTACAGAAGTAAGATAGAGCCTGTAAAGTGCAACGTCTATAATAAAACGTGTTTCAGAAAAGAAAGGATGGGATAATATGCCGTCAACCTATGCACATTACATTTTCGGACAGCAGATCAGAGGCAGATTAAGCGGATATGAGAGAAAAGTTATTGATAAATACCCGGAGCTTTTTAATATTGGACTTCATGGACCGGATATTCTTTTTTATTACAGACCACTCTGCAAGAACAAGGTCAATCAGTTGGGAAGCCGTATGCATAGCGAGAGCGGAGCAAAGTTCTTCGTTCATGCAGCAAAGGTTTTACATACACACGACCAGTATGAGAAGCATCTGGCTTATGTATATGGAGTGCTCTGCCATTTTGCGCTGGATGTGACCTGCCATGGTTACGTGGAACAGACAGTAAAAGAGACTGGTCTTGCACATATTGCAGTGGAGGGCGAGCTGGACCGTAAGCTGATGATTATGAATGGAGAAAATCCAGTGAGCAGGAGGCTGACCGGACATATTGTTCCTTCTATGAAAAATGCGGTAATTATAAAAGATTTTTATCGCGGAATTACAGCAAAGGAAGTCAAAAAAGCACTGAATGGAATGGTATTTTATGACAGGATTCTTGTCTGTCCATCTAAAATAAAGCGGATGGCACTTTATGCAGCACTTAAAGTGGCAGGACTTTATTATGATTTTCATGGGTTTATTATCAAGTATCATGAGAATGGATCCTGCAGGGAACAGATAAGAAGACTGCTTCATCTTTATGAAAAAGCAGTTCCACTGGCAGACAAATTGATCTGTGAATACAAACCGTTTTTGGAAGGAAGCGCTACATTAGATTCTGTATATGCCTACACATTTGGTTCTCAGCTTCCGGGCAAGGAGGATACGTTGAATGAAAACAAAACTGACAAAACAGGAGAAAAACTGGATACTTTATGATGTCGGAAATTCTGCATTTACACTTCTGGCAGCAACCATTTTACCGATTTATTTCAACTATATCGCAGGAAAGCAGGGACTTTCGGATGTACAGTATCTGGCATACTGGGGATATGCAGTATCCATTGCAACCTTGCTTACGGCACTTGCAGGACCGGTATTTGGAACCGTTGCAGATACAAAAGGCTATAAAAAACCAGTTTTTACAATTGCACTTGGAATCGGGACAATTGCTTCAGTTGCTCTGGGATTTGCGAAGTACTGGCTGGCCTTTCTGGTAGTTTTTGTCATTGCAAAGGTCGGATATTCCGTAACACTGGTATTTTATGATTCCATGCTTGTCGATGTGACATCGGAAGACCGGATGGATGAAGTCTCTTCCCAGGGGTATGCGTGGGGATATATCGGAAGCTGTGTACCGTTTGTAATCTGTCTTCTGGTTGTGTTAAATGCAGGGAAGATTGGGATTACAATGGAAACAGCAATGATGGTTTCCTTTGTGATCATCACGGTATGGTGGGTAATTATGACATTACCACTTCTGAAAACTTATCACCAGAAGTATTATGTAGAAAAGAAGCAGCATGCTTTTTCAGAAAGCTTCAAAAGAATCGGCATTACACTGAAAAATGTAAAGAAGGAGAAGAAGGTTTTTCTGTTCCTTCTGGCGTTTTTCTTTTATATTGATGGGGTTTATACGATTATTGATATGGCAACTGCATACGGATCTGCACTTGGGCTTAGCAGCACAGGACTTCTTCTTGCATTATTGCTTACGCAGATCGTAGCTTTTCCGTTTGCGATTATTTTCGGAAGACTGGCGCAGAAATATTCTGCAGAAAAGTTGATCACAGTATGCATCGTGGCATACCTTGGAGTGGCAATTTTTGCGATTTTTCTGCATTACCAGTGGCAGTTCTGGGTTCTTGCTGTCTGGGTAGGCATGTTCCAGGGAGGTGTGCAGGCGCTTTCAAGATCTTACTTTACGAAAATTATACCGGCGAACCAGTCAGGTGAATTTTTCGGCTTAATGGATATTTGCGGAAAAGGCGCGTCCTTTATGGGAACAACGATCGTGAGCCTGATCTCGCAGCTTACCGGCAATATCAATATTGGTGTGGGGATGATCGCTGTCTTGTTCGTGATCGGAATTATTTTATTCCGGAGAGCGGCAGCGCTAGAATAAAAATAAAGGATACAATAGATTTATGATGACAGAGCTTGAAAAATATTATAACAAATTCAACGAAGAGAAGCGGCTTAAGAGCCGCCACGGACAGGTAGAATTTATCACCTCAATGAAGTACATTCACAAATATCTTCCTAAGCGGGAGCATGGACAGGTAAAGATTCTGGATGTAGGAGCCGGAACCGGGCGCTACAGTGTTGCGCTTGCCGAAGAAGGGTACGATGTGACGGCGGTAGAGTTGGTAAAATACAATCTGGGAATTCTGAAAAAGAAGAACAGCTCTGTGAAAGCATATCAGGGAAATGCACTGAAGCTGTCACGTTTTCCGGATAAGGAATTTGACCTGATCATCCTGTTCGGACCGATGTATCACCTTTATACAAAGGAAGATAAGGTAAAGGCGCTGATGGAGGCAAAGCGTGTTCTGAAAGATGAGGGCACGATCCTGGTGGCTTATACAATGAATGAGTATAGTGTTCTGGTGTATGGATTCCGGGAGAACCATATTCAGGAGTGCCTGGAAAATGGCAAGCTGGATGCGAATTACCGGGTATGTCCTTCACCGGAGGATTTGTATGATTATGTGCGCCTGGAGGATATTGACAGCTACAATGAAGCAGCAGGAATGGAACGGATCCAGATTATTTCGGCGGATGGACCATCCGATTATATGCGTCAGGTGTTAAATACGATGGATGAAAAGACCTTCCAGACGTTTATTGACTATCATCTGACTACGTGTGAACGCCCGGAACTGGTTGGTGCGGGATCACATACGGTAGATATTATAAGAAAGAAAAAAGATGGAGGAATAGAAAATGAAAGTAGCAGATATGCATTGTGATACGATTTTAGCGATTCTGAGAGGAAAGGAACAGGGAAAAGAGATTTCACTTCGTAAAAATAATTTAAATGTGGATCTTGAACAGATGAAAAAGGGGGATTATCTGATTCAGAATTTTGCCCTTTTTCTGGATCTGGAGGATCCGATACTTGCAGGAAGTCCATTCCGTTATGCAATGAAAATGGCGGATGTATTTTATCAGGAAATGGAGAAAAATAAAGACTGGATCCGACCGGTCACGAAGTATGAAGAGATTGAAGAAAACCGGAAAAATGGAAAGATGTCAGCGTTGCTGACATTGGAAGAAGGAGAAATCTGTGAGGGCGATCCTTCCCTTTTAAGAGACTTTTACCGGATGGGGGCAAGGATGATGACTCTGACCTGGAACTATCCGAATCAGCTTGGATATCCGGCAAAAGCGACTGGCGGAGAATTTGCCGGAAAAGCCTTTTCAGAAGCCGGATATGGGCTTACAGCGCGTGGGATTGAGTTTCTGGAAGAGATGGAGAAACTGGGAATGATCATCGATGTGGCACATTTAAACGATGCAGGAATCCGGGATGTATTAAAGTTCACAAAGAAGCCTTTTGTAGCGAGCCATTCCAACGCGCGACATTTGTGCAGTCATCCGAGAAACCTGAATGATGAACTTCTGAAAGCGATCGGGGAAAGAGGCGGTGTGATCGGGCTGAATTATTATGCATATTTCCTGCGCGACTGGAAAGACGGAGAGACGGTTGTGAGCAGAGCGGAGGATATTGTGGCACATGCAAAATATATCCGTGATATGGCGGGAATAGAGGCTTTAGGACTTGGTTCAGACTTTGATGGTATGAATGGAGAACTGGAGATCGCATCCCCGGCAGATATGGAAAAGCTGGAAGAGGTATTTAAAAAGAATGGATTTACAGAGAGCGAGATTGAGAAAATCTTCTATAAGAATGTAATGCGGATATATAGAGAAATGCTTGGGTAATTCCAGCAAAGCACATTTATAACATAGAAAACCCGGCTGTGGAGTGATCCACAAGCCGGGCTTTTTACTCTAGCATCTTTTGCAGTGATTACGCAACTGTTACATTAACAGCCTGAAGTCCGCGGTTTCCTTCTGTGATATCGAAAGTAACGTTCTGTCCTTCTTCAAGAGATTTGTATCCTTCTCCTGCGATTCCTGAAAAATGTACGAATACATCTTCTCCGGTGCTTTCGTTTGTGATGAATCCGTAGCCTTTCTGTGCGTTGAACCACTTAACTGTACCCTTGTTCATTAGTAGTACCTCCTAAAAAATTGATGATGCCGATAAAAATAAAAATCACATATTTTTGTAAGTCATCAGACAGATGTTAATGATTTACAAAAATATGTGAAATCTAAATCTTATCTAAAACACAATTTCAGAATATCACGTGGTAGGACAAATGTCAAATCAAAATAGGAAAAATAGGAAAAAATAAATGTCTTTTTATTGACAGGAAGAAAAAGGAATGCTATTATTTTTAACATATTTAAAGAGTGAAAATATTTGTACAAAGAGGTACTTTACTGCGGAGAAGAACGCAGAGAGTACCTCTTTTTTTGACTTGCAGGAGTGTTTTTTGTAAAACGAAAATACTTTGTGAGGTGCATTCTTTGATGTGAGTGTCAAAAGTATAAATGGGATGTCAGAAAGAGGTAGTGCAAATGAAAAATCATGAACTGGATGCAGTGGATCGTATAATTTTGAATATTTTACAGAGAAATGCCAAATGCCCATTGAAAGAGATTGCAGCGATTTGGAAGGACAAAGACACTGATCGTATTTTCAACTCCGATTGAACACAGAGGAATCAACGCAGATATAGAAGAAACACTGGAGTGAGAAATATAATTTTCCGTAAATCGAAAAAGACCCGGAAACAAAAGTTTTCGAGTCTTTTTCTTCTTTAAGGGCTATATAAACAAGCAGTTTGAAATAGTCATTTTGATTATTCAGCAGCGATAGCAACTTCTGGAGCAATTGTTTCAGTAACTCTTTCAGATGCGTTGATATCTGCAGGTGTTTTTGCAAAACCTTTAAATACGATAGAACCAACAAATCCAGCTAAAGATCCACCAATCGCAGCAAGTACGATTGCAGCTACAACCTTAAGCGGTGGGTTGAATCCGAATGGAGCTAAAAGCCCAGGAATCGGAGATGCTGTTCCAGGGGCGTTATTGATGATGCCGAGCATAGCTGCTGCAAGTCCGGCAAGTCCGCCGCCAAAGAAGTTTGATCCGTAAATCGGGATCGGATTCTGTGTAATAATATCAGCCTGTGTAAGAGGTTCAAGCATTACCGCGATAACATTACTGCGTTCGCCAAGTTTTAAACGGTCGAAAATGATACCGTTTGTGAAAGAACCACCAACACATGCAATTGCTGCAATACCCATTGCAAGTCCATCAAGTCCGAGCATAGCAGTCAGGGCCATAGAACTGAGTGGTGAGGTACAGATCATCTTCATAATACCACCGAGCAGGAATCCCATGATAATTGGAGACTGTTCAGCAGCGGCAGAAATCATACGTCCGATGTTGAGCAGTGTTGAATTAACGACCGGATCAACTGCGATGGCGATAATTCTTGCGAGCGGTGCGATTGCAAGAGCACCAACGATCAGATTCAGACCCTCTGGAAGTTTCTTTTCCAGGAACGGAGCTACAAAGCCTACAATATAACCTGCTACAAAACCAGGAAGGATTCCGTATCCTCCAACTGCGACACCTGCAACGACTGCAAGTACCGGATTACATCCCATACTGATCGGAACTAAAGTAGCTGCAGCGATTCCCCCGAAGCTGCCGGATACGGTTCCGAGTTCTGAGAAAAATGCAATTCCTAATAAATCACCTGTGATGTAATGGTGAACAGCTTCAACCAGGAACGAAGCAACAGCTGCATTAGCCATTCCAGACATTGCTTCTGATCCTTTTGGAAACTTCAGGCTGAATACAGAGAAGCAGGCTAAAGTGAGAAGCAGTAAACCAATACCTTTTACGATTGTTAACATATGATATCCTCCTTAAAATTTATATTTATTCGCATCAGTTATCGTGATAACATAATAAAATGGAAGTTACAAAAAGATACAAAAAGTATCAAAATGAAATTTATTTTTGGAAAAAACTACAAATACGGGAAGGATTTATTGTATATAATGACGGTAACTATAAGTGATAATGAATTATAGGGAAAATATATAAATAAAAAAATTACGTAAAGAGATGAAATAAGAAGCAGGAGGGGACCTGAAAATCAGGCCCTCTCGGTGCATTCCTGAATCAGTGCATTCAGGAAATTTTTAATTTTCACATTGCCGTGCCGTACACTTTTTCCACGGATGAAATCCATTTCCCTTCGGACTTGTTCAAAGTTATACAGGGAGTTGGAGTAGGTTGTAAACGTGTCATTGGCGTAATCCTCAAGACCAAGGTTGGCAAGGTTGACCATTCCCATGTTGGCTGTCCGACGGATCCTTTGTTCCATGGATTTCGGATTGTCACTGAACCGGCTGCAAAGTTCGCTTAAAGTGACATTGTCAACTTTCTGGTTATGCTGGATCAGATAATCGACAAGGGAAATGATATCCTTGCTGCCACGTTCGCCGGTGATGCCAAGCTTTTGGAGAATTCCTTTTAACCGGATAATATAAGGTTTTTCAGCTGTATCATTTATAAATCCCTGTGGCTGTACAAAATTCTGCTGGGCTTGGAAAATCGTCTGTACCTGCTGCAATGTCCGGCGGGCGGTCAGGGATTCACTGACCTTCCGGAGGATGGATTCTACTTCGATACTGTTGATCGGCTTATGAATATAAAATTCAATGCCCGCAGAATAGGCGTCTGCGATCATATCTTTGGATGCAACCTGGGAAAGCATAATAAAAGTAAGATTCGGTGCATAAGAGCGGGCACGTTTTACGAAAGTGATTCCGTCTATTTCCGGCATCAGAAGATCAACAATTACGATGTCTGGATTTATAAGAGGAAGATCCGTGAGTGCATCCACACCGTTTTCTGCAGTTCCGGCAATCTCTCCAAGTCCCCGGTCCCGTATAATACGTTTTAATATATGCAGTACATTTTTATCATCATCAATGAGATAGAATTTCATTTATAAACCGCTCCATTTCTCTTTTGGTATAGTAAGTGTGAAAACTGTTTTTCCGGGAACGGAAGTTACCCGGATGGTTCCGCCTAGGCGGAATTCGATAAAATCCTTTACCAGGCTAAGGCCAAGTCCCCGATTGACTTCGCCGGTTTCGTAATTGATCTTTGTGGAAAAACCAGGTTCAAAAATTTGTTCCATATCCTCCGGATCGATTCCGGGCCCATGATCTTCAACTTCAATAACATAAGAAGAATCCGTGGAGGATTGACGGACAGAAAGCTCGACCAGATTTCCGTTTGTTGCTTCAATTGCATTGTTGAAAAGATTGCGGAAGATTGAGAGCAGAAGATAATGGTTCTGTGTATAAAGATTTTCTTCCAGCTGTATATTAAAAGAAAGTCGTTTCCCTTTTGGAAGGGATGCATCCAGGCTGCTTTTCAGAATGGTGAGGATATCATCCAGGCTCATTCCGTCATTTTCAGAATTTACTTTCATTGAAGAGGAAAGTCCTCTTACGATCAAATTGTAGTCTTTTTTGATCTCGTGGACATCCCGTGCGATCTGAAGTGCAGTGCGGGTGAGGGATTCGTCTATATTCCGTTCACTCATATCGTGGTAAAGGCGGTATGCGGTGCTCATGGTGTCCTCTATCATATGTGTGCCTTTCTGCATCAGAACAACTTCGCCGTTAAGCTCAGAGATCAAAAGAAGAAGATTCTGGTATCTCCGTGCATGTTCAGCACTCAGAAGACTGAACTTGTAATGGCTGAGACAGAACAGGAGAAGACCTGCAAGTGCAGTACGCAGAAGCGCAACCAGAAGGACACCTGCCTGGGACTGAAAAGAAAAAGCGTCCATACCCATACGGGACAGCAGTTCTGTTATATTTGCCAGATAGTCAAAAAGAAACATCCAGGGTAGGGAATACGTCGAAAGTTCATAGTCATTTTTACGGCAGTAGAGGAAAAAAAGGATTCCGTAGACCAGATAGAAAAACATTTCCGGAAAATAGCTCTGTGGATTCCAACTGCCAAAGCGAAGCCAGTGCATCAGTGTACGGGAAAAGAAAACACAGAGGGCACTTATCACTGTGACCGGAAGAACCGGATATTTCCCAAAAAGGATCAGAGACATGAAAATGCCAAAAATTCCGATGGAAACACGAAAATCGCTTTCAAAAAGTGAGATGCTGATCTGTGCGCCAATGATAACAGCAGCGCTGACCAGCAAAATGCGGGTATAACGTGAAAAACTTTTAGTCCACATAAGAAAGCCTCCTTTATTCAGATCATCTGTCTTACAGTCTACAGTCCGGTTAATAATTCAACAAGAAATACGCCGGCACATGAAAAAAGGGAAACACAGATCAGACTTTTTCTGTTCCATGCAAGGATCAGTGCGATTGCAAAACCAATGGCGGCAGACCAGATATTGGCGGTGGCTGTCAGAATGGCCGGAAAGGTCATAACAGCCAGAGTTACATAAGGTACATAATATAAAAAAGATTTTATAAAAGTATTTTTGATCTCTTTCCTGATCAGCGTCAGTGGCAGCATACGGATCAGATAGGTGACGGCTGCCATGACAAAGATATACATATATAGATTATGCTTCAACGGAAGAATCCTCCTTATCTTCTGGATTTGTTTCTTCTTTTACAGGGAAGAAATACGCTGCGATTCCGGCAATCAGAATCGTAAGGATAATGATTCTGAAGCCAGAAGAAATCTGGCATAGTACAGGAGCCTTTGTGAAAAGGAAGCTTGTTGCCATGGAAATCACGACAATGGTTCCGATGATCCTGTTATCACGTGCCGGAGGAATAATGATTGCGATAAACATTCCATATAATGCAACGCTCAGTGCGCTGACGATCCGGTCAGGCAGGATACTTCCTGATACTACTCCGAGGAAAGTGCCAAGTGTCCAGCCAGGTGCGGCAAGTGCCATCACACCGTAAGAATACCATGGAGTAATCCTTCCGGGGCGGGATACGGATACGCCGAAGACTTCATCCGTTACACCGTATGCGATAAGAAAACGGTGGAAAGAAGGATAGTGGTTATCAATTTTCTGTGAAAGGGCACAGGACATCAGCGAATACCTGAGATTGATGATGAGCTGGGTGAATGCCATTTCAAAATAGGATGCGGATGCCGTAATCAGTGACAGACCAGCAAATTGCCCGGCGCTGGTCAGGTTTGTAAGGGAAATCAGAACGGCTTCCCAGGTGGAAAGTCCTGCATTTTTTGCCATGATACCAAAGGTAAATGATACCGCAATATAGCCGAGACAGATGGGAATGCCATCCTGTATCCCGGCTGCAAAATCCATTTTTCTGTTTCTACTCATGAAGTAAAACCTCTCTTTTGTAAATAATCCCCAAATTTGAATTGTTATTTTACTAACATTTTACCATGGAACGGTGGTCTTGAAAATGATGTTTTAAAAGAACTTGAAAAAAAATTTACAGAAAGACTGGAAATATAGTGGTATTATGAGTTATAATAAATAGTGATAAATAAATGTGCAAACATAAGTACAAGTTATAAAAGGAGATTGAAGCATGGAAATGTTATCTATTGAAAAAGAACTGCAGAGCAATTCTTATCCTGGAAGAGGGATCATCATCGGAAAGTCTGCCGACGGAAGCAAAGCGGTCACAGCTTATTTTATCATGGGAAGAAGTGAGAACAGCCGTAATCGTGTCTTTGTAGAAGAAGGAGAAGGAATCCGCACACAGGCATTTGACGAGTCAAAGCTGACAGACCCAAGCTTAATTATCTACGCACCGGTGCGTGTACTCGGCAATAAGACGATCGTTACAAACGGAGATCAGACTGATACAATTTATGAAGGTATGGACAGACAGATGACGTTTGAACAGTCCCTTCGAAGCCGTGAATTTGAACCGGATGGACCAAACTACACACCTCGTATTTCCGGTATCATGCACATTGAGAACGGAAAATATAACTATGCAATGTCCATTTTGAAGAGCAATAACGGAAATCCGGATGCATGCAACCGTTACACCTTTGCATATGAGAATCCGGTAGCCGGAGAAGGACATTTTATCCACACATACAAGTGTGATGGAAATCCGCTTCCGAGTTTTGAAGGAGAACCAAAGCTTGTTGCAATTCCGGATGATATGGACACATTTGCAGACACACTCTGGAACAGTCTGAATGCAGATAATAAAGTATCTCTGTTTGTAAGATATATTGATATTGAGACAGGAACATACGAAAGCAAGATCATCAATAAGAATAAATAGTATACAAAGGTGAAGAAGGAGCAGGAATCATGAATGAATTAGAACTCAAATATGGATGTAACCCAAATCAGAAGCCGTCACGTATCTATATGAAAGACGGAAGTGATCTCCCGATCAAAGTTCTGATGGGCCGTCCGGGATATATCAACTTTCTGGATGCATTTAACGGATGGCAGCTGGTATCGGAATTAAAAAAAGCAACCGGACTTCCGGCAGCAACTTCCTTTAAGCATGTGTCACCGGCAGGTGCTGCAGTCGGACTGCCGCTGGATGAAACTCTTGCAAAAATTTACTGGGTAGATGACCTTGGAGAACTTTCTCCGCTTGCAAGCGCTTATGCACGTGCAAGAGGTGCAGACCGTATGTCTTCATTCGGTGATTTTATTGCGCTTTCTGATGTCTGTGATGTTGATACGGCAAGACTGATCAAGAGAGAAGTATCGGATGGAGTGATCGCACCTGGATATGAACCGGAAGCACTGGAGATTCTTGCACAGAAAAAGAAAGGTAATTACAATGTGATCCAGATCGATCCGAATTATGTTCCGGCACCGACTGAACACAAGGATGTATTTGGTATTACTTTTGAGCAGGGAAGAAATGAACTGAAGATTGATGATGATTTCTTCTCAAATGTAGTGACTGAGAACAAAGAAATTCCGGATCACGCAAAGAGAGATCTTGCAATTTCCATGATTACTTTAAAATATACACAGTCAAACTCTGTATGCTATGTAAAAGACGGACAGGCAATCGGAATCGGAGCCGGACAGCAGTCCCGTATCCACTGTACCCGTCTTGCCGGACAGAAGGCAGATAACTGGTGGCTGAGACAGTGCCCGAAAGTACTTGCTCTTCCATTTAAAGAAGGAATTAAGCGTGCAGACCGGGATAATGCAATTGATCTGTACATTGGTGAAGAATATATGGACGTACTGGCTGACGGAACCTGGGAAAATATTTTCACTGAAAAACCGGAAGTATTTACCAGAGAAGAAAAGAGAGCATGGCTTGATAAGCTGACGGGTGTGGCACTTGGATCAGACGCATTCTTTCCGTTTGGAGATAACATCGAACGTGCACATAAGAGCGGTGTTACATATATTGCAGAACCGGGTGGATCAATCCGTGATGACAATGTAATTGATACCTGCAACAAATACAACATGGCGATGGCATTTACCGGAATCCGTTTATTCCATCACTAAGATAATAAAAAAGCAAAGTTCCTGCAGAGGTAGAAGATCTACCTTTGCGGGAATTTTTTATTTCCTAGGAAATTCCGAAAGAACTTCCTAGGAAATAAAAGGCACTGCGTGCCGGAGATGCGCACTCGCACGAATCTATTGAAAAAATAAAAAGATATGCGACAAATGTGGAAAAATGTCGTTAAAAAATAAACAGAACCGGTAATCTGAAGATTTATTATTCGGAAGGAAATTACATAATATATATATAACAGCCAGCATGAGGAGGCGAATCTATGGGGATTCTTGAAATTCTTTTAATTTCAATCGGGCTTTCGTTTGACGTATTTGTCGTACATATCTGTGTCGGAGCAGGATTTTCAAGAAAGCACGGAAAAGACATACTCTTATCCAGTTTGCTTTTTGGAGGGGCACAACTCCTTGCATTGATCCTGGGAAATGTTGTTGCAGATATTCTGAAGCCGGACAGGAAGATGAATGAAACGATTTCAACAGCGGCAAGCGGTTGGGAAATTTTGTCGGTGCTGATATTTATCGGACTTGGTATCTATATGATCTGTAAAGCAAGAAATAATAAACAGATCTTTGAGCGTAGAAACGATGAGATAAATTGGAAACGGCTTAGAAAACTGGCAGTACTTACCAGCGTAGATGCGCTTTTTGCCGGAATGGGAATCGGCTTTTGGAGTGTAGAGATTCTGGAACAGGGGATGGTACTGCTTCCGGTTACGATCATTCAGTGTTTTCTTGGCGTGGAGGTTGGATACAGACTGGGCTGTGAATATAACTGCAAAGCTTACTGGATCGGTGGGATATTATTCCTGATCGCCGGGGCAGATATGGTGGTTACGCATTTTTTATTTTAAAATAGCAGGAGGAAAAGAGTATGGGCGAATTGACACATAAAGCAGCAAGGGCAGCATTTGGCGGAGCAATTGATTTGGCAATGCGAAAAATGGATAAAGACAGAGAAAAAGGTCTGCTTGATCTTGTTGATCTGACCGAGCGTTTCATGGGAGACAATTTCCAGAAGAGCTCCTATGAAGGCGCAAGAAAGATGATACAGGATCCGGATTCGAAGTGGATGAGTTATGTGAATCGTGCATTGGATGAAATTGACCCGCATGTTATTAAACAGACAGCATTAAACCTTGGATTTGAAGCGGCGTTCCATGGAACGAAAACAATCCGCAGTATGAGAAAGGTACATCAGTGCAATATTCCGTGGCTGATCCTGATGGATCCGACAAGTGCATGTAATCTTCATTGTACCGGATGCTGGGCGGCAGAATATGGGCATAAACTGAATCTTACATATGAAGAGATGGACAGCATCATTACACAAGGAAAAGAACTTGGAATTTATTTCTATATGTATACAGGCGGGGAGCCGTTAGTAAGAAAAAAAGATATTATCAGACTTTGTGAAAAGCATTATGACTGCGAATTTCATGCATTTACAAATGGAACACTGGTAGATGATGAATTTTGCGAAGAGATGAGAAGAGTCGGCAACCTGTCCCTTTCAATTAGTCTGGAAGGATTTGAAGAGGTCAATGACATGCGCCGTGGAGAGGGTGTATTCAACAAGGTTATGGCAACCATGGATCGGTTAAAGAAATATGGTCTGATCTTTGGTACGTCTATCTGTTATACCAGAAAGAACATTGAAACGGTTACATCGGATGAATTCCTGGATATGATCATCGGAAAGGGATGTCGTTTCACCTGGTATTTCCATTATATGCCGGTTGGAAATGATGCAGCACCGGATCTGCTGCCGACAAAAGAACAGAGAGAATATATGTACCACCGGGTAAGAGAGATCCGCAGTATGACAGGCGGAAAGCCAATTTATGCGATGGATTTCCAGAATGATGGAGAGTTTGTCGGAGGATGTATCGCAGGAGGAAGAAATTATTGCCATATCAATGCAAATGGAGATGTAGAACCATGTGTATTTATTCATTACTCTTCTGCAAATATCCGGGAAGTTACGCTCCTGGAAGCTCTCAAACAGCCACTCTTTATGGCATACAGAGACCGGCAGCCATTTAATGATAATCATCTGCGGCCATGTCCGATGCTTGAGAATCCGGAAATCCTTCAGGAGATGATAAAGGAGACTGGTGCAAAATCAACAGATCTGCAGTCACCGGAGAGTGCAGAGCATTTATGCAGCAAATGTGAAGCATATGCCTGTGAATGGAAAGAAACGGCAGACAGACTTTGGAAAGAGCATCCGCATCAGCAGAAAGGCTACACAAACTATAAAAAACGCACAGAAAACTAAAAGAAAATCGGTTTGAAAAAGCGTTTCGGTTGTGATAGAATGTTCGTCAAGAGAAATGGGCAGGAAAAAGAGGACGATACATGGAGAGAAAAAGAGAATTGACAAAGAACCTGCTTGCAGAGAGCTTCAAGGAGCTTCTAATCAAAGGATCTTTTGATAAGATAACAATTAAGATGATCACAGATCAGGCGGGAGTTATCAGACCGACATTTTATAATTACTTTCAGGATAAATATGAAGTGATGGAGTGGCTTCTGGAGACAGAGGTATTCCGGCATGCCCGTGAGATGATGGAAGACGGGATGGAAAAAGAAGCGATCTATCTGCTGTTCCGGAAGATGGAAAAAGACCGGATCTATTATCTGAAAGCGTTTGAAGTTACCGGTCAGAATGGATTTGAAGAGATTCTTGAAAAAAAGATTCGCCAGCTGATTGAAGAACTGGTAAGCAGGCATAAGATCAAGATCGAAAAGCTTCAGGGTATCAAAGATAAAAAGATCTTTCTGGAGTTTCATACGATTACCGTTGTAAACGGGCTTAAATACTGGCTGACCAGCCGGGAGATTCACCTGACAGCGGATGAAGCGATGGAGTATTATCTGTTTCTGATGTCGCATCCTATTTTGGAGCTACTTGAAAAGTAAAGAACAAAATATAAATTTGAGAAGAATCTGGGATATTCCGGGTTCTTCTTTTTGTTTTACTGTCAAAAAATAAAAAATGTTATTTAAATTGCTTGACGGATTTCTATTACAGAGTTATTATGAACATATGAACAGTTGCTCATATGTTCAGTGAGAAAAATATTTTTCAGGAGGAAAAAGAGATGAAGAAAAAATTTAAAATGGTAGACCTTGATTGCGCAAACTGTGCAGCAAAAATGGAAGATGCAATCAAAAAAATTGATGGTGTAAATGATGCAACGGTAAGTTTTATGATGCAGAAGCTTACGATCGATGCAGATGATGTAAGGTTTGATGAAATTATGCAGGAAGTCGTTGCTGTATGCAAGAAGGTAGAGCCGGATTGCCAGATTCAGCTGTAAAATCGGAAAGGTATGAAAGGGGAGAGTCTTCTATGATGAAAAAACAGAAAATAATGCTGTACCGTATTATCGCAGCGGCAGTTATTTATGTTCCTCTTTTTGTACTGGAACATATGGGAAAACTGGAATTTAAGTCCGAAATTCCGGTGCAGTTTTTGTTATTTATGATACCTTATCTGATCGTGGGATGGGACATCATTTACCGGGCTGTGCGCAATATCAGTCATGGTCAGGTATTTGATGAGAACTTTCTGATGTGTATAGCAACGTTTGGTGCACTTGGAGTAAAGGAATATTCGGAAGCGGTAGCGGTTATGTTGTTCTATCAGATCGGGGAGTTATTCCAGAGTTATGCAGTCAACCGTTCCCGCCAGTCAATCAGTGCAATGATGGATATCTGTCCGGAATATGCGAATATTGAAGAAGACGGAAAGCTCAAACAGGTTGATCCGGATGATGTAGAGATTGGTACAGAGATCGTCATCAAAGCAGGAGAGAGAGTTCCTCTCGATGGTGTGGTTGTATCGGGAACATCCTTTGTAGATACTTCTGCACTGACCGGAGAGTCGGTTCCGCGAGAAGTAACAGAAGGTTCCGAGATTATCAGTGGTTGTGTAAATGGAAGCGGACTTCTTAAGGTGCGCACAACGAAAGAGTTTGATGATTCTACAGTTGCGAAGATTCTGGAACTGGTTGAAAATGCCAGCAGCAAAAAGGCACATGTAGAGAACTTCATTACAAAGTTTGCAAAATACTATACGCCGATCGTGGTTTGTGCGGCAGTTGTACTTGCATTCCTTCCACCAATCATTCTTGGCGGTGGATTTGCAGAATGGATTCAGAGAGCATGTATTTTCCTTGTAATCTCCTGCCCATGTGCACTGGTGATCTCTGTTCCACTTGGTTTTTTTGGAGGAATCGGAGCAGCATCCAAACAGGGCGTTCTGGTAAAGGGAAGCAATTATCTGGAAGCACTCTCTGAGATGAAAACGATTGTATTTGATAAGACTGGTACACTGACAAAAGGTGAATTCGTTGTATCAGAAGTTATTCCGAACGGATGGGAAAAAGAAGGACTTCTTGAAGTGGCAGCCCTTGCGGAAGGCTATTCCGATCATCCAATCTCAGCAGCACTCAAGAAAGCGTACGAAGAAGCGGAGCTTGGTGAGTTGTCTATGGACAGGGTGGAACAGGCTGAAGAAATCGCCGGCCACGGAATCAAGGCAAAGATCGACGGAAGAGTTGTCTATGCCGGAAATGCAAAGCTGATGGAAGAAAAAGGCGTGGAATATGAGCCATGCACAGTCCCTGGTACGGTCGTATATCTGGCAGCTGAAAAAGAATTCCTCGGGACCATCGTAATTTCTGATACGGTCAAACCGGAAGCCAAACGTGCGATCGCGCAGCTCAGACAAAGCGGTGTCAAAAAGACAGTTATGCTTACCGGTGACAGAAAAGATGTCGGTGAAGCAGTAGCAGAAAGCCTTGGAATCGATGAAGTCTACACAGATCTCCTTCCGGGGGATAAGGTAGATAAGGTTGAAGCACTTCTCGGAGAACTCGGTGAGAAAGAAAAGCTCGGTTTTGTTGGTGATGGTATCAATGATGCACCGGTACTCTCCAGAGCTGATATCGGAATCGCAATGGGAAGCATGGGATCCGACGCAGCAATCGAAGCCGCAGATGTTGTTCTGATGGATGATAATATCCTTAAGATATCCTCCATTATGAGAATTGCAGGAAAAACTCTCCAGATCGTACATCAGAATATCGTCTTTGCCCTCGGTGTCAAAGTTCTGGTCCTCATCCTGGGAGCCCTCGGCATGGCCAATATGTGGGAAGCCGTCTTTGCCGATGTAGGAGTATCCGTAATCGCAATCCTGAACTCCATGAGAACACTGAAAGTAAAATAGATGTCAAAAGCATAATGTAAAACAAGAAAGAATTATCCTTAACGTGATGGGGATAATTCTTTTTTGTTGCTTTGCCACACTAATTTATTCTACTTGCATTTTTGTCAGCGACAGTGTAAAATGACAAAACGGATTAGAATAGTGAAACCAAGAAGGGAGATACAAGATGGAACTGTTTATAGATATACTAAAAGATACAACAATTGACACTGTGAAACTGATACCTTTCCTTTTCCTGACATACCTTGCGATGGAATATCTGGAGAATAAAGCCGGTCAGAAGACGGTGCGGATGCTTCTTGGAGCAGGGAAAAAAGGACCTGTGATCGGTGGAATCCTGGGCGTTGTTCCGCAGTGCGGATTTTCGGCAGCAGCAGCAAATCTGTATTCCGGCGGAGTCATCACAGTTGGAACGATGATCGCTGTTTTTCTGTCTACATCAGATGAGATGCTTCCGATCCTGATCTCAGAGCAGGCGGATGTCCGTAAGATCATGGCAATTTTAATCGGAAAGATCATCGTTGGTATTGTTGCAGGGATTTTGGTTGATATCGGAGTGCGGGTGCTAGGCAAAGGATACCAGAGAGGACTGCACATTCATGATATCTGTGAGCATGACCACTGTCACTGTGAAGAGGGAAGCATTGTAAAATCAGCACTCATCCATTCGGTACAGATTCTGGTATTTATATATGTAATTTCTTTTGCGTTAAATGCAGTTGTGGAGTGGATTGGAATGGAAGAGGTCATGAACGTGGTGACGCATTATCCAATTGCCGGAATTTTTCTGGCTGGTCTTGTCGGCCTGATTCCGAACTGCGCAGCTTCTATTACAATTACGAAATTTTATCTTGAGGGAGTCTTAAATGTCGGCAGTATGTTTGCCGGACTTTTGTCATGTGCCGGAATCGGACTGATCGTGCTTTTTAAGACGAACCATAGTTGGAAGAAGAATGTGATGATCGTCGCAACACTTTACGGAATCAGTGTAGTGTGCGGAATTATAGTGGAAATCCTGTTTGGAATGTAGTACAATATCCTTATATGGCGCAGAAGACTAAAAGGAACGCAAGAAGAGGAGTTGAGATGGCTAAAAAAGGATTTATTGCAGAATTCAAAGAGTTTATTGCAAGGGGAAATGTAATGGATCTTGCAGTCGGCGTTATTATTGGTGGTGCATTCCAGTCGATTGTGAATTCTCTTGTAAATGATATGATCATGCCGGTGATCAGTCTTCTGACTGGTGGGGTCAATTTTTCCAACTGGGTGATCCGAATCGGATCTGGTGAGAATGACACGATCAAATATGGCAATTTTATTACAGCGGTAATCAACTTTCTTCTGATGGCACTTGTTATTTTTTGTTTTGTAAAAGTGATGAACAATCTTGCTTCAAGAACAGAAAAACTGCTTAAGAAGGAGGAAGAAGCACCGGCAGCACCGGCTACGAAGATCTGCCCGTACTGCATGTCAGAAATCCCGATCGCAGCAACCAGATGTGCATACTGTACATCTGAGCTTCCGGCTGAGGATACGGACAAGGAAGAATAAAGAAAAGACAGGAATAATACGACAGAGAGGAACATAAAAACAATGGAGAAAATTATTTTAACAGGTGACAGACCAACCGGACGGCTTCATGTCGGACATTATGTTGGATCCTTAAAGCGAAGAGTAGAACTGCAGAATTCCGGAGAATATGACAAGATCTTTATCATGATCGCAGATGCACAGGCACTGACTGATAATGCAGATAACCCGGAAAAGGTACGTCAGAATATTATTGAGGTTGCACTGGATTATCTGTCATGCGGACTGGATCCGGAGAAATCCACGATTTTCATCCAGTCACAGGTACCGGAACTGACAGAACTTTCTTTTTATTATATGAATCTGGTTACGGTATCCCGTCTTCAGAGAAACCCAACAGTTAAATCGGAGATCCAGATGCGTAATTTTGAAGCAAGTATTCCGGTAGGATTCTTTACTTATCCGATCAGCCAGGCAGCAGATATCACAGCGTTTAAGGCAACGACTGTACCGGTAGGTGAGGATCAGCTTCCGATGATCGAACAGTGCCGTGAGATCGTACACAAATTCAACAGTGTATATGGAGAAGCATTGGTTATGCCGAAAGCGCTGATTCCGGAGAACGAAAGCTGTTGCCGTCTTCCTGGAACGGATGGAAAAGCAAAGATGAGTAAATCCCTTGGTAACTGTATTTATCTGTCTGATTCCGAGGAAGAAGTAAGACAGAAGATCATGGGAATGTATACAGATCCGAATCATTTGAAGGTATCTGATCCGGGACAGGTAGAAGGGAATTCCGTTTTCACTTATCTGGATGCATTCTGTACAGATGAACATTTTGAAAAATATCTGCCGGATTATAAGAATCTGGATGAATTGAAGGATCATTACAGACGTGGTGGACTTGGTGACGTTAAGGTTAAGAAGTTCCTGAATGCGGTTATGCAGGAAGAGCTTGCACCGATCCGTGCAAGAAGAAAAGAACTGGAGAAGAAGATTCCGGAGATCTACGAGATCCTTCATAAAGGAAGTATTGAAGCTGAAAAAGTGGCAGCACAGACTTTAAAAGAAGTAAAAGATGCGATGAAGATCAACTATTTTGAAGATCAGCAGCTGATCCGGGAACAGACAGCAAGATTTGCAGAATAAAGAAAGGCTTTAAGCCGGAGGAGAGATAATAATTATGGGTAAATATTTCGGAACAGATGGATTCCGTGGAGAAGCCAATGTAGTACTGACGGTAGAGCATGCGTTTAAGGTAGGACGTTATCTTGGCTGGTATTACGGACAGGAACACAAGGCAAGAATCGTGATCGGTAAAGATACCAGAAGAAGCAGCTATATGTTTGAATATGCGCTGGCAGCAGGGCTTACTGCGTCCGGAGCAGATGCATATCTTCTTCATGTGACAACAACTCCAAGCGTGTCTTACGTGGTAAGAACCGAAGATTTTGACTGCGGAATCATGATTTCCGCAAGCCATAACCCGTACTATGATAATGGAATCAAAGTGATCAACAGTAAAGGTCAGAAGCTGGAAGCAGAAGTAGAAGCCAAAGTGGAAGCTTATATTGATGGGGAATCCGGAGAAATTCCGCTTGCTAAGAAAGAGGCGATCGGAAGAACCGTAGATTATGCAGCAGGAAGAAACCGTTATATCGGACATTTGATCAGTCTGGCAACCCGTTCTTTTAAAGATGTGAAAGTCGGACTAGATTGTTCCAACGGAAGTTCTTCAAGTATTGCCAAAAGCGTATTTGATGCACTGGGAGCAAAGACTTATGTGATCAATAATGAGCCGGATGGAACCAACATCAACACAAATTGCGGTTCTACACATATTAATGTTCTTCAGGAATATGTAAAAGAAAAAGGACTGGATGTCGGATTTGCATACGATGGAGATGCGGACCGCTGCATCGCTGTTGATGAGAATGGAAATGTTGTTGACGGGGATCTGATCCTTTATGTGTGTGGCAAATATATGAAAGAACATGGTCAGTTAAAAGACGATACCATCGTTACTACTATCATGTCAAATCTTGGACTTTATAAAGCATGCGACAAGATTGGCATGAAGTACGAAAAGACACAGGTCGGCGACAAATATGTCTATGAGAACATGGTTAAGAATGGATTCATGCTGGGCGGTGAACAGTCCGGACATATTATTTTCAGTAAGCATGCGACGACAGGAGATGGTATTCTGACTTCTCTGATGCTGATGGAAGTTATCATGGAGACCAAACAGTCCCTCGGACAGCTGACAGAAGAAGTGAAGATCTATCCACAGCTTCTGAAAAATGTGCGTGTGGCAGATAAGAAGACAGCAAGGGAGAATCCGGAAGTGGTCAAAGCAGTCGATGCAGTTGCAGAAGCACTTGGAGATGACGGAAGAATCCTTGTCCGTGAAAGTGGAACGGAACCGGTAATCCGTGTCATGGTTGAAGCGGCGACGGACGAGCTTTGCGAAAAGTATGTGACTCAGGTAATCGATGTGATTGAAAAAGAAGGGCTCATCGTAGAATAAAAAATCTGAAATAGAATCGTGCAGAAAAGGATAGCTTGCAGATGAAAGTCTGTGGGCCATCCTTTTTAGTTTGTGAACCATAGTCTGGATGTTTGAAAAATATTATTTGAATAAAAAAGAAAAATGTTCTGCCTGTATAGATTTTCTATATTCTGACATGCTATTAAAAAAGCATGGAGGAAAAAGAAATGGATGAAATGTTTTGTTTTCAATGTCAGCAGACCGCTCATAACACGGGCTGCGAAGGACATGCAGGTGTATGTGGAAAAAAGTCGGACACAGCAAATCTTCAAGATGAACTGACTGGTGAACTGATCCGGCTGGCAAGGGCAGTTGCTGAAAATGAAAGAAGCAGATCTTCGGATGAACTGATGTTAAAAGGTCTGTTTACCACGATTACAAATGTAAATTTCAACAGTGATACAGTGAAAAAACTGTCAGATGAGATCAGAGAAGAAGCAGAAAACAGAAAACCAGGAAAAGAAGCTTATAATGTACAGAAGATCTGGGAGGCACCGGAAGATATCCGTTCGTTAAAGTCATTGATCTTGTTTGGCTTGCGGGGAACTGCAGCATATGCTTATCATGCATGGGCACTGGGATATGTGGATGCGGAGATTATGAATTTCTTTTATAAGGGAATGCGGATTCTGGGAGAAGAAAAAGGGATGGAAGAACTGCTTCCGGTAGTCATAGAAACCGGTAAAGTCAACCTGCGCTGCATGGAACTTCTGGATAAAGCAAACACGGAAAGCTATGGAGATCCAGTTCCGACAGAAGTTCCACTTACGATAGAAAAGGGACCGTTTATTGTAGTCAGTGGCCATGATCTGCATGATATGAAGCTGCTTCTGGAGCAGACCAAAGATAAAGGCATCAATATTTATACGCACAGTGAAATGCTTCCGGCACACGGATATCCAAAATTAAAGGAATATCCGCATTTGAAAGGCAATTTCGGAACGGCCTGGCAGAGTCAACAATTTGAGTTCCATAATATTCCTGCGCCAATTTTATTTACGACAAATTGTCTGATGCCGGTCAGACAGAGCTATGCAGACCGGGTGTTTACAACTTCGGTGGTGTCTTATCCGGAGATGGTTCATATTGGTGCGGACAAAGATTTTACACCGGTTATTGCAAAAGCATTGGAATGCGGTGGATATCCGGAAGATCATCCGATGACAGGGATTAATGGAGGAACAACCGTGATGACCGGATTTGCACACAACGCAGTTCTGGAAAATGCAGGAAAGATCGTGGATTTGGTAAAGCAGGGGAAAATCAGGCATTTCTTTCTGATCGGAGGCTGTGATGGCGCAGCACCAGGCCGGAGCTACTATACGGAATTTGCGAAAAAGACACCGATGGATACGATCATCCTGACGCTGGCATGTGGAAAATACAGATTGAATGATCTGAGGCTCGGAGAAATTGAGGGAATTCCAAGAATTTTGGATATGGGACAGTGTAATGATGCGTACAGTGCGATTAAAGTTGCAATTGCTCTTGCAGAAGCGTTTGGGTGTGAGGTAAATGAACTTCCACTGTCTATGATTCTGTCATGGTATGAACAGAAAGCGGTTGCGATTCTGCTGACACTTATGGCGCTCGGAATCAAAAATATTTACCTGGGTCCGACGCTTCCGGCGTTTGTGTCACCGAATGTTCTAAATTACCTGGTACAAGAGTATCAGATTACCCCGATCAGTACAGTAGATGAGGATCTGAAGAAAATTTTAGGTTGAAGAGGTTTGAACGTGAGAGAAAGAAAGCGGAAATAAGAAATGAAAAGCATTACTTCTGAAACGGAAAGCACAAAAAAGTGTGAGTAAGAAGAGGTAGTGCTTTTTTACATACTGTTTCCTTTACAAAAAGTGTCGTCTGTGCTAACATAAATATAACAATGGCGATGCCGGTACAATAGAAAAAGGAGTGCGTTTTATGCTGATTGAAATTGATTTTAACAGTGATGAGGCGATTTATATACAGCTCAGGAATCAGATCATTATGGGAATTGCCACTTCGACGATTCATGAAGGAGATACTTTGCCGTCTGTGAGACAGCTGGCAGATAATATCGGAATCAATATGCATACAGTGAATAAGGCATACAATGTCCTGCGGCAGGAAGGTTTTCTTCAGCTTGACAGACGAAGAGGTGCGGTGATCTGTATTGATGAAGATAAGCTGGAAGCTTTGCAGGATCTGAAAGAGCAGCTTCGGGTACTTCTGGCAAAAGGAAGTTGCAAAAACATTACGAAAGAAGAAGTTCATGAACTGGTAGACGAGATCTATGCAGATTATGAACAGAGATAGATTGAAAAAAGGAGACTAAAATTATATGGCAGAAAAGCAATATACAAGGCAGGCGCAGGAAGCGCTGAATATGGCACGGAAGATTGCAGCCGAACTGAAGCATCCATATGTTGGGACAGAACATCTTCTTTTCGGGCTTAAGAGGGTTTTTACCGGAGTTGCAGGGCAGGTGCTTGATAAGAATAAAGTCGATGAAGAACAGATGGAAAAAGCAATGGATATCCTTGTATCTGCTCCTGAGGCAGCTAAGAAGGAAAGAAAGCATCTGGAGTACAGTCCGAGACTTCGATATATTCTGGAAGAAAGCCAGAATGAGGCAGTGCAGCTTGCATCTGAAAAAGTCGGAACCGAACATCTTCTGCTTACAATGCTCAAAGATGGAGATTGTGTGGCTACCCGTATGTTGATGACCCTGAATGTAAATATTCAAAAACTTTTTCAGGATCTTCTGCTTGCGGCGGGAATCGATCCGAAAGAGTATATGGAAAATCAGAAGGATGGGGAAACTGTTGGCGGAATTATAGACCAGTACAGTACGGATCTGACACAGGAAGCAAGAGAAGGAAAGCTGGATCCGGTTATTGGACGTGAAAAAGAAATTGCACGTATCATGGAGATCCTGAGCAGACGGACCAAGAATAATCCGTGTCTTGTGGGAGAGCCGGGAGTCGGTAAGACAGCAATCGTGGAAGGACTTGCAAGACAGATCGCGGAAGGAATTGTTCCGGAAAGCATGAAAGATAAGCGGATCATGGTGCTGGATCTTCCGGGGATGATTGCAGGCTCCAAGTATCGTGGTGAATTTGAAGAGCGCATGAAAAAACTGATCCGTGAGGTAAAGACGGCGGGCAATATTATCCTTTTCTTAGATGAACTTCATACCATTATCGGTGCCGGTGGTGCAGAGGGCGCGATTGATGCATCCAATATTCTGAAACCATCTCTGGCAAGAGGGGAGATGCAGCTGATCGGTGCAACAACTCTTACGGAATACCGCAAGTATATTGAGAAGGATGCGGCTCTGGAAAGAAGATTCCAGCCGGTTACGGTTGAAGAACCGACAGAAGATGAGTGTATCCGGATCCTGGAAGGCCTGAAAGAAAAATATGAGGCTCATCATGATGTAGAGATCGAAGAGGATGCGTTGAAAGCGGCAGTACATATGTCATGCCGTTATATCAATGACCGTTTCCTTCCGGATAAGGCAATTGATGTGTTGGATGAAAGCTGTTCAAAAGTAAAACTTCGTGGATTTAAAGTGCCGGAGAATATTGTTGGGACAGAAATCCGCTGTGGAAAGCTGGAGCAGGAAAAAGAAGTGGCACTGAAAGCAGGAGATATTGAAAAAGCATCGGAGCTCCATAGAGAACAGAAGGAAGCAGAAAAGAAATTAGAGCAGGCGAAAAAGCGTTTCAATAAAAAGAATGAAAAGAAAAAAGTTCCGGTAACTGAAGAAGATGTTGCGGATGTAATTTCCATGTGGACACGAATCCCGGTAACAAGACTGAATGAATCTGAGAGCGAACGCCTGAAAAAGCTGGATAAAACACTGGAGAAGCGTGTGATTGGTCAGGAAGAGGCAATCCAGGCACTTTCCAAAGCGGTAAAACGAGGAAGAGTGGGATTGAAAGATCCGGCACGTCCGATTGGTTCATTCTTATTCCTTGGTCCTACAGGTGTCGGAAAGACAGAGCTTTCCAAAGCTCTTGCAGAAGCACTCTTTGGCAATGAAGAGGATATGATCCGGGTAGATATGTCCGAATATATGGAGAAGCACAGTGTATCCAAGATGATCGGATCGCCTCCGGGGTATGTGGGACATGAGGATGGCGGACAGCTCAGCGAAAAAGTACGCAGAAATCCATATTCTGTCATTTTGTTTGATGAGATTGAGAAAGCACATCCGGATGTGTTTAATATTTTACTTCAGGTACTGGATGACGGACATATTACGGATTCGCAGGGAAGAAAAGTAGATTTCCGCAATACGGTTATCATTATGACGTCCAATGCAGGTGCCAAGGCAATCATTGAACCGAAGAAGCTTGGATTTACCCAGCAGGAAGACCAGAAGGCGGATTACAAGCGTATGAAAGCAAATGTGATGGATGAAGTAAAGCAGTTATTCCGCCCAGAGTTCCTGAACCGTATTGATGAGATCATCGTATTCCATCCGCTGAATGAGGACAATATGAAGAAGATCGTAGGGCTGATGTGTAAAGAAGTTGTGCAGAGAGCAAAAGAGCAGCTTGAAATTATACTGGTTGTGCGTGATTCTGTGAAGAAGCATATCGTTGAGACCGGAAGTGACAAGAAGTATGGTGCAAGACCGCTGAGAAGGGCAGTACAGAGCCAGTTGGAAGACAAACTTGCGGAAGCACTTTTGAATGGTGAGATCAAACGTGGAGACCATGTGGAAGCCGGTATTTCTAAAAAGGAAATAAAATTTACAGTCAGAGAGATAAACAGCTAGCAAAAGAAGAAGTTTTATTATATAATAAGAAAAACGGTTCGGATGTGGAAAATTCACAGTCCACAAGTCGAAAGAGAAAGACCATTAGGAGGATTTGAACAATGACAGTAGTCAAAGAACTTATCAGAAGTGAATTAGACGGAACACTCAGTTTCGGCGATTACACTCTGGATACAAAGACAAAAAAGGATGGATTTGAATTTCAGGGAGATATATATAAAGTAAAGACATTTAAAGAGATTACAAAGCTTGAAAAGAATGGAATGTTCGTATATGAATCTGTTCCGGGAACTGCAGTAGAGCATTTTGAAGTATCAGAAGATGTGATCTCATTCAAGGTATCAGGGACAGGAGATGCACAGATCACACTGGAACTTGAACCGGATACAGACTATATCGTATATATGAATGATATGAATGTTGGTGATATGAAGACAAACTTAAGCGCAAAGCTTAGTGTAAGTGCAGAACTTGGAAAAGAAAGCGTTGAGATCAAGGTCGTAAGAAAGTAGGACAATGATTATAACAAGGGTTGTCTGAAGTACATAGGTATTTAAGAAAAGTAAAAGAGTCTGCTTCGGCAGGCTCTTTCTTTACCGAAAGTATATAAACTGGGAACAGGCAAGAGAAGCAGTTGGTAATTTTTTAAGATAGATAAGGAGATGGAGTATGGCGAAGGCAAAAAAGTCGGTTTTTTTCTGCCAGAATTGTGGGCATGAAGAATCAAAATGGCTGGGACAGTGCCCGATGTGCAAGGAATGGAACTCTTTCGTGGAAGAGCGTGTGACAACGTCGAAAACGGCAGCGGTTAAAGCGGCAAAAGAGATTCATATTGTACCATTGTCCGAAGTAAAGACAGAGAATGAAGAGCGGGTGACAACCGAGATTAAAGAACTGGACCGTGTACTGGGAGGCGGAATCGTACCGGGCTCCCTTATTTTAGTAGGTGGTGATCCGGGAATCGGTAAATCAACGCTGCTCCTGCAGGTGTGTCAGAAACTGGCAAAAAAAGAACGAAAGGTTTTGTATATATCAGGGGAAGAATCGCTTCGCCAGATTAAATTGCGTGCACAGAGGATGGGAGAATTTAATGATCATCTGCTTTTGCTTTGTGAGACTAATCTGGAACTGATCCGCAATGTGATTGAAAAGGAAAAACCAGATACCGTGATCATTGATTCGATTCAGACAATGTACAGTGAAGAAGTCGGTTCCGCACCGGGAAGTGTGTCGCAGGTCAGAGAGGCAACAAATACGCTGATGCAGCTTGCAAAAGGGCTTGGGATTTCGATTTTTATTGTCGGACATGTTACAAAAGAAGGAACTGTCGCCGGTCCAAGAGTATTGGAACATATGGTAGATACGGTTCTGTATTTTGAAGGAGACAGGCATGCATCTTACCGGATTCTTCGAGGAGTGAAAAATCGTTTTGGTTCGACGAATGAGATTGGTGTATTTGAAATGCGAAGAGATGGTCTTCGGGAGGTGGAAAATCCATCAGAATTTATGCTGAATGGGCGCCCGGAAAATGCATCTGGATCTGTTGTGGCATGTTCTATGGAAGGAACACGTCCGATCTTGCTGGAAATCCAGGCGCTGGTATGCGAAAGCAATTTTGGAATGCCAAGAAGAACAGCAGCAGGAACAGATTACAACAGGGTGAACCTTCTGATGGCGGTTTTGGAAAAAAGGATTGGATATCATCTTGGAAATTATGATGCCTATGTGAATATTGCCGGAGGTATCAAGATCAATGAACCCGCGATAGACCTTGGAATCGTGATGGCGATCGTATCAAGCTATAAGAACAGACCATTTGATGAACGGACGATTGTGTTTGGAGAAGTTGGATTAAGTGGAGAAGTCCGTGCGGTAAATATGCCGGAACAGCGGGTGGCAGAGGCGAAGAAGCTTGGATTTGAGACGTGTATTGTGCCAGAAGTATCTCTGGATAGCGTGAAGAGTATTGGTGGGATCAAAATCATTGGAGTGAAAAGCATTAACGAGGCAATCGGACTGATTGAGTAGGAGAACATGTAAAGAGGAAACAGAATAGATGTGATAATTTCTGTTCCCTCTTTTACATAGCAATGATGTTGGAGCCAAAAGGTATTTTGCCCCCTTTGATACCAGATTGCTACGTGCTTTGCACTCTCGCAATCCTCAAAAACATTCGTAATCCGCTCATTTTTCTTTGAAAAATGCCTACTTACTCATGTTTTTGGCGGGTCAAGAGGTCAAAAATCCTCTTGCAAGCAAGCTTGCATCGGCTTTCTGACCTTTTGACCCTGGTATCATAGCAATTACGAAATTATAAAAGTTAAAGGTCTTTAAAGATTCCGATTCTGGCGAGTAAGGAAATAGCTTACTTAAACGGAAGACTGAACTGAAGCACAAAAATGTCAGAATATTCTGAATTGCGCAAAA